>JAXDJR010000023.1:0-16797 GCA_034667545.1 Actinomycetota bacterium
ATCGCCCCCTATCGTCAGGCCGCGGACTTTGTCTTCCGTCGCGTCTCGGGCGGTGAGGAACAGGATCGGGACCCGGTGTCCGCTGAGGGAAAGCTCGCGGGCCACCTCGAACCCGTCGATGTCGGGCAGCATCACATCCAGGATCAAAAGGTTCGAAGGTTTGGAGCGGGCCGCCTCGACGGCCGATCTTCCGGTGGCTGCGACGTCGACCTCGAAGCCCTCGTAACGCAGCGCCATGGCCACGAGGTCGGTGATATTTGACTCGTCGTCGACCACGAGCACGCGACCTTTGTTCTCCACCTCGCGATTATGCGGACTATTCCTGAGAGATACCTTAGTGTTTGCTGAGAGCTGGGCTTGTCTACGTTAGCGGGCCGCCTGCTTGGGGGAGGCTCCTACGCTGGATGCCTCATGACCAGTGGTGTGACGTGGCCATATGTTGACACCACGCGCGGCGCAAGCAATGAGCACCGCAGGCCCACCGCAGCACGACCCGGCCCACTTGGGAGGAATCAGCCATGCGGCGCACTAACCCAACCGCCTTCGAGGGCGATCGTCGCGTCGCCGAACGCAGGTCGGTCTCTGACCGGCGGGCGGCCGTCCGGGAGAGTTTGCCGACGCGCCGGTTGCAGTTGAGAAGGCAGACTGACGTGCTGCAACAGGTCGGATCGCCCGCGTCCTCCCGCCGGCTTCGGAGACGGTCCATAGAGAGCTGGATCGAAGGCGGTCTGAGCTAGGTCCGGCGTCCGGGGTGGCGAGCCATTTTCAGCGGCCGATTCGGAAGGGCGCATCGCCGGGACCAGCTTTACGAGGAGCCGTTTATCGAGCACGGGTCAGGCTGATCACCCTGGGGGGATAGTCCTGCCGGGGAACGCTTGGTTGACCAGGCTACAGATCTCTTCGTCCGAACAGCGCGATACAGCCCAGGCCGACCCCAACCACGTAGATCACTGCCCATAGGCCCAGCAGCGGCCCCCCCGAAGTCGCACCCCCGAGGGGACCCAGGCGAACCACCACACGGGTGAGGCCGGTGGCACCCGCCGTGAGGTAGTTCAGACCGGCCTGGTAGAGGGCCTCGTACGGAAGCGCCCAGGAAGTGATCCGCCCCGTCGTTTCCAGCGAAGGCGAGGACAGGACTTTGCCAAGTTGGCCGAGAAGCCCCCCCAACAGGCCCGCGCCGTAGAGCATGAACATGGCGATCCCGTTGGGGAGCGCGGTCAGCATGGTCGAGCCGAGCAGCGAAAGCGCGATCACCACCTCGACGGCGGCGGTCATTGCGATGCCCGGCAAGAGCAACGGCGAGGGCGCCCACGATCCGATCACCCACGTGATCAACACCGTTCCGAGATAGAGGAACGCGGCGTAGGCAGCGCAGATGACTGAAGCTCCCACGAAGCGTCCGACGACTACACCCCATCGCGCTACGGGGCGGACCACCAGGGGCTGGAGAACACCTTGCTCGGCGTCTCCGCGGATGGTGGAAAACGTAAGGAAGATGCCGAGCGACGAGGCCAAGAACAGCGTCATGAACATCCCCAATCCCACCAAGGTGGATCCCGCAAGAGCCCGCTGGTCGACCAAGCTCCCGGCGAAACCGGTTGTCGTGCCCCCTCCTATGTGGCTGAAGGCAAAGTGATTGCCGATGGCATAGAGGCCGAGGAAGCCGATGGTCGCCACCGGTGTCACCAGGAAGACCCGACGCCGTACGCACTCGCGGATCGTGTGCCTTGCTATCGTCCAAACCGCTTTCACCGGACCTGCTCTCCGACGGTCTCGATGTAGACGTCCTCCAGCGTGGGCTTGCGAGCGCGGACGCCGTAGATGGAGCGCCCCGCCGCCACTAGTTCAGCGACGAGCTGAGGCACCTGCTCGCGATCGGCATCGGGGAAGACCCGCGTGCCCTGTTCGGTTTCGATCTCCACACCGCGCTGCGCCGCCAGGTCCTGCGGCGTCCCTTCGGCAACGATGCGCCCGTTCGAGATGATGACCACCCGGTCGCAGACGAGCTCGACTTCGCTCAAGAGATGGGAGTTCAAGATGACGCTGATGCCGCGCTGCTTGACCTCTTCGAGGATGACGCGCACGGCCCGCCTTCCGGCCGGGTCCAGCGCGCTGGTGGGTTCATCCAGCACCAGGAGCCGAGGTGAGCCGATGAGGGCTTGAGCGATGCCCAGCCGTTGCTGCATGCCCTTCGACATGGCGTCGACCCGGCGTTCGCCCACATCGCCGAGCCCAACCAGGGTCAACAACTCCTTGCGCTCGGTAGCTCCCCCCTGCGAGCCCGCCAGCTCCTGATGAAGTTGGAGGAGCTCGGCCGCTTCAAGCCAGGGAGGGAAACGGAAGAGCTCGGCCAGGTATCCGATGGTGGATCGGGCGGCGAAGGAGCCGGCGGGCGAACCACAGACTTCTACCGTTCCGGACGTCGCCCTTACCAGCCCGCATCCGATCTTGACCAGCGTCGACTTTCCTGCTCCGTTGGGGCCCAACAGTCCCAGCAGCTCGCCTTCGTCAACCTGAAGGGTCACGTCGTCTAAGGCGGTGGTGTTTCCATACCGCTTTACGACGTGATGTGTGGAAAAGGCGATCGTCATGCGCTCGACCCTATCGAGGAATGATGGCCGGTCCACGTACTCCCGGTCAAAGTTCTGTGCAGGCGCATTCGCTCGAGTGAGTCGATAATGCAACCGTGAAAACCCAAGAGAGCGCGCCCTCTCCACTTCTCCAACGCGTCTGGGATCAGATCGACAATGACTTTGACTCTCACCTCGATCGCGTCCGTAACTATTTGCGCCAGCCGTCGGTCTCGGGAACCTCTGAAGGGATAGAGGCAGCCGCACAAGCCACCGCGGGGCTGATCCAGTCCGCCGGCGGAGATGCAGACATAGTGATCACTCCCGGTCATCCTGTCGTCGTCGGACGGGTCGCCGGCGACGGCCCCCGGCTCCTTCGCTACGGTATGTATGACGTTCAACCTGCGGATGAACCCGATTGGACGTGGCCGCCGTTCGGGGCCGAGCTGACCGATCTCCCCGGAGTCGGCCGCGTGGTGATCGCGCGTGGGGCCGCCAACTCGAAGGGCTCGTTGTCGGCGTTCTTTATGGCTCTGTCCTCCTTCAACAAGGTCGCCACACCTCCCGTTGATCTTCGTTTCATCGTCGAGGGCGAGGAGGAGATCGGGAGTGTCCATCTACAGAGCGTCCTCGAGGCCAATGCCGAGCTCTTGACGGCCGATGCCGCGTTCGATCTCGACCTGATGGCAGACGCCTCCGGAACCCCCGAGGTCTACCTCGGGTGCAAGGGGATCCTGTCGCTGGCACTCACCTGCAAGGGCGGTGATTGGGGCGGCCCCACCGACAGGGCGCTCCACTCGAGCGAAGGCGTCAACATCGCCTCCCCCGCATGGTCTCTGGTACGGGCACTGGATTCCCTGGTCAATGCCGACGAAACCCCTGCCATAGCGGGCCTCCAAGAGGTACGCGTGCCGCCGCAGGACGAACCCTTCCTCGCGCAGCTCGCAGCAGGGCTAGACGCGGACGCGTATCTCGCCGAATCGGGAGCCCATCGTTACAAGGCGGCCGCAGATCCGGCGTCGATAGTGCGCCGCCTCTTGTACGGCGCGGCGATAAACATCAATGGGATCGCCGCCGGCTACCCAGCCGGGGGAAAGACGATCATCCCGGACCATGCCAGCGCGATCGTCGACATCAGGATGCCTTACGGCGCTGATTTCGACGAGGTTGCGACTGCAGCTCACTCCGCGGTCCATGAAGTTGCGCCGGAGGTCACCGTCGAGGTGACCGATGTTTGTCCTCCATCGCGCGCCGATCCCTCATCGTCCGTTGCTCAAGCGATGATCTCGTCACATGCGGACATCGGCCGCCCCGCGCGGGTGTGGCCCTCCGCCCCGTGGTGGGCGCCGTATCACCTGTTCGAGCAAGTTGTTTCGATACCCTTCGTCATCGGGGGGGCCGGTCATTGCGCACGCGCCCACGCCTCTGATGAATACGCGTCGATCGAAGGTCTACGCGAGCACATGCGCCAGTCCGCGGCCTTCCTCATCCGTTTCTCAGAGCAAGATAGAACCGAGCATGTGGGGTAGGCCTCTCGAGTACGGGAAACTGAGCTGGCCCGAGGTGAGGCGCGCGGCTGGTGAGGGCCGTGTCCCCATCGTTCCGATAGGCACCCTCGAGGACCACGGCCCCCATCTCCCGATCGATACCGATGTGACCCTCGTCGAGGCGATCTGCAGGGGAGCCGCCACCGAGTTGCCGGAAGCGACCGTGCTCCTCCCGGCGATCGTTCACGGATATTCGCCGCACCACATGGACTTCCCTGGCACCGTCACGATCGGATGGGATACGTTCTGCCGCTATTGCACAGACGTCGCGCTCTCTCTCGTTCGCCATGACTTTCCCCGTGTCCTATTGGTGAACGGGCATGGCTCGAACCAGAACCTGGTCGAGATGGCCGCCAGACTCACAATGGTCGAAGAGCCCGAATCACTAGTGGCGGCCGCCTTCTATCTGTCCGGCCCCCGAAGCCAGAAGGTGATCGCAGATACCCGTGACTCCGAGCGGGGCGGCATGGGCCACGCATGCGAACTGGAAACCTCCCTGTATCTCCATCTCCAGCCCGATGCCGTGGATATGAGCCTTGCAGTGGATGAGAAGACCTACCCTGTGACCGAGCTCATGTGGATGGATTGGTCCGACGGACCTTTGAAGCTAATGCCTTGGTGGTCTTCTTTCTCCCACTCGGGGGTTCAGGGAGACGCCACGAGGGCTACCCCAGAGAAGGGCAAGACGCTGTTCGAAGCTGCAGTGGCTGAGGTCGTCTCGTTCGTCGCTGAGGTGCGAGAGACTGCACTTCCTCAACGGAAGGATCACCATGACGCTTAAGGGTCCGGCCCTTCAGGCCGGCGGAACGATAGGGGTGCCAGCGCCGGCCACCCCGTATCACAATCGCTCTGAAGTATTGCGCGGCATGGAGTGGTGGGAGTCAGCCGGTTACCACGTCAAGCTAGCCGACGGCGTGTATGAGCGCGATGCCTACGTGGCGGGCGATCCGAAGCAGCGAGGCCGCGACATCACTGCCCTATTCGCCGACCCCGAGGTGGATGTGGTGCAGTGTTTCCAGGGGGGTTACGGCTCCGCTCAGGCGATTCCGTACATAGACTTCGACGTCATCAAGGACAATCCCAAACCGTTCGTCGGCCTGTCGGACATCACCGCCCTGCACACAGCCATCCGGCACTACACGGACATGGTCACGTTCTACGGACCCGGCCTTGCAAGCGTTGACGATGCGGACAGATCCCCCGACGAACGCGAGTTCACCCGGAACCGGTTGCTGCAAGCGCTGACTTCCACAGATCCGTTGGGAGAGATGCCGCGCAAGCCCGGCGACGACTACATCAGGGCGTTAACCTCGGGGAAGGTTTCGGGTCAGCTGGTCGGAGGCTGCCTCTGGCTGTTGGGACAGGCGATCGGCACCGAGTGGCAAAGCGATCTCGACGGCAAGATCTTCTTCTTCGAGGACGTCGATGCGCCGCCCTGGTACATCGACGGAATACTCAACCAGATGACGCAAGCAGGGATGCTCGAAGGCGTGATCGGGGTGGTGGTCGGCGAGCTCGTTCGATGCGACTGGAGCGAAGCCCGCCCCGAGTTTCCACAGTCCCTCTCTATCGAAGACGTGCTCGAAAGATATATCGAACCCTTGGGGGTGCCCGCTATATACGGGCTTCCTCTGGGGCACGGGAAGAATATGGCGACACTGCCGCTGGGAGTTGAAGTGACGTTGGATGCCGATGGCCGGCAGCTCGTCGTTGACGAGCCTGCCACCGCACAAGCGTAAAGGGGGAACGATGAAGACCTGGCTGAAGGTGTGTGGCGTAGCGGTGGCGATGGCCCTCGTGGCGTCTTCGTGTAGTTCTGGGAATTCCTCGGGAGGTGGAGCGAAACAAGGTGGCGAGCTTCGCTTCGGAAGTGCCTCTCAGATCGACTCTCTGAACCCGTTCGTGGCATTCCAACAGGACGCGTACACCATCTTCGGGTACGAATACCCCTTCCTGATGCAGTACGACACCACGACACTTCAGTTCAAGCCTTACTTCGCGACTAGCTGGAGCCATTCTTCCGACGGACTCAAATGGACCTTTCACACCAGACCCGGCGCAAAGTGGTCTGATGGCCAGCCGCTAACCGCGAAGGACGCGGCCTTCAGCATCAACATGGTGGTGAAGTATCAGAAGACCGCGACTTCGTGCTGTGCAGGGTACGTGGCAAACGTCAAGGATGCGAAGGCGCCGGACGACAACACGCTGGTAGTTACCTATAGCAAGCCCTCGGCAGAGGTTCTTCCCAACCTTCAACAGATGCCCATCGTGCCCGAACACGTCTGGGGCAAGCTGGCCACCGGCAATGGGTCGCAGATAAAGAAGTTCGCGAACGCTCCCGTAGGGAACAAGCCGGTTGTTTCGGGAGGCCCATTCATGCTGGTCTCGTACAAGAAGAAAGACGTAGCGCTGTTCCAGCGGAACCCGAACTTCTGGGGCACCAAGCCGCATATCGATGGCTGGGGGCTTCAGTACTACAGCAACGACGACGCCATGATCAGTGCCCTGAAGAACGGCGAGATCGACGCCGCCGAGAGCGTCCCGCCCACCGGCCTCGACACATTGAAGAGCGCCGGTATCACCGTCACGAGTGTGCCGGGACTGGAGATCAGAGACTTCATCATCAATTCCAATCCGCAAAAGACCCAGAACCGGGAGCTTCTCAACCCCCTCGTTAAGCAAGCCATGGACTACGCGATCGATCGCCAAAAGATCGTGAAGACGGCGTGGTTGGGAACGGCCCAGCCGGGTGCATCGATCATTCCCTCGACCACAGGGAACGCTCCGGGGACGAACGTCCCGTGGAGCGACCCCAACATCAAGCCCCCGCCTTTCAATCTGACCAAGGCAAATCAGTTGCTGGACAAAGCCGGCTACAAGAAGGGTTCGGACGGGATCCGGGTCGCGGACGGACACAAGATGGAGTACACCGTGATCTTTGCCCACGACGAAGCAGGGGCGGGTGACCGTTCGTTCAGCATCATCCAATCTGACTTTCAGCAGATCGGGATCAAGCTCATCCAAAAGTCCCTGGATGACACAACCGCTTACGACGAGATCCTTGCTCCGAACAACAAGTACCAGAACTTCGATCTCGCGATGTGGGATTGGGTCCCCTTGATCGACCCCGACTTCATGCTCTATGTCCTGACCTGCAACTCGTGGGGCATCTGGAACGACAGCGGTTACTGCAACAAGAAGTACGACCGGCTGTACAAACTCCAGGGTCAGACGCTCGATCCTGCCAAGCGTGCTCAGATCGTTCATCAGATGCAGGAGCTGATCGCCAAGCAAAAGCCGTACCTGATCTATGCCGTTAACCAGAGTATCGATGCCTACAGCAAGAATTGGACCGGTTTCGTGAAGTCGCCTCAGGGGATCCTCAACCCGTTGTCGACCCAAACTCTGGTGCAAGTCCACCGGGTTTAGCGGCTTCGGGGTTAGGAGCACCCGTGCGCGGCGCCGACTACATCATCAAGCGAACCGCGTTCGCCATCGCGACGATCTTCGTCGCCTTGACGCTCAACTTCCTGTTGTTCCGCGCGCTGCCTGGGAGCGCCATCACCAGCCTCGCGAGGGTTCCACACTCGAGTCCCGCGTTGAAAAAGGCCCTTACACACGAGTTCGGGTTGGACAAATCGAAGTGGGAGCAGTACTTGATCTACTTTCGGGAGCTGTTCCATGGAAACATGGGTATCTCTTTCGCCGACCAACAGCCCGTCTCAACGAACCTGCGTCAGGATCTGTTCAACACGATCCCCATGGTAGCGGTGGGAACCATCTTTGCCATCGTCTTCGGAGTCATCACTGGAGTGATTTCGGCAGCGCGCCGCGGTACCATGACCGACCACAGCAGCACCATGAGCGCGCTGGCCTTTTATTCAGTCCCCACGCAATGGTTAGGGCTCATGCTGATCATCGCTTTTGCCGGCATCCTGCCTGCCGGGGGCATGATCGATAACTTCCTGTTCCATCCCACCTTCATGCAGCACATGCAAGACATCCTCAAACACATGGCACTGCCAGCGTTGACCCTTGGCCTGACGTTCTACGGCGAGTACACCCTGATCGTTCGCTCGACGATGCTCGAGACCTTGGGCGAGGATTACATCTTGACTGCGCGGGCCAAAGGGCTGAGCCGTCGGGCTATCGTGCGCAAGTACGCGCTGCGCAACGCCCTTCTTCCTACTGCCACGCTCGTTGCGCTTTCCCTTGGCTATGTCGTCGCAGGAGCCATCCTTGTCGAAACCGTCTTCTCCTGGCCCGGGATCGGCCGCGCCGTGTATGAGGCCGTCACCCAACGGGATTACCCGATGCTGCAAGGTGCCTTTTTGGTTCTGACGCTGTCGGTGGTGTTCTTCAACTTCCTTGCCGATCTGCTCTATTTCAAGCTCGACCCAAGGATCACCGAATGAGCGTAGTCCTGCAAGAGCCTGGTGTCGCGGACAGCGTCCCACGCGCGCCCCGCCGCGGGGGATTGTTGTGGCAGGTGCTCAAGGAGCGCCCGGCGGCGTCGGTGGGGGCCGCGATCGTGACGATCTTCATCATCCTGGCGGTCCTGGCGCCGTGGGTAGCGCCGTACGGATTGCATCAGCAGGTGGGGCCCGTATACGGGCCTCCCTCGGCAAAGCATTGGCTTGGCCTCGACGACGGTGGTGTCGACATGGTGACGCTCTTGATCTGGGGAGCCCGCATCTCGCTCATCGTGGGCTTCGCCGCCACGTTGGTCTCGACGCTGATCGGGGGCGGCGTGGGGATCCTCGCGGGGTACTTCGGCGGGGCCACGGACAGCATCCTGATGCGGATCACCGACTACTTCCTCGTGATCCCCGACGTTCCCCTCATGATCGTGGTGGCCGCGATATGGGGACCGAGCTTGTCGCACATCATCCTGGTGATAGGCCTCCTGCTCTGGACCTCTACCGCCCGAGTCATTAGATCGCAAGTGAAAAGCGTGCGCGAGCGCGTCTACGTGAAGCGGGCGCGATCCCTGGGGGCTGGGAATCTGCGAATCATCTTCCGGCACATCCTTCCCCAGATAGCACCTTTGCTCATTGCCAATGTTGTCCTTACAGTCGCGGTGGCCATCTTCGACGAGACCGCGCTGGCCTTCCTCGGTCTCGGTGATCCCAGCAAGATCTCGTGGGGCAAGCTGATCGAGAATGCCTTCGAGCGAACAGCGATCAGTGCCGGCGCGTGGTGGGCGATCGTTCCTCCGGGAGTGGCGGTAGCTCTCGTGATCATGGGCTGCTCACTGTTGGGTTCGGCAATCGAAGACGCCCTGAACCCTCGCCTGAAGGTTGCCCACCTTTCCGTTAAGCGCTTTCGCCTTCGGCCGTTGGTCGGAAGGAGTGACGTCTGAGCGCCCTGCTCGAGATCAAGGATCTGCATGTCTGGTTCGACCTGGCCGAAGAGAAGGAACTGCACGCAGTGCAAGGCGTGAGCATCTCGCTCGAACCGGGAGACAGGGTCGGCCTGGTAGGCGAGTCCGGTTGCGGTAAGACAACGACGATCCTGGCAGTGATGGGGCTTCTCCCACCGAGCGCGTCGGTGGGCGGTGAAGTGTGGCTAAACGGCAACAACATCATGGCCGGCGGCGAAGACTCGATCAGACCGCACCGGTGGACTCGCCTTGCCATGGTCTTCCAAGGCGCGATGAATGCCCTCAATCCGGTAAAGACCGTGGGATCGCAGATCGTCGAGCCGATGGAGCTTCACGACATTGCATCCGGCGATGCTGCGCGCCGTCGTGCCCAAGAGCTCTTGGAGCTAGTCGGGATCCCCACAACCGGGCTCGATCGCTACCCACACGAGTTCTCCGGTGGCATGCGTCAGCGCGCCGCAATCGCGATGGCGCTCGCCTGCAACCCCAGCGTGCTGCTCGCCGACGAACCGACCACGGCGCTAGATGTCATGGTTCAGGCGCAGATACTGGAGTTGCTATCGGGGCTCACCGAAGAGCTCGGCCTTGCATTGATCCTGGTCACGCACGATCTGCCCGTGGTTGCGCAAGTGTGCGAACGAGCAGCAGTGATGTACGCGGGCGAGATCGTGGAGGCGGGACCGATGGAAGATCTCTTTCATACGCCGCGGCACCCGTATACGCGCCTTCTATTCGCCGCCACTCCCGATCTCTACGGGGACGAAAACGTCGTTTCGATCCCCGGCGCGCCTCCGCGTCTCGACCGCCCGATCACCGGCTGCGCTTTTGCCCCTCGCTGTGACAGCACTTTCGAGCCGTGCTCGTTGCATCCGCCTCTCAAGGGGGTCGGCGTTGATCATGTCGCTGCTTGCCACCTGAACGATCTTTCCCCAGCCGATCGCGCCGAGCATGAGGCGGCTCTCCTGAAGCCCGGGACGCCGTGAGCGACAGCGGCGCGGCCCCCGTTCTCGAGGTAGACGACCTTTTCACGCGCTACCCGATCCGTCGCGGCTTGATGGGCACTGTTCTTCGTAAGCCGCGCCAGTGGGTGCACGCGGTGGATGGGATCAACTTGTCGCTCAAGAAAGGCGAGATGATTGCGTTGGTGGGGGAGTCGGGCTGCGGCAAGACCTCCACCGGACAGAGCATCCTTCGCTTGATAGAGACCACCGGAGGTGCGATCAAGTTCGAGGGCAGCGACATCACCGATCTGTCGCGGCGTGCATTGAGACCGCTGCGCAAGAGGATGCAGATCATCTACCAAGATCCTTACGAGTCGCTCGATCCGCGCTTTCGTGTCCGCCAGACTGTCGAAGAGCCCCTCGTCGTCCATCGCGTCGGCGGATCGGGCACAGGGCGGCGTAACCGCGTAGCCGACGCACTCGAGCGCGCCGGGCTGACTCCACCCGAGCTCTACATGGACAGGTATCCACACGAGCTTTCTGGCGGACAGCGTCAACGTGTGGCGATCGCTGCGAGCCTGGTACTCGAACCTGACCTGTTGGTCGCCGATGAACCGGTCTCGATGTTGGACGTGTCCGTCAGGGCGGGCATCCTGTCCCTGCTCGACGACCTTCGTAGGAATGGCGACATGGCGATCCTGATGATCACCCACGATCTGTCGACTGCAGCGCACTTCGCCGACCGGATCGCGGTCATGTACCTGGGTCGCATCGTCGAGCAAGGACCGTCGAAAGAAGTGGTCCACAATCCGCAACACCCCTACACGAAGGCCCTCTTATCTGTCGTTCCCAAAAGAGATCCCCGCGACCGCGCCCCTATGCAGATCCTGCGCGGTGAGACGCCTAACCCCGTCGAGATCCCGAGCGGCTGCCGCTTCCATCCTCGGTGCCCTGTGGCGCAGCCCGAGTGCAGCTCGATCGATCCAGAACTACGCCCTCCGCGCGCCGCTCGCTCTGCAGAACACGAAGCGGCCTGCATCCTCGTATGAGCGTTACCAGCTCAGGCCAGGGTCTGCGAATACCGGCTTAGCGTCGATCAGCGTAAGCAGAACGTTGGCTTCGCCCAGGCGCTCTCCGGGTTGCAGATCGAACAGGTTGCGATCAAGGACGCAGATGTCCCCGCGCTTGCCGACCTCGATGGATCCAGTAAGGGCGTCGAGTCGGTTGACGTATGCGGCTCCGATAGTGAACGCAGCAATGCAGGTGGGAAGGTCCAGCGCCTGCTCTGGAAGGAAAGGTGGCGCCGACGGCTCGTCGGGACCGGTGCGGTTGATAGCGACGTCCATCTCTAGGAGGGGATCTGGCGTACTGACCGGCCAGTCGCTTCCGAAGGCCATCGTTGCTCCAGACTTGCGCAAGCTCGCGAAGGGGTACTGCCAGTGAACCCGCGGTTCACCGAGGAAGGGAATAGTCAGGTCGCGCATCTGCGCATCTTCAAAGGCCCAGAACGGCTGCGCATTGGCGACCACTCCGAGCTGACGGAAGCGCGCTATGTCGTCGGGATGGATGACTTGTATGTGGGCGATGTGGTGGCGGGCATCCCGGCGACCGTTGCCTCGCCATGCAGCTTCGACTGCATCTAACGCTTCGCGCACCGCGCGGTCTCCGATCGCATGGAAGTGCACCTGAAAACCCTCTGCGTCCAGCGCGGTGACGAAGCGTTTGAGGTCCTCGGCGGGAACCATGCTGAGGCCGCTCTTGCCGGTGGACGCCCCGCCCGCGTCGAGATAGGGCTCGGTCATCGCCGCGGTGAAGTTCTCGGCAACGCCGTCCTGGAAGATCTTGACCGTATTGGCCGACATGGTGCCTTGCGTTCCGAAGTCGCGGCGCTCGAGTAATCCTTCGATCTGCTTCTCATCGTCGCGGTGATCCCAGAGCAGCGAGAGCACCACTCGGGCAGATAGCTCGCCGCTATCCAGTAGTGCTCGATACGCCGCAAGCGAAACGGGCTCCACCCTGGCGTCCTGCCACGCAGTGATGCCGAGAGAATGAAGTTCACGCTGGGCAACCCGCAGCCCCTCCTCCCACTCCTTTTGGGAGAGAGCCGGCATCGCCCGGTCCACCAGGTTCATGGCCCCCTCGTGAAGTGCACCGGTGGGCCCATCCGCATCCCGCTCGATGCGGCCATCAACCGGATCAGGTGTCGCTTCGGTGATCCCCGCAAGCTCCAGGGCGCGGCTGTTCACCCACGATCCATGGCCATCGCGATTGACGAGAACCACGGGTCGGTCGGACACGATCGCATCGAGGTCCGACCGGTGAGGCGTGCCCCCTGGAAATGCCGGCATCGCCCAGCCGTCCCCCCGGAGCCATTCCTCGTCTGGATGTTGCTCGGCGTAACTACGGACAGCTTCCAGATACTCGCCCCGCTCTGAAAGATCGTGAAGATCGCACTGCAGCTTCGCGATGCCCCCCTCGGGCGGATGCGAGTGAGCGTCCTGGAATCCAGGGAGGACCAGGCATCCCGAAACGTCGAGGATGCGAGTTCCCGGCCCCGCCAGAGAGGTGACCTCATCGCGGAAGCCGACCGCGCTGATGACGCCGTCCGTTATCGCGATAGCTTCCTGCCACGAACGCACGCGATCCATGGTGTAGACGGGTGCACCGGTCAATATGAGGTCGGGGGCTGCCATCGGGGTCCCTTCGTCGGTGAGCGGGCGGACAACCTATGCGACCTCCGCGGCTTCCCGGTATCGGTGGCCCACACCGTTCCCTTAGACGCACGGACTATCCAGGCATCGCCCCTTGCGGCTGTTTATCGGTTGTGGGAGATTCCACGTACGGATCCAGGAGGGGGAGGACCTTGTGAAGCGATACCGTCGTTCGACTCGAACGCGTCTGCTCAGTTCGCTGCTAGCTGCCTTATGTCTTGTAACAGTTCTCTCGTTAGGTGCGGGGGCCGGGGCGGATCCGGCGAGTCGTAACGGCGCTGAAACCGGGGGCGTCGCCCGATCCAGGATCGCGAAGATGCCGATCTCACGGTGGATGTCAGGTTCGGCTCGCCGCGCGCTGGACTTCCTGAGTCACCGTCGCTCTGATCCGGCGCAGACGAGTAGGTCGACGGCTCCCTCCGCCTCACGTTCCGTACCGTTAGCGCTGCCGGCGCTGGGGCCAAACGTGCGCGTCAACGATCCGGCCGGGGACGGCATCGGTGATCAGGACATGACGACTCAGAGCGAGCCCAGCATCGCAGTCTCCGGACAGAACATCGTCGTCGGCTACAACGATGACGGCAAAAGCTCCCTCTTCTACAAGGCTGCCGACGACCTGACCGGGTACTCCTGGTCCCACGATGGGGGAGCTACCTGGCACGACGCTCAGCTTCCGAATCCTTATCCGGGGGTCAACGTGGGCGACCCCGTCGTCGCGGCGGACCCGGCTGGAAACTTCTACTTTGCCTCGCTGGAAGTCGATGATGTCAAGCGAGGGTTGGCGGTTGCCGTGGCGCGATCTACGGATGGCGGCGTCACCTTTAGCACTCCGAAGCCAGTAAGCATCCACACCGGAATCTCGTTCACCAACCGCACGTTCAGAGAGGTGGATGCCGACAAACCATGGCTGACGGTGGGCCCGGATCCCAAGGACCCGAGCCACAGCCTCATCTACGCTTCTTGGACGGAGTTTTTTGCCATCTTTTCCCGCCATCGTGGCCGGGTGGGTTCCCGCATCATGGTTTCGTCCTCGGCTGATCTGGGCCACACCTGGAGCAACCCACGAGCGGCCGACCGAGAGCGCTCCTTTGATAGAAAGAAGCATCGCGGACAATTCGTGAGCGGCTCTAACCTCACCGTGGGGCCACGTGGTCGCCTATACGTGGCGTGGGAGCGCTTCCTCGATCCACATAGGAAATACACCTATCCGCTCCGTCAGGAACGCATCGCTACCTCCGTCAATGCCGGCCGGTGGTTCTCGCGGGGCAAGCGAGTAGCGTCCCCCGGCCATGTGGGGCGCATCGCGGCTCCATTGGCCTGTTCCAACACCCTCTGGTTCGGACGGTCAAGGCTTGTTCGAGTGCAGGAGTTTCCCGTTCTTGGCACCGGACCCGGCGGTGACGTGTACATGGCCTACAACGGCGCCAACGCGAGCGGCGATCCGTACATCCACGTAGCCCGATCGATGGACTTCGGGACAACCTGGTCTAAGCAGAAAGTTTCACGCCGGGGCGCATTCATGCCGGCGATCGGGGCCGACGCCACCGGTGTCGACGTCATGTATTACCAACGGGTCGGGTCAACTCAGTTGCAGGTTTTGATGGCCAGGTCGGCCGATGGGGCGAACTACGCGAGGACTGCGGTCTCGTCAACGACGTTCGGAGTTCCGTTCACCCTTCCGCCGTTCGATCCATTTATCGCACCCTGCTACATGGGTGACTACAACGGCGCGTATCGCACCAACGGCGTCACCTACGCAGCTTGGGGTGACAACCGGGACACGGTAATCAACCCGTTCTGGCCCAGCGGGCGGATAGATCCCAACGTCTATTTCTCAAAGGGATAGCGAGTCGAACAGGCTCGAGGGCCCGACCTGATTCAAGGCGAGACGAGATCGGTGAGCGGGGTGTCGGTCGAGCGACACCCCGCCGGACGGGCCGGCTTAAGCGGTTGGCCCGCCCCCGGGGTAGGCGGCGCCAGTCACGATGCTGATGGCCTCATCGGTGGCCTGGCGGCCGAAGCGGCCGCCCGGGTTGAGGGTAGGTTGTCGAGCGATCACCCACATCAGGAGGGATCGGCAATGGCTACCGACGACGTTCTGACCAACATCGAAGCGCTCTCGCACGAAGAGCATGAACTGCGCGAGCGTGAGGGACAACAGCAACTCACTGACGCCGAGAGAGAGCGGCTCGGGTGGCTCGAGGAGCGCCTCGACCAGTGCTGGGACCTGCTTCGGCAACGACGCGCGAGAGTCCGCGCCGGGCTCGATCCCGACGAGGCGGGTGTGCGCGACGTCGAGACCGTAGAGCACTACCGTCAATAGACCCAGCCCAACCTCTCCTCGTGGGATCAGATGCCGAGGTCGGCGGCCCGCAGCTGCGTTGCGAATGGCCCCCGTCCCGTGACCACCGCCGCCCCGCACCGGGCTGCAACGTGAACGGCGTCGACGGGTCCGAGGCCGGCAGCGAGGCCATAGGTGAGACCTGCGGCAAAGCTGTCCCCAGCCCCGTAGCGATCGACCACGGGGCCGGGGGGCGCGACCGGCTCGTAAGGGGTGGGGGTTGCCCCACGGACCGAGAAAGTGCCGCCTCCCTCGCCGGCAGTCCGCACGGCTAACCGGGGGGCCGGATCCAGATCGCCATCGGTGAACGCCTCTGCAGGGTCGTTTGCGCTGCCCACGATCGCGTCCAGCTCGATTCCTGCCTCCCGGAGGAGCGGAAGGATGCGTGCGGTCGCGACGACCACTTTGGCGCGGCGTGCCCACTGCAGCGCTTCGGGGTCGCCTGCGGTGACGTACACCGCATCGGCATCTTCGAGCTCGTGCCACGGAAGTGGATCGCTAGCCCGAGGGGCTAGCCGAGATCCGACGATCGTGATCGTCCGCTCGCCGGCTGAGTCGATGTGGGTTATGGCCCGGCGGGTTGGTTCTTTCCGAAAGCTCGCATAGACACGAAGTTCCTTCTGTTGCAGCTCATCGAGAGCGCGGCTTCCGATGGCGTCATCTCCGAGAGCTGTGAAGAAACTAGCTCCGCCGGCCAGCTTGGCCAATTGCACGGCCGCGTCTGATCCTCCGCCGGCGGCCTCTTCCCACCAGTCGTCGGCGTGAACGATGTCACCCGCCGATGGAAGTAGGTCCACTCGGATGAATTCTCCCCACTCGACGTGACCCACGACCGCCGCCTTCATCTCTTGCCCTGCGCCGAGCCAAGCAAGACACGCGGGTCCAGCACCGTATAGAGGATGTCGATCACGAGATTCGCAACGATAACGGCCGCCGATCCCAGCATGACGATCGCGGACATCACCGGAAAATCGTAGAAGGTGCGGGCGCCGAGCAGGAGGTTGCCAAGACCCGGGATGTTGAAGATCTGTTCGATGATGATGCTGCCTCCGATCAGGATCCCAAGGTCAAGACCGTACATGGTGACCACGGGCGTCAGCGCGGCGCGAAGCTGGTGGCGAAGCACCTGGCGTTCGCTCAGGCCTTTAGCCACCGCGGTCTTCATGTAATCCTCGCGCTCCACTTCCGTCATGCCGTTGCGTATCACTCGCGCATAGATCGCAATCAGCGGAAGAGCGAGGCAGAGCCAGGGAAGCCACATCGCCTCGAACCACCCGATGGGACTACTGGTGAATCCAACATAC
>JAXDJR010000024.1:0-7086 GCA_034667545.1 Actinomycetota bacterium
TGGGGCGGGCCGGAAAAGACACCCATCCTCCAGACCCCGTCGCAATAGAGCGACGGGTGTAGCAATTTTGCTACCTGTGTAGCCATTTTGCGACGGGGGTGCGAGACAGGTATATCGAAGGGACAGATCCTGTCGGTAGCGAGCTTGGGAAGCGATCGCCGGGGCCGTCGGCGCCGCAGCAGGCGACGACCTTGACACACCGAGGGGTGACTAGGTGATGTAGAGGAGCTTCTCTCGGACCGCGTAGACGACGGCTTCCATTCGGGAATGGAGATGGAGCTTTTCGAGGATGTTGCGGACGTGGTTCTTCACGGTGTTCTCGGAGATGAAGAGCTCCTGGCCGATGTCCCGGTTGTTGAGACCTTTGGCGACGAGCTTCAGAACTTCCAGCTCCCGGTCGGTGAGCCGGGGGCCGGGCAATGGTATGCGCTCGTCCTGGCGCTTGACCATCGAGGCGAATTCGTTCAGCAGCTTCGAGGCCATGGAGGGCGAGATCAGCGATTGGCCTTGGGAGACCGCACGAACGGCGTTGGAGACCTCGTCGATGGAGATCTCCTTGAGGAGATAGCCGGCGGCCCCCGCTTTGATCGCCTCGTAGAGATCGGCTTCCTCGTCCGAGATCGTCAGCATGAGGATCTGGGTGGAGGGCAGGACCTCCTTGATCATGCGGGTCGCCTCGATGCCCGAGCGCTTCGGCATCCTCACATCCATCAATACGACGTCGGGAGTGGTGGCCTCCGCCCGCTCGACAGCCTCGTCGCCGTCCGTCGCCTCGCCCACAACGTCGATGTCCGGCTCGCCCTCGAGGACCATCTGAAGTCCGCGTCTGAATAGGGCATGGTCATCCACGATCAATACGCGGATCCCTTCCTCGTTCGATGGAACAGGAATCGCCATGCGGATCGACTGGCCCCCTTCGAAGGATCGGGCTGCTGTGCCTGAAGTCTAGACCCCGGACCATCCAAAAGAACTAAGCAAAGATGCCTAGATATGGCTCTTGCCCGGGTTTGTGGGACCAGCGCGGCTGGTTCAGGAGACTAGGCACGGGGTGGCACCACTAGTGCAACTCCGTGCGACAGGCAACCACCAATTCAACCCAGTCGCAGCCGGCGGCCCTCAAGGAGGCGGCGCACGCTGCGGCGGTAGCTCCCGTGGTGATCAGGTCGTCGACCAGGATGATTCGGGAGGGCGTGGGGGCCGCGACGAAGGCGCCCCGGACGTTGAGGGCTCGATCCCTAGCGGACAATGAGGTCTGGTCCCGCGCCGCATGACGGCGCCGGAGGAACTGACAGGGCCGGAGCCCAACCTCACGGCCAAGGCCGCGGGCGAGGAGCTCGGCGTGATCGAACCCCCTTGCCCGGATGTCCCGGCGACGACCGGGCACCCACGTGATCGCGGCGCCACGGAGCCCGTCCCTGCGGGTGGCCGCCACCATTCCCTCAACTAGAGGCGTGGCAGCAGTCCGGAGCCCGCGGAGCTTGAGGGCAAGAACCAGCGCCCGGGCCGGCCCTTCATAGCTCCACGGAGCCGAGACCGAGGTGACGCCCGCCGGGATAGGCCCCTCAGGGCAGCCACGCAGGGCGGCCCGGCATGAAAGGCATAGGGCCGCTCCGGCCCTGCCGCAGGCCAGGCATCGCTCTCCTATCAGCTCTCCGAGCATCGTGGATCGCATCCGGCGAGGCTAGCGAGGGGCTCCGACGCTTTCTGGCTCCGATGCCCGAGGGCGCTGGGCCATAGGCGAGTCAACCCCCCTTAAGCAGGCCCGCGGTCTGGCCGGTCGCGCTCAAGTGGGACCCGGGTCTAAGTGCCCTCTTCCCAGCCCGCCAGGTAGCTCTTCTGCTCGGCCGTCAGCTCGTCTATCCGGATACCCATGGTCTCCAGCTTGAGCCGGGCGACCTCCCTATCGATATCGCGCGGCACGTCGTAGACCTTGTTCTCCAAAGAGTCGGCGTTCTGGGCGAGCCATTCGCAGCAGAGCGACTGGTTGGCGAACGACATGTCCATGACCGCCGCCGGGTGCCCCTCGGCCGCGGCGAGGTTCACCAATCGGCCCTCCGCCAGCACGTAGAGCCTCCGGTCGCCCTCCAGGACGTACTCCTCGACCTGCTCCCTCACGCGCCGGTGAGACGACGCCATCGACCGGAGAGCGCCCAGATCGATCTCGATGTCGAAGTGACCGGCGTTGGCCAAGATCGCGCCATCCTTCATGAGCTCGAAGTGCTCCGCCGTCAATACGTGCTTGTCTCCGGTGACCGTTATGAAGATGTCTCCATAGCGCGCCGCCTCGAGTCCAGGGAGAACGCGGAACCCTTCCATCGCCGCTTCCAGGGCGTACACAGGCTCGACCTCGGTGACCACGACGCTGGCGCCCATACCGCGAGCGCGCGAAGCGACGCCGCGCCCACACATCCCGTAGCCACACACCACGATCGTCTTTCCCGCAAGCAGAACGTTCGTGGCGCGGATCACGCCGTCGAGCGCCGATTGACCGGTCCCATAGCGATTGTCGAACAGGTGTTTTGTCTGCGCGTTGTTGATGCTGACGACTGGATAGCCGAGCACCCCTGCTGCCTCCATAGAACGCAGCCTGATGACGCCCGTCGTCGTCTCCTCCGTGCCGCCGATGATCTCGTGCAGTTGGTCTTGACGCTGCTGATGAAGCATCGTCACGAGATCGCCGCCGTCGTCCATAGTGATCATCGGTTTGCGATCGAGCACCGCCTTGATGTGGCCGTAATACTCGGCGTCGTCGACACCGCGGATCGCGTACACCGGGATGTCGTAAGCAGCTACGAGTCCCGCGGCGGTGTCGTCTTGGGTGGATAGGGGATTCGAAGCGCACAAGGCGACGTCGGCACCCCCGGCGGCAAGGGTCCGCATCAGGTTGGCTGTCTCCGTGGTGACGTGCAGGCACGCCGCAATGGAGATTCCGTCGAGAGGTTGGTCTTTCTCGAAACTCTCACGGATGCGCGCGAGCACCGGCATCTGACGATCGGCCCATTCGATCTTCAAGCGCCCTTCGTCGCCCAAAGCCAGATCGCGGATATCTGAATCAACCGGCATACGGCTTCTCCTTATCTTTCAGCGAGCTTTTGTTTCAACCTCTGGAGCACTTCTACCGGACCTGGATCGACGCCACGCGCGACTGCGAGATAGATCGCCGCCAGCTGGGTGACGAACAACAGCGAGAGCAGATGAGCCAGGGGGGACCTGCCGTCGGCCATCACTTCGACCGCGTTCTCGGCGCGGGCCCCGATCAGCTCCCGGGTGATCTCGAATCGCCGGCTGATGGAAGCGTGTTCGCTCGGATCTCGAATAAGCACCAGTGCGAAGTCCTTCGTCATGTCTGTGGCGTCCCACGCTTCGATCTCGTTGTGGTTCAGCTCGGGCAGCTCGTTCCAGAAAGCAGGCGTCTTTGCGTATTCGTTCAGATCGCACTTGAAGCGATAGGCAGCCGTCGCCCCCACACCGCGGCCCCCGTACACGAGTGGGATCGTGTTCACCAACCGCTCGGCGATGGACTTCGCTGGGTTGTCGGCTGTGGTGATCTTGCGGTCACACCTGGCGGCGAGCCCATCGAGGACGTCGGTTGCTTCCTCGACGTCGTCTTGGCACGGGGGCACGAGCTCCATGCGGTCGAGCACCGCCAGCAGCGGAAGCGTGAGATAGCCGAGCGCGGAACGAGGCTGGAGCCCGGGTGGAACCCCTACATGACTAAGTCCGTGCTCCTCGGCCATCTCCGCAAGGCCCCCGCCCGTCGCGATGGTCACCAGGCGCGCTCCTCGTTCGAGCGCGTCGCTGGCCGCCGCGAGCGTCTCTTCGGTGTCGCCCGAGTAGGACACGGCGATCACCAGACTGCTTCGTCCGACCCAGCTCGGCAGCGGGCCGTACCCCTTCTCGACCCGGAACGGAAAGGGAAGCCTTGGCTCCACCACTGCCTGCACCACATCACCGGAAACGCCCGATCCCCCCATCCCGAGAACTACGACGGACTCGATGCCGCCGGGGTCGGGCAGTCCTGCTGCCGAGATCCCCAGCTGCCACCCACGTCGACATTGATCGGCGAACCCCTCGACGGTTTCGAGGATGTCGAGTGAGTCAAGCCCCGCGATGGCATCGAGATCGTCTAGCGCTTCGATCAACCTGGCTTCTCCGCTTCGTCGATCAACATCACAGGGATGTCGTCTCGCACGGGATAACGATAGCCACACTCACCGCGGCACACGATCACGCTCTCGTCGCGCAGATACTCCACGTCTCCGTGGCAGTTGGGGCAAGCGAGTATCTCGAGCAGCCGGTCATCGATCGCCATCTCGGCCTCCTGTGATCAGTCGGGAAACTTCGTCCACCCTTCCTTTCACCACTTCCGAAGTGCGGGCCTCGAGGTTGAGGCGAAGCAAGGGCTCGGTGTTCGATGGCCGGCAGTTGAACCACCAGTCCGGGTAGGCGACGGTGAGCCCATCGACTCGGTCCTGGCGTCCATCGGCGTAGTGCTCCGCCAGGAGATCCATCGCTGCGGCCTGGTCGGTTACCTCGAAGTTGATCTCGCCGGACGCCTCGTAGCGGCGGAAGGGCGAGAGCAGCTTGGACAACGTTTGGCCTGTCTCGGACATCGCCTCCAGCACGAGCAGCGCTGCGATCATTCCCGAATCGGCCCGGAAGTTATCCCTGAAGTAATAGTGGCCGGAATGCTCGCCCGCGAAGATCGCGCCCGTCTCAGCCATGAGCTTCTTGATGAAGGAATGACCGACGCGACTTCGGATGGCCTTGCCACCGTTCTCCTCGATCACCTCGGGGACGGTCCACGAGCAGATGAGGTTGTAGATCACCGACTCGCCGGGATGTTTCTTCAACAAGCGTTCCGCCACCAGGGCCGTCGTCAAGGAGCCGGACACCAGGCTTGCGGTTTCGTCCACCAGGAAGATCCTGTCGGCGTCGCCATCGAACGCGATGCCAAGGTCGCAGTTCCGGTCGGTCACTACCCGCTGCAGGTCCTTGAGATTCTCGGGCTCGATGGGGTTAGCCAGGTGGTTGGGAAAAGTCCCGTCCAGCTCGAAGAACAGGGGCACAACCTCAACCGGAAGCGGCGCGAACACGATCGGCACAGTGCGCCCGGCCATCCCGTTTCCGGCGTCGATAGCTACCTTCAGCGGGGCGAGCGAAGAGGCATCGATGAACCCGCGACAGTGCGCCGCGTAACTTTCCAGGATGGTGGCGGTCTCGGAGGGCGCCGCTTCGCCCCCGGCTGCGTCGCTCGCGCTCGCGTCGGAGGCTTCGGCCAGGGCCTTGATGTCAGCGAGTCCGCTGTCCTGACCGATAGGGGCGGCCCTCTCCCGGCACATCTTCAGGCCGTTGTACTGGGGCGGGTTGTGCGAGGCGGTGAACATGACCGCCGGAAGATCGAGCTCTCCCGAGCCGAAGTACAGGCCGTCGGTGGAGACCAACCCGAGGTCGACCACGGTGGCGCCTTCGTCAGCAGCGCCCCTGCCGAAAGCCTCAGCCAGTGACTCCGACGAGAGCCTCATGTCGCGGCCCACGGCGATGCGTCCGGCGCCAACGAAACGGGCAAAGGCGGACCCGATCCTGCGGCTCGCATCCTCGTCCAATTGCTCGGGATAGAGGCCCCTGACGTCGTACGCCTTGAAGATGGCGCTCAGGTCTCTCGTCACGCCCCGGAGCATAAGGGTGGCGTCCCGGGCACCTTCGTTGCGAGACTGCAGCCGGGAACCGCACGAAAATTATTGACGGCGGCGCACTTGACTGGAACTCTGTGTGCGTGATGAACAAACCTTTGCTTCTTCCGGAGGCGGAATGGCGCGAGCGGGCGGCTTGTCTCGCTTACCCGGCCATCCTTTTCTTCGGCCTGGATGACAACGAATCTCCCGTCGAGCGACGGACCCGCGAGGAGCGGGCCAAGCAGGTGTGCGCTCAATGTGAGGTGCGCAAGGAGTGCCTCGAGTACGCCTTGCTCACCCGGGAGCCATACGGGATCTGGGGCGGCTTGACCGAGATCGAGCGCAAAGCTCGGCTCAGGACCCGCAGCGCCTAGAGCCGCTCGATTTCTGGCTCGCGCCAGAGCCAGAGGCTTCCGGGCAGCCGCCGGAGCCGAGCTGGCCGGCGCGTGGGCGCGGGTGCGGTTCGACACCGTGCTGGTGGTGCTGCAGCGGCCGGCAGGTGGCTCGGGCGCCGACATCCCCGGCTTCTCCATCCGCGAGGCTCGCGACGAGGACGCAGCCGCCTACGAACGCGACATCGGAACCGACCTTGCCGCAACCGTGAACCAGCGCTTGGCCAGCTCCGGTAGCTCGTGCTGGATAGCCCTGAGCGGGGGCCGGATCGTCCACGGGAGCTGGGTGGCGACCAAGTCCGCGTGGGTGGGTGAAGCCGACCGCTTCTTCATGGTCCCCCCCGGGGATGCCTACATCTACGAATCCTTCACCGCCCCCGAGATCCGAGGGCAAGGCGTCTACCCGGCAGTCCTGGCAATCGTCTCCGCCCGGCTCGCCGCGAGAGGCATCAGCCGGCTCTGGATCGCCGCTGAGACCACGAACCACTCCTCGCTGCGAGCGATACAGAAGGCCGGCTTCACCCGCAGCTTCGAGATAGGTGTCCGCAGACGATGGGGCCGCACCGATGTGACGGTCGCGGAAGGGGCAGAACCTCAGCTGCGCAAGGCGTCTTAGACCCGGCTGGCCAAATCAGTCCAGGCAGGGAATAATGCCCCCGAGCACTCATTGTTCGGTCAAAGCTTGCGGGCGTTCGGCAGCCAATGAGGACGACGGAGGCGCCCCTGCGGCTGGGCTTAGCTCTGCCCCAGGGCCCTTGTCCGGCACGACCCCCTCAACTGGCACCCATTGCCGGACGACGAACTCGGCGCTGAACGCCCGCATTTCCCTCGAGGGGGCAGGGACTATGAGAGGCGCGGCCTAGGTCTGCTCGACTTGGGCTGCCAGAGTCAGGACCTCGCTCAGGTCGATCGTGCCGCCGTCGTGCTCCCACCACTTGGCTTCGCAGACGCGGCAGGACGCGAATTGAACGGTCTCATCCTGGAGGTTGATCTCGATCTGCACACAGTCTTCGCCTTGA
>JAXDJR010000025.1:0-26436 GCA_034667545.1 Actinomycetota bacterium
CGCTCGAAGGTCGCCTACCGGAAGGGACCTCCCTCCGCTCTAAGTGACCGCGCTAACTCGAAATCCCTTCGCTATTAGGAGTTAGGTCGGGAGGGTTAGTTCCAGGATGTCGCAATCGTCGCGCCAGCGGCGGGCGGTTTCTTCTGGGGCGCCGGGGATGTTCAGGCGTTTCTCGGCGATCTTCTCGGCGATGCGATCCCATTCGGCCCCCGGTTGCACCACGCTGACGGAAGCAGGGAGTTCCGCAACCCGCGCGTTCCTTCCTTTCCATCGAACGATGATTTCGCACTCGCGGAGGCTTCGGGCATTGGGAATCGTCTGCTGCCGTTCACCCGAGAGGACGTAGATCTTTCCCTGGTCCGAGACGAACCACACGGGCATCTGGCGTATCCGTCCGTTGTCCTCCCACCGGAGCCAGATGATCGTTGATTTCTTCAATGACTCCTGCACTGCGGCGTCGAGGGAAGCCTCGGCGACCATCGAGTACTCCGGCCCCCAGGCGAGGTTGTCGGCGATGTCATACGTGACTGTGCTCCACGTCTGATCGGTTGGGATCAGCACGTTCCATTCCGCGAAATTGAAGAAGTAGCGGATCGCTTCTCTTGGAGTGGCGTAGTCGCCGTACTGAGCTAACTCGATCTCTCCGTCGGCGCGCTCCCGAAAGCAGAACACCCAGTTGCGGTACCGCGCAGACAGGTAAGCCTCGGCCCAGTGAACCCGAGGTTCTGCGACCTCGAGATGCATGCCGATGCAATCATCGGGGATATTGGCTTCGAAACCCGTCCAGTACACCTGGACGACCCGCTTTACGTTGTTCTCCATCCCGATCCGCAGGGTGGCAGGAGCACCCGCTGCACTGGCCCGTTTCAGTTCGAGCCTGCTGATGTTGCGAGCTATCTCATCCAGGATGGGGGCGAACTCCGGTGCTATCTCCTGCTGTACTAGGGCCACCGATCAGCGCGCCAGGGGAGACAGTTGGTACGCCCTGTGAAGCATGATGATCGCGGCCGGCAGGAACCCTGCCACGAACAGCGCGAACTCTACGTAGGCAAACGTCTTCTGTCTCAACGCGAGTCCGGGCCAAAAATCAAAGAGGATGATCCGCAGGCCATTGAGGGCGTGGTACAGAACGGCCCCGATGAGAAGCACCTCGAAGGGGTTGAACCACCACTGCTTATAGAGGGTGACCGTCTCGTTATAGAAATGGCCCCCAAGGCCCACGCCAAAGGTATCCACGATGTGTCCGAAGAGGAAGGCGATGACCCCGACCCCCGTGATCCTGTGGGCGGCCCACGACCATTGCCCGATCCCGCCCTTGTAGGCAGGGCCCTTATTCCGCCGCCGCAGGCGGAAGAGGTCTACCAGCAGGAACAATGCGAAGAGGCCGCTCCCGATAGTGAGCACGGCCACCAGCGCCTCGATCAGTTTGGGACCGATCATGGGCTAGAGAATAGTTGAGAAGCGATCGCTGCGAGGCCTTTCAGGTCTACCGCTTCCTGGTCGAGGTAGGGGACCCGTACCCAGCGATGCCGGGGTATCAGTTGGGCGAGCTGCACCAGATTCTTTTCTTCGGACCTGACGATCTTCTTGAAGCTTTGCTCGTTCTCGATCAGTTTGGCCAGGAGCCTCGAGTTGTCGTTGCCCGCTTCCAGCCGGGCGATCTGACGGGGCCGGGCTTCGATCCCATCGCTGTATTGAGGGTGAACGCGATTGACGATAAGGGCGCCGAAAGGCAATCCCGATTCTTCGAGCCTGGACGCGAAGTAACAGGCTTCGGCTATCGCTTCAAGAGCAGGCGACGTGACCACGACGAACGACGTGACATCGGAATGAAGCAGGGCAGTGACGTCGCGGGCTCGCTGTTTGAAGCCGTCGTACATCCCCTCCAGGTTGCCGAAGAACTCCGCCGTGTCCTCCAACACTTCAGCCCCCACGATGCGCTTGACCGCCTTAAGGAACGTCGTTGCGGCTACGTTGGCGAGCCGGAATAAGCCCCCGCCCGCCTTCATATACGGAAGAAGGAACCATCTCAGTACCCGGCTGTCGAGAAAGTCGGTCATGCGGCGGGGTGCATCGAGGAAGTCAAGCGCATTGCGGGTGGGTGGCGTATCGATCACGATGACGTCGTAGTCCCCTTCGGAGTGCAGCTCGTAGAGCTTCTCCATGGCCATGTACTCATGGGTCCCCGAAAGAGTTCCCGAGATGTTTCGGTAGAAGCGATTGTCGAGGATCTGTTGAGCCTGCTGTTGCGACGGGGCGTAGGTCATCACTACGTGATCGAAGGTCGACTTCGTATCCAGCATCATGGCGTGCAATTCACCCCGCGGCTCCAGGTTGGCAGCTGCGAACTTCTCCTTGCTCACTCTTTCCGGATCGTTGTGCAATTCCTTCAACCCCAAAGACGACGCCAGGCGGCGGGCCGGATCGATCGTTACCACCGCTGCTTTCTTTCCTGTTACGGCGGCTTGCAGAGCTATCGCCGCGGCCGTTGTTGTCTTGCCCACGCCGCCCGAGCCCGCGCAGACAATGACCTTCTTGGTTGCCACGATGTTGTCGATGGTCGTCACAGTTTCGCGACCCGCTCCTCGAGTGCGTCCGCAAGCTCCTCTAACTCCGGCAGTCCGATCTTGGCTGCGAACAGGAAGGGAAGCTCGACTACAGCTTCGGTAGCGCCCTTCCTGAGCTGGTCGAGATGTCTCGTTTGTATCGCCCGTCGTGCGGACAGGAAGTCCGCATAGCCTACGAATGCCTCCAGGTCGGCTGAATCCAAACCGATGTTCGTGCGCTGCGCCTCGGTCAGTAACTCATCCAGGCTTCCATCGGAGCGGATGTCTTTGAGGAGCTCTTCCTCATGCGGGGTGAACACCTCCGGGTAGATGCCGTTGGCAAAGATGGCTCCTACGTCGATGCCTATGCGGTCGCGAAGCGCGACGGACGTCTCCAGTGTCTCCGAAACGGGCATCTCTTCCGCGAGAGTTACCAGATGCGCGCGTGTTCTAGAAGGATCCTGCAACATCTCGAGCAGCCATTCCGCCTGCCGCCGGATCGGCCCTACTCTCACGGCGTCGGATAGGCCACCCGGCGCGGAGAGGAACGTCAGCATGTGGCCAGCCGCCGGCGCATCGACCACAACGAGGTCGAAGTCCTGTTTCGAGCCCCCGCCCGCTAGTCCTCTCTCCAAGTACCAGATCTTCCCCAGCACGAGGATGTCCTTAAGTCCCGGTGCGGCCGTCGTGATGTAGTCGATAAAGTGGACACCAGTGAATGCTTTTGAGATGCGTCTCATGTGGTACTGAACGTCGAGATACTCGAGCAGCGCCTCCTCTGCAGCGACGCTGATCGCCCACACACCAGGAAAGATCTCGGAAGGCTCATATCCAGCGTTACCGCGCCCGAACATCGCCGTCACGCTTCCCTTTTGATCGATCTCGACCACGCAGACTTTCTTACCGGTTCGCGCCGCGCTAAGCGCAAGTGAGGCTGCGATCGTGGTCTTTCCGACCCCCCCTTTGCCTGAGACGATGAGTACCCGGGGAGTGAAGAATTCGTCGAGGAGCATTTCGGCTTTCTACCCTACGCGCTCTACAGCGATGGACAATGCTGCGATGCATCGGATCGCTCTTCGAGCGTGGTTGGTTCTTCTCGTGGCGGGTGGCACCCTATTGATCGGCGTCGCCTCCCCGGCCCAGACGGGCCGCAAGGTAGTTGACGTCATCCAGGTCAAAGGGCTCATCGACCCGCCGACCGCGGCCTATCTCCAGGATCGGATTAGATCGCAGCAGGGGTCTTCCACCGACGAGGCGATAGTCGTCGAGCTCAACTCGGCGGGGGGGCTGGTCGACTCGATGCCCGCGCTCGTGCAACAGATCGAGGGCTCGAGCGTCCCCGTGGTCGTTTGGGTTGCTCCCAGAGGAGCGACCGCCGGGGGTGCCGGCGCCCTGCTGCTGTCGGCAGGCAACCTCGCTTACATGGCAGGCCAAACCGATCTCGGCTCGATCGCACCGGTCAATCTCAATGCGGCCTTCACCGACCAGGCCCAGACCACCAGTGCCGTGGCTCTGGCGCGCAGGCTTTCATCCTTGCGTGGCCGCAGTGTCCCAGCAGAGCTGACGAAAGCGGCGGGCTCGATGACTTCCACCCAGGCGGCCCGGGCCGGCGCGATCGACGGTGTTGCGTCGTCTCTGGCTGACGTTTTGAGAAACATGGATGGTCGTACGGTGTCGGCGGGAACCGGCAGGAGCGTTCACCTGGAGACCTGGGACCAGGCGGCGAACGGCCCCAGTGTCGGATTCCGTTTCGAAGAGATGAATCTCATCGGACGAACGCTGCACGCAGTGACATCGCCGGAGATCGCGTTTCTGCTTCTTTTGACCGGAGCGTTTGGATTGATCTTCGAGATCTACAACCCCGGTATCGGTCTTGCTGCAATCATCGGGATCACAGCCCTGGCCGGCAGCTTCTATGCATTGAACGTCCTGCCAACCGATTGGCTGGGTGTGCTCCTGGTCGTGATCGCGATCGGCTTATTCGTGGTGGATGTGCAATTGAGCGGCTTTGGCATGTGGAGTGCGGGAGGGGTTATCGGTCTCGTCGCGGGAGGTCTATTGATGTTCTCAGGCGCCCCCTCAGCGGCTCAACTGTCCCCGTGGGCGATCGTTGCTGCGGTTGTGATCAGTCTGCTTTTCTTTGTCTCGGTGATGACTGCGGCTTTGCGGGTGCGACTGCGACGCCCCATCACGGGAGAGGAAGGCATCGTGGGCACCTTGGGGGAGGCTCGAACGGACATCGCGCCTGAAGGCACGGTGTTCACGAAAGGAAAGCTATGGCGAGCGCGCACGATGGAGACCGGCATCGCAGCGGGTTCGAGCGTGCAGATCAAGGCTACCGAGGGATTGGTCCTGTTGGTGGAACCCACCTCCGATTACAAACGCCCGGCCCCCGCCGCCACCGCCGGACCTGAAGACCCGCCAAAGAGCGAGGGCTGATGGATGGCGCGTTCTTCTGTTGCTAACTTTTCTCGAGCGCGGCAGGAGGAGCCTTAGTCGGGTTCTTCTCTATCAGGTCGCCCATCTCCGCACCCTCCCGGGACACCTACCCAAGCACCCCATCGGGGCTGTAATGTTCGCTCGTGAATTTCGTCTTCCACGGCTCACAACGACCCACTCTGGGGGTCGAGATCGAGGTTCAGGTAGTCGATGAAGCCGGCGCGCTCACGACCGACACGGCTGCGTCGAAGATCCTCGAGCAACTCGACGGAAAGTGGTTCAAGCATGAGCTGCTGGAATGCACGATCGAGATCATCACGGATGTCTGTGGGACCGTCGGGGAAGCGACCCGGGACATCGACGCCAAACTTCAGCAAGTCATCGACGTTGCGGACGAGGTCGGATACCGGATCTTGTGCACGGGAACGCATCCATTCTCGGCATGGGCCGACCAGACCGTGTCACCAGACCCCCGCTATCACCGTCTAATCGAGAACTGCCAGTGGACTGCCCGGCGGCTGCTGATCTTCGGAGTTCACACGCACGTCGGTGTCGCTTCCGGCGAGGAGGCCATCGCGGTTTCCAACAGCCTTGCTACTTATATCCCGCACTTCCTTGCGCTGTCATCATCGAGTCCGTTCTGGCAGGGCCGCGACACAGGTCTTGCTTCAACACGCAGCAAAGTGTTCGAATCGCTCCCGACGGCAGGACTTCCTTACCTGCTCGACAACTGGGGAGATTTCCAGCGCTTCATGCGCACGCTCATTGGCGCAGGCACGATCAGCACGATCCGCGAGGTGTGGTGGGACATCCGTCCGCACCCTTCGTTCGGAACGTTGGAGTTACGCATCTGTGATGGCGTGCCGACCATGTTCGAGTTGTCGGCGCTGGTGGCGTTGAGCCAGTCCCTCGTGGTGTGGCTAGGCGAGCGCTACACGGCCGGCCTAGAACTGCCCCAGCATCGGGCCTGGACGATCCGCGAGAACAAGTGGCGCGCCGCAAGGTACGGGATCGATGCGCAGATCATCCGTGATGAGGATGGCAATCTGGTTTCACTGCGTCGTTCGATCTCCGAGCTCGTTGAGCGGCTCGAGCCGACCGCCGAGCGTCTTGGCTGCCTCGACGAGCTCCGCAACGTCAACGACATCCTGACGCGGGGAACGTCGGCGACGCGCCAGCGCGAGGTCTACGAGCGCACCGGAGATCTCTCGGCGGTCGTCGATGCGCTTGTCGAGGAGATGCGTAGCCGGGTGCCGTGCCCGGCCGATCGCGACGTCGCGGCAAACAACCTCTAGAGCGGGCACCCGGGTTGATGTCCACTCGAACTCCAATTAGGAAGTTCCAAGGGCGCGACCGACCGCCTCGATCCGCCTTGGCTCAGGACGGCCCATGACGGATCGGCTCGTGACCGGTCAGGGACGGGGGCCGAGAAGGCGGACGTCTCCTTGACGACGGGTTGCTCCCGTTGAGTCCAGCCACTCAGATAGGGGCACTGCGTACTTGCGCGAAGTACCGAGCAGGTCTCTGATCTGCGCAACGGTCATCGGACCCGACCGTTCGATGGCGGCGCGCACTTGCGAACGGATCGTGCTCGCGGTCCGGGCTGTTAGATAGAAGTCGCCGACCCGCACGAGATCTCCACTTCCAACAAGGGCGCGGAGCAATGCGGGATCGCCCCCCAGCTCGCCGGCCAACGGAGGCGACATGCCGCCCGCTTCGATGTGGGCGACAATCTCATCGCGGGCGCGTTGTTGCTCAGGTGCCAAATTTTGGTTGTGCTCGACCGATCTCACTGTGGCACCGTCTTCGACCAACTGGGAATCCCGCATCAGAAGCGCCTCGAACCCGGGGGAGTTGAGCCCCGTAGCGGCGCGCAGGGTCTCCCTGGGCATCCCGCGCTCCAGTGGATGGTTCGAGTGATGGCGGCGAACTGCGCTCTCGACGACATCGATCAGTTCTGCGAGGCGGTCGTCGGAAACGAGGACCGAGTCGAGTTGGACTATCCCGGCTCCCTCGACCGACCGCGCGCCACTGCGCCCCAGCGCATCGGTGACTACGGCAGTGCCTTCGGCCCCCACGAGCGCACGTAGCGCCTCTTCCGGGGTCGCCCCCAGCAAGCGTTCGAGTAGGTCCGGGTCCGGCCGCCTGGACGGGCGGGGATCCAGGATCTCGCCGCCTCCAAAGGTGAGGACGCGACCGGCATCACGCAGGACGAAGCGGTCGCCCCTGGCAAGAGGAAGGTCGTCGCGCAGGAACAACCGGGCGAGGCCCGATTCGCCGGGCCGGATCGCATCACGGTCGATCAGCCTCACCCTAGCGGGAGTCTCCGACGACCCCACATAAAGGAGGTGCGCACCCTTCTCGGTAAGGATGTGGCGGGTGCCTGTCAGCTCTTCCGGCAATACCTCCAGCGTGGCGTCGATGACGTGCGTGGGACGCCATTGGCCCGGCCGCACGATGGCATCTCCGCGCCCCACGCCCTGCCGCTCCAGGCCTGCGAGGTTCAGTGCCACGCGCGTCCCTGGCTGGACGCGATGGACCTCTTTCTTATGACTCTGGATCGTGCGCACCCGGGCCCGGTGGCCCTCCGGTGCGACCTCTGCTTCGTCCCCGACTGCCACCGATCCTCCCGCCAGGGTTCCCGTCACTACAGTTCCGGCGCCCGAGATCGTGAATGCGCGGTCTACCCATAGGCGCGGGCGACCGACGTCCGGTGCCGGAGGCGCCGAAGAGACCACACGATCGAGCTCGGCGATGAGGTCGTTGGTCCCTTCACCAGTGATCGCTGAGCACGCAACGATGGGGGCATCGGCGAGTGCTGAGGCCGCGAGTTGCTCTTGTACCTCGAGCGTGACGAAGTCCAATGCTTCCCGGTCGACGGTGTCACTCTTGGTCAGCGCGACGACGCCTGACGTGATGCCAAGTACGTGGAGGATCGAGAGGTGCTCGGCGGATTGCGGTTTCCAGCCCTCGTTCGCCGCAACCACGAACAAACAGATCGAGATCCCCCCGGCGCCGGCCAGCATGTTTTTGATGAAACGCTCGTGCCCGGGGACGTCGATGAGGCCTATCTCATTGCCCGACGGTAGAGTCAGCCAGGCGAATCCCAGGTCGATGGTCAACCCGCGGCGCTTCTCTTCCTCGAAACGATCGGGATCGATGCCGGTCAGGCGCTCGACGAGAGCCGATTTGCCGTGGTCCACATGTCCTGCCGTTCCGATCACGTGCATGTGTCAAGGGTAGAGGCAGTGGGTACACGGCCCCCATGAAGCCTGCAGCCATTCTCGACATCGACGGCACTCTCATCGACACGAACTACCAGCATGCGCTGGCCTGGTTCCGCGCTTTCAAGCGATTCGACATCATTCTGCCCATCTGGAAGATCCACCGGGGTATCGGCATGGGCGGAGACCACATGATCGAAGCTCTCTGTGACAAGGGCAAAGAGGAAGAGCTGGGAGACGAGATTCGGGAAGCCGAGAAGGGCTTCTATGAGGCGCTGATCGACGAGGTTGTGCCTGTGCATGGGGCGCGCGACTTCATCGTTGCCCTAAAGAAACGCGGGCATCCCATCGTCCTCGCCAGTTCCGCAAAGGACAATGAGGTTGATCACTACCTCGACCTCTTGGACTGCCGCGATCTTGTGGATTCCTGGACGACTTCCGGAGATGTCGAAAACACCAAGCCCGATCCCGATCTCGTGCTGGCGGCGATCGAGAAAGTCGAAGGCTCCGACGCGGTGATGGTCGGGGATTCAACGTTCGATTGCGAAGCCGCCACACGCGCAGGGATCGAGACGGTCGCCGTTATGACCGGCGGGTTCTCGGAAGACGAGCTGAGGGAAGCGGGGGCCGTGGCGATATTCGAGTCGATCGACCAATTGGCCGGCCAGTTGGACAAGACGCCTTTGAAGTAGGGCGTTCCGTGACCTCCAGGACCACACAACGGGCGGAGCCAGCTTCGTGGTCCCTTATTGAGCCAAAGGATCGAGATCAAAGGGGTTCGGCGTGTGGAGTGAACTCAGAGGTGGCCCAGGCCACAAAGGATGTCGTCTTGATGTGGGGCTACGGTGCGCAGATCCAGCAGGAGACTGTCGTCCTCGATGCGGCCGACGACGGGGGGAATCCCGTAGCGCAAGCTGCGCTCGAGCTCGGCGGTGCTGCGATCGGGATGGCGGAGCGTCACTCCCCACGAATCGATCTCGGCCCCCGGAAGGGAGCCGCCACCGGTGACCGAGTGGCAGCGAACCGCTTCGGCCTTCAGACCTTTCTCGGAGAGCCGAGCTGCGACCGCGCTGGCCCTCGCCTCGAGTTCCTTCAGCGGCAGCGCTGCCATTTGCCACAGCGGCAACCGCTCGCTCTCCCCCTCCAGATACATCGTAAGTGTGACCTCGAGAGCGGCGAGCGTCATCTTGTCCACCCGTACCGCTCGCATCAACGGATGCTTCGAGATCTTGTCGATCAGTGGGCCGCGCCCTGCGATGACTCCCGCCTGCGGCCCCCCGAGGAGCTTGTCCCCCGAGAAAGTGACGATGTCGGCACCTTCGACGACTGTGGCGCGGACACTGGGCTCCTGCTCTGCCCACGGCGCGCCCGGTGGAGCCGATACGAAACCGGAGCCCAGATCGTGGAGGAACGGTACCTTGCGCCCCCGTGCCAGCCGCGCCAGATCGCGTGCTTCCACGGTCGCGGTGAAGCCCACGAGGCGATAGTTGGACGGATGCACTTTGAGGATGGCGGCGGTGTCACCGGAGATCGCCCGTTCGTAATCGGCAAGGTGCGTGCGGTTGGTAGTCCCTACTTCAACCAGCCGGGCGCCTGACGCAGCCATGACATCCGGCACCCGAAACTCACCACCGATCTCGATCAACTCTCCCCTCGAGACGATGACCTCCCGATCCGGGCACAACGCGGCGAGGGTGACGAGCACCGCGGCAGCGTTGTTGTTCACGACGAGCGCAGATTCGGCCCCCGTGATGGCCCCGATCAGCGACCGCGCGTGCGCATAGCGGGAGCCGCGCCGGCCGGTGTCGATGTCGTATTCGAGATTGGAGTAGCTTTCCGAGGCGATCCTTACCGCGTCCAACTGGCGGGCTCCCAGTGGGACCCGGCCGAGGTTCGTGTGGATCAGTACTCCGGTAGCGTTTATCACCGGCTGCAGCAAGCCCCGGCCCCCGGCGCGAACGAGCTCTTCCGCGCGAGTCACCACCTTCCCGAACGAGGAAGTTTCACCTCCCTGGCGTATCCGGTTGCGCTCCTCGTCGATGGCGCGTCGGGCGATGGCAGTGCGAGTGGCTTCGGGAGCAGTTCCGATCAGAGCCTTGGCGACGCGATCAACCGCGGGCAGTTCTCTCAAGCGCCGGGAGAGGTCTTCTGAACCTCCCGCGTCGGCGGGCTTCATCGCTGGGGTTTGTAATCCAGGATGCGTCGGCGCATGGCCTCCTGGATCGCCGACACCCGGTTGTTTACGTGGAGCTTCGTGTAGATGTTGGCGATGTGAGTGGTGACCGTTCGCTCCGAGATCGACAGACGGTTGGCTATCGTCTTGTTGGGGAGACCCTCGCTCATCCGTTGCAAGATCTCGCGTTCCCGAGGGGTCAGCGGTTGGTAGGCCTCTGCGGCCTCGGCTGATTGATAGGACTGAAATTCAGACAGCAGCTGCGACGCTACCGTTGGGTCTATCCGGGCCCCTCCGCGGGAGATCGACCGAACCGTGTCGAGAACCTCCCCAAGCTCGGCGGTCTTGAGCAGATACCCCGAAGCACCGGCTTTGATGGCATCGAAGATGAACTGCTGCTCATCATGCCCCGACAGGACCACCACCCCGACGTTGGGGAGGGTGTTCTTTATCTCTCTGGTTGCTTCGATACCATCCTTGTTGGGCATGATGACGTCGATGATGACCACGTCCGGCACCGTCCGTTCAACCGTAGCAAGCGCGTCGACTCCATCCGATGCTTCTCCGACGACCTCGATGTCACCTTCACTCTCGAGCATCGTTCGGATGCCGCGCCGCAGGAGGTCGTGGTCGTCGATCAGGACCACTCGTATCTTTTGATCCGTTTCCATCACAGGGATGATATCGACCAGTGAACCGGGTACCACAAGGAAGAAACCCAAGAGAAGACCCAGATGATGCCGCGATGCGTCCAGAGGTCCGCTGGACCGTCGGCTGCCTCGTCGCTGCTGCTGCCGTCGCCGGACTGGGCATACTCGTGCTGTTAGTGGCGATCGCTCTGCAGCCTCCGGCCTGGGTGCAGGTGCTTATCGGTATCGCCCTCGCTGGAGGAGGGGCCTTCCTTGCCTGGCTAGTAGCGTCAGCGCTCGGTCAGTCGCGGGCGCGCCGGGATCGTGAGCGAAGGCACCTGCGCGGATTGCGCTGAGCGGTCTTTTTAGCTCGCCGCGGCCGCTCCCCCTTTGACGACGTAGAGCGCTGGGCTGACCCCTCCTTTGGGGAGGGCGGACGCCCTGTTGGGACGCAGTGGGATGCGCAGGCTGAACACCGACCCATTGGGTCCTGAACTCTCCAACCACAGGTGACCTCCTACTGCTCCTGCGAGCTTGCGGCAGATGTACAGACCCAAACCGGTCCCTCCCACCTGGCGGGTCGAGGATTGGTCGACCTGGTAGAAGCGGTCGAAGATCTTGTCGTGGAGGTCTTCGCTGATGCCGTCACCTTCGTCGGCTATAGATATGACCGCCGAAGCACCCTCGACTCTGCCCGCGATTGTGATGGTGGATCCCGGTGGCGAATATTTGACGGCGTTGTCGATCAAGTTCGACATGATCTGGTGCACCATGCTCTCGTCAGTGAGCACTTCGGGGAAACCCTCCTCAAATCTGACGGCGATGGAATGCGAATGAGATGCGTCGCGATCTTCGGCGATCTCGCGCGATATGACAGGCAGGGACAGGCTAGTGAGATCAGGCGCGTCTCGATCTGCTTCGATCCGCGAGACGGTCAACAGATCCTCGATGAGGTTTCGCAGCCGGTCGGCTTGGCGGTCGATCGTTTCCATGAAGTCTCTCTGCTGATCTGCCGGCCACACAACATTTGGGCGAAGCAGCGTTTTCACATAACCCTGGATGGAGGTCAAGGGTGTGCGCAACTCATGAGAGACGGCCGCGACGAAGTCATCCTTCAACCGGTTCATCTCGGTGAGGTGGGCGAGGGAGTCCTCGAGTTGCTCGATCAGCCGAGCATTCTGAACGGAAACGCTTGCGTGGTTCGCCAGAGTCTCGAAGAGCTTGAGGTCCTCGTTGTCAAAGGTCGTCACTTCCCCTAGGCGGTTGCCGACGGTAAACGTGCCGATCACAGTTCCCTCCCCGTGGAGGGGCGTGACCATCGCGTCCCGCATCCCCCGATCGGCGAAGTGCCGGCGTAACCGCTCGTTGGCTATGGGACGGGACACCAGAACGGCAACATCCTCTGACGCTACTCGTGCCCACACGCCTTCCGTGGGATCGAGCTCTACGGGAGTCATGTATTCCAAGTCCTGATCTGGATCCAAGCTTGTGCGCAGCGCAGGCTCCCCTGGCTCCATTCCAAAGAGAGTTATCTGTGCTGCCTCAGCGCGAAACATCTCACGGGCCTGTGTCAGCAAGGAATTCATGGACGCCTCGAGCTTCAGGGATTGTTGCAAGCCCTGCGTCGCGGAATAGAGCGACTCGAGGCTGTCGTGCTTCTGACGTTCGGCCGTGTACAAACGATAGGTAAGGAACAGCATCGCGGTCGGGACGAGGAGCATCCAGGAAGCAGTCGGGTCGCGCCACAAGATCATGACGCCGATGAGGGCCAGGCTTGTGTTAGTCACCGTTATCCCCATCGCCATAGCTACCGCTTGCGGGCGCTGATGCAACTGAATCTTTCCTTCGGAAAGAGAGATCGCGATGAAGATCGCGAGAACCCCTAATGCTGAGGCTGCGATCGTAGATAGAAATACCGCAACCCATCCGGTGTGGCCCAAGGGGTCGCCGTGCGCTATCAGTGTGCGGAAGATCAACGTAGCGGTGGTTGTGCCGAGAGCGAAGCTTCCAGTGTTGAAGACCAACTTCACCAAGGACTGGCGGCGGTGGTAGGCGAGCGCCGCCGCAGCGCCGATGATCTGAGCGGCGATCAGCCCCTGCGGACTCGTAAAAAAGAGACCGAGCACCAGAGGGATCTCGCTGAGGGAAAGTGAGTGAGCGTCGCGGCGGAACTGGAAGTGAACGACAAATACCTCCGCCGCGTAGAACAGGATCGCCAGAGTCCACCACGGGATGTGGAAACCAGAAGCGAGCAGAGCATCCGATCGCGGTAGATGGGCGACGAAACCCCAATACAGAGCTGCGGCTGCCGCGACGACCACTGCGTTAAGGATCCATACCGAGCCGCCCCGGGGTATGCGGAAGAGCGACAGCCGAGACTGCCGCTCTTGCCGCATTTCCGCCTGTGGATGCATCTAAGGCTCCTGGATTACTGCCCCTTTCCCCACCCCGCCTAGTTAAGAAGGGTGCTTCTAGGGGATGACCACGATACTGGGTTGGTCGTCCGCACCCCAGCTCGAGCTCGACCAGCTGTTACCAGACCAGCTGTTACCGGACCAGTTCTTGCCGGACCAACTGTTACCGGACCAGCTGTTGCCGGACCAGCTGTTACCGGACCAACTGTTACCAGACCAGCTGTTGCCGGACCAACTGTTACCCGACCAGCTGTTGCCACTCCAGCTGTTACCCGACCAGCTGTTGCCAGACCAGCTGTTGCCGTCCCAGGTATCCCCCGACCAACTGTTACCGCTCCAGCTGTTTCCCGACCAGCTGTTGCCATTCCACATTCCGCCGCTCCAGCTGTTTCCCGACCAGCTATTACCGGACCAGCTGTTTCCGTCCCACGGCGTTCCAAAGATGTCCTGCTCTCCCGTCAAGAACGACTCGATCCTGGCCCCCGGCTTCGGCGAATCCGCGCCGGCTGTGGTGACTTGACTCAGGTGGACCGAGCCTCGTGCCCCCTCGAGGGATCCCTTTCCATCCGACGTCTGGAAGTGCTGGCACTCGGTGCACGCCGGCGTCGGGGCTGATAGTGCACCTCGCATGTTGAGAAGCCCGTTTCCTTGTGCCTTCGCACCTGCTAAGGGAAGCGTGCGGGCTGTTGAAGTCAAGATCTGTTTGACCTGGTCAGGCGTCAGGTTCGGTCGCTGGGACAGAAGCAATGCAGCCGCACCTGATGTAACGGCGGCCGCTTCCGAGGTCCCGCTGCCGCGGAAGAACCGAGTACCGACTTGGCCCGTGCTGCCGTACGTGTCGTCGATGTAGGAACCCGGATCCCGGAGACTCACTACCGATCTGCCCGGAGCGAGCAGGTCGGGGTTGCGGATGCCGTCGCCTCGGGCCGAGAAGTCCGACACCTGGTCATCAAGAACCTGGGGAGTGCCCTGGGTGTCGGCGGATCCCACCGCCAGCACGTAGGGGTCCGTTGCCGGATCGTTAAGAGCGGAGTCTCCGAATTGAGAGTTGCCGGCGGAAGCCACAACGACGATACCGAACCTGCGCCAGGCAACTTCTGCCGCATAAGCAAGCGGGTCGATCGTGTAGGCCTGCTTCGAGTCGGTGCCAAAGCTGAGGTTCAGCACTCGGATGTTCAATCCGTTGTCATTGCGGTGCTCGGCCACCCAGTTGATACCCGCGAGGACCTGGCTGACGTCAACGACGCCGTTGCTTGCACCCACCTTCACGTTGATGAGGCGGGCGTCGGGGGCGATGCCTACGAAGGAGGAGCTGTTCGTGTAGTTCGCGGCTGACACGCCTGTGTCCTTACCGGCGATGATGCCGGCCATGTGGGTGCCGTGGCCGAACCCATCGATGTAGCGCATGCCAGGAGCGTTGTTGTCCAGCGAAAGGTCGGGACCGTGCGTCACTTTGGCCGAGCCGTCGCTGTTGGTTGATGTGAGCCCATCGACCGGAACGACCCCCGTGTCCAGCAGCGCTACGCCGATGCCTTGTCCGGTAAACCCGGCGTTCCAGAAGTCGGAAGCTCTAATCGTCTTCATCGTCTGGTGCATGGAACCTGCGTCCGTCGACGCGTTGTAGCCGTCGCTCGTACTGTTGAGGTGCACCGGCAGGTCCCGGTCAACTGAATAGATGCCCGGCTGCTCTCTAAGCGCGGCGATCGAAGAGGCTGGGACCCTGGCGGTGAAACCGTGGATGATCCCGATCGAACGCTGGACCGTGCCCCCGGTGCCTGTCACCGCGTGCTGGGCCAAGGCGCCGGAACTGGGCAACTCGCGCACGATCACCGCGACCATTTTTCCGCCGGCCGTGGCCGCCGCAGAAGTGGCCGCCGGGGTCGTCGCCAGCAGGGTCGTCATCAACAAGCAGGCGCTGAATGCGGCGAGCGTCTTGGTGGGACTCGTCTGAGTGACCCTAGTTCCTGAAATTCCCAATATGTCCTCCGTCGTTGTTCTTCATAGGGATATCTACGTATTCTCGGGTCCCTTGCCTTAGTTCCCAATAGCTAGATATGACTACATATGCGTGGTTCGTCCGGGCTAGTCCCGTTGCGCCGCAAGGGAAACAAGCATTTGAGGCCCTTGGATCGCATTCAAGCTCTCCGCCGGAACAGCCGATAGGGCCAGGGTGAACCGCACGTCGATAGCCCGCGCCCTGAGTCTGGTCGTCGCTTGCCTGGTGATCGGCCAGATCTCGCTCGCGGCCCCCGCATCGGCCTTTACCTTCTCCCGCCCGCTGCAGCAAGGCGATCGGGGGCCGGATGTTCGGGCGCTCGAAGTGAGGGTCGCCGGCTGGTACCCGAGTCAGGGCCAGGCGTCCCTCACCGTCGATAGGCACTTCACGGCCGCGACCACAACGGCCGTCAAGGCATTCCAGTCCTTCTACGGTCTGGTATCAGACGGCGTCGCCGGCTCGGCTACCTACGCAGTCCTGGGCAACATGCTCGACGCAGACGGATCGACCGTGAATTTCTCCTGGGCCGATTTCAAGCAGAACGTCAACTCGAGCTGCTCCGCCAAGGCTAATAGCTACGCCGGTACTTTCGCAGGAGGCATGAGCTCGCCTGCGAGAGTCAAGCGGTACGTCCGCCGGCTGATGTGGCGATTGGAGGCTCTGCGCGCCAAGAGCGGCGGTCATGCTATCGGGATCAGCTCCGGCTTTCGCAGCGTCGACTACAACTCGTGCATCGGTGGGGCGGGCGGCTCGCAGCACATGTATGGAACCGCCGCCGATCAAAGAATGGCCCAAGTAACAAACCATGCCGAGCGACTCCTAGGCGAAGCCACAGATTTTTCAGGCATCGGTTGTTACTCGCAACTCACCCACAATCACTTCGATATCCGGCTGGAGAACTCTGATCTGCCGTCCTCGCAGTTCTGGTGGTGGCCGAAGCAGAACGCGCAAGGCCAGGATCTCGACGACCAGAACCAGCCCTGCTACGGCGAGGGCGCGACTGTGTCGGCACGGTCAGAGGCAGGAGCCCGCTCGCCGGAAGTGTTGACCAAAGCGCAGGTAATGGCGTTCGGCGCCGCCGGAGAAACAGGGAATCTGGGCCGCGGCGACTAGCGTGAAAGAGTGCGTCGCTCCCTGATCGTTGTGCTCGTAGTGATCCTCTTGGCTGGAGCGGGCGCCGTTGTGGTGGTGCGGTTCTCCGGAAACCCAGCCCATAGCGGCCACCCCGGACCCCGAGTGCGTATCGCTCCCAATTCCCCGACGACAACCGCCACACCAACCCCTTCGCTCACGCCGTCGCTCACGCCGTCCCCGTCAACCACGCCCTCTGGCGCGGTGGTGTTGACCTATCTCCGAGGCACGCGCATCGTGATCCGCTCCCTCGGGGCAGATGATGAGCACACGGTCGTAAACCTGCACACCGCTGATGTCAGCGCGTCGTCCACCTCTTCCTGGTTGGCCTACGTGGTCCCCAAGAAAGGCTCTTCCGCCGGCAACGGGGATTTCGTACGGCGACCAGAGCTGCATCTCTTGGACGCATCCTCTGGCACCGACGTGAAGGTAGGCCCTGGCTTCGATCCTCAGTGGAAGTCGGATGGCACCGAGGTCGCCTACCTGGCTCCTAGCCGCGCGCGAACTTGCGATGCTGAGACCTGCGGGGGCGCGGTACGCGTCATGATTGCGGCCCCCGGTGTGACTCCCCGCCCCATCACAGGTTTCGCACATTTGCACCTACTCGCCTGGGCAGGGAGCCGTCTGCTCATCTCGAACGATGCCGACCTCGAGCACACGACGTCGGCCGCCACCGATGGTTCCCCGCCGGTGGCCATCCCGGTTCCCCCGAGCGAGGTCTGGGATGTCAGCCCGGACGGACGGACCTTGTTGACGGTGGGCCAAGGGGGTGTGACTTTCACCCAGCTCGTCGAGGGGCGTCCGACCCGAAGCGTCAGGCACTTCGACATCGCGGCGGCAACCCTGGGCGATGGTTCGTGGAGCACCGATCCGAATCGGGCCGCCGCCGTAGTCAGGAAGCGCGATGGAAGCTCTCGGATGGCGCTCCTGTCGCCACGGCGGGGTGTGCTGCCCGTGCCCGGGACCGAGGGAGCCATGGGTAACGTCGTTTGGGATTCCGCCGCGGGCAGATTCGCGTTCGTGGCCGTAGATGCCCGCCATCGCAACCGCCTCGAAACCGTTCTGTGCCGGATGATCGGAGACATGCGGGCCTCCTGCAGGCCCTGGTTCTCATGGTCACTAGGTGTGGCTCTCTTGAGACTCAGCTCTCCCTGAGAAACTCCTTGGGCTTACAGGGGAAGTGCCGTTCCTGAGAGCACGCGGTACGTCCGCTGAATGATGACGATTTATCTCTTGGGTGCAATCCTGGTGTTGCCGATAGGGAGCAGTGGAGTCCCTCCCGGAGAAATATGTGCTGGCTCCCGATTGTTGAAGCCGGGAGAGGGTAGAGCTTTCAGGTACCGCTGTAGAGACACCTGCAGCCCGCGAAGATTGACCGGCGGTTCCGCTGCAAACAACTTGCAGCGACCCCGATCCTTGCGAAGGAGGCGAGCGTTCCCTTGTTGGACGCCCGAGAACTTGTTGAGCAACTTGATTGGCAAGAAGACGGACTGTGTCGTCAGTACAACGTGGAGATCTTTTTCGGTCCGGACCAGCCTGAAACTGAGATCGAAAAAGACGCGCGCGAAGAGCACGCTAAAGCTATCTGCCGCCATTGCCCCGTGATGGCGCCGTGCCTCGAGTTCGCCATGGAGACGAACCAGAAGTACGGCATCTGGGGCGGACTTACGGACCGAGAGCGCGCTTCCCTCAAGCGTCGACGCGCCCGCTCCCACCGCGCTTCTTAGCCGAGACTTTTCGAAGCTCGTGCCGCTCTCGTCCGAGCGAAGATGAGTGCCTTTCTGATCGCGGGAAAGACGAGTGCCTTTTCTGATCGCGGGATAGTGATTCCCACCGACTCGAGAGGTGCCTAACCCTGTACTCAGTGACTTCTGTTGTGCGGATCGGCCCTTCTAAACGCTGGCGGCCTCATTGCGACCATCGTTGAGCCATGCCGGACTGTTCTGGTTGCACCACCCGTGAGCAAATGCCCATATGGTTGCCGGCACCGCGCTGGGATGCTCCGGACCCACCTGGCTTCCTGATCGGTCGAAGAAACGGATCCTCTGGCCCCGGCGGTACATCCACAGTTGCCCGCCCACCTCATTGGTATAGGTGGGGGTTTCTGCGCCGTCCCCATACAAACCATAAACAGCGCCAAATGTTGGTTGTTTTCTCACGGTCGTCCCTTCTGTAGTCAGGCTGCTCAGAAGCGCAACCGCAGGTGTTAGTGAAGCGTTTCGTCGGCGCTGTTGACATACGCAGTTCAAGAAGCAGCTCTAGTGGAGTCGCTGATCACCGGATCCGCCAGCGCATCTGGTCGCAAAGATGGGCTTCCCGGCGAGCGAAAGGCGCGCCCTTCACTCGAGCGGTCGTGGCGCTCTGTTATCCGTGTGGGCCTGCGTGACAGGCAGGCGTGGAGCGATCTCTCGATAGCGGCCCACTGGGACGAGATGGACTCCGTCAAAGGCGCCCGAGCTCTCGATGGTGGCGATCTGCTCGCAAGCAAGATCGATCCCGAATGACGGGTCGTCAAGCTTGTCGATGATTCTGGACGGGATGCGGATGTCGGGCAGGGTTGCATTGATGCGTTGGGCCATTCTGCTGCTTCCCAGAACGAGCACTGCAGCGTAGATCCGGCCCCCGTAGTCGAGGCTCTCTCGCCATGCCAGTAGGCGATCGACGGCATAGGTCACCTGGACGAAGATGAAATCCGCCCCCCTGCGCCAGGCCAACGGTCTGCCCGGCCGCACCACAGTGCCTGTGCGGAAATCGGCGTAGCCCTGGAACAGGGGTCCGTCTGCGTACGACCCAACCTCCTCGAGCATGCCCCGGACGGTGAGATCTTCTGTTCGTCGCCCTTCTTGCGGAGGGTCGCCGTAGACGAATAGAAAGTGGTCAACGCCGTAGGACGCGGCGGTGAGCAAATCGCGACGGAAACCAAGCAGATTGCGATCGCGGGCGTTGAGACAGGCGATCCCGAGGCCGCCCATGTAAGCGACTTCATGAGCAACGGCGACGCTGGAGACCGTGGCCCGGCCCAGGTGGTTGTCGGGGATGAGGAAAGCGTCGGCGTGATCTCGCAGCACGGCGATCTGGTCGCGGACGTGTTCGATGTCGGGGCGCCGGGACGGCTCGATCTCGATGAGGGTGGTGAACCGATCGAGCTCGAGGAACGAACGCGGGGGGACTGGAGGCGGCGGGACCCCGTGACTTTGGTCAGACATCGCGACTTCTGTATAACAAAGCGTCCGCCGACGACCGGTGTCCGCGCGTAAAAGGCCCCCGCTTCGAGCGAGGGGCCTTTTGGTGCCGGAGTGTTAGCCGGGGATCAGACGCTCGTCGAAGATGGAGAGTTCGAAAGGTTTCCGTCGGTGGACGCTGAAGGGCTTGGCGTCGATGAGCTTGCCTGGGTCCCGGTAGAGATGGTGGATGGACTGGTCCACCTGTCGCTCTCGTCCGAAGAGCTCGATGCGTCCATGACTTTGTCCACTAGAGGTTGGAGCTTGCCGCTGACGAACGCGTAGAACAGACCGCCGCCTCCGGCTGCCCACATGCCCAGCTTCGCCAGCCGCCCGATCAAGGACGGCTTCTTGGGGCGCCGGCTCTCTTGAAACATGTCGATGCCCTTCTTGACGGCAAAAGCGATCGCCACTCTTTTGATGATCGGAACCACGCGACTGCGTCTTTGTGCCTGCATCGAGAGACCTCCTAAGGTCGGTCGTATCGCTCTATGGACGTGGTGTGACGGTATACCCCGGTCGACAGGAGCCAATCCCGGGCCATGCCCTTGGGATCGCCGCGCTGCTACGTGCCCTTGGCGAACGAGCTGTGCCCCCGGCGGGAGCGGTCATTGATCTGCCTCAGCAGATCTTCCCGGGCAGCCCTCACGGCCTGTCCAACATCGGTGTGATCTTCGACCGCGCTGAGGTGGGTGCGGCCGTAGTCAAGCTCGATCACGACGTGGTAGCCAACCCGGCCCTCACCATCCTTGACCCGCACTTCGGCCCGGATGTCACGGTTCGGGAGGCGTCGCTGGATCTTTTGCAGGTCCTCTTCGATCTGTGCGCGATCCTCGTCGCTCAGATCGGTGCCGGGGGATGCGATCTGCACGAGCATTGCCACCTCCGCTCAAGGCCGGCGTTGTAGTCGATGCTAGCTCCGTTCCAACCAATGGAGCAATGGTGGAGGTAGCGGCGCCCCCGAGAACTCGCGACAGACATGCGCGTGGCCCCAAACGCCCATCCTGTTGGCATCGACCGGATGCTCTAGAAGCCATTTGACCTTGGCCTCGAGCTGATCACTTTCATGAGCGTCGATGACGAATCCAGTTTCGCCATCTATCACCGCTTCAGGAGTGCCGCCCGAACGACCGGTTACTGCGGGGGTAGCGGCGGCCCCTGCTTCGAGCAGAACAACCCCCAGACCTTCCACTTCGAGCCCTAACCACCGGTCGGCGACTGCCAGTACGAACACGTCCGCGGTCGCGAACAACGCAGGAGCGTGCTCGTCGGGCACTCGACCGGCGAAAATCACACCCTCGTCGAGGGCGGCCGATCCGCGGAGCTTCTTCTCTTCGGGACCCGTACCGGCGATCACGAGAATCGCCTCTGGGATACTCCGGCGCACCTCTCGCATCGCGGCGATCAAACGATCGGTTCCCTTTCTGGGAACGAGCCGTCCGAAGGACAACACCACGGGGGCTCCGTCGGGGATGACCAGGTGGCGGCGAACCGCCGACGTGGAGACGCCGGGATGGAACAGATCGAGATCAACGCGAGGCCTCAGCGCTGCTATCGGAGGATGCGACATGTGCTTGCGATCGAGTAAGCGGCGTAACTTCGCTGCAGTGTGGTGACTGACCGGCAGTATCAGATCTGCGTCACTGAGGGCGGAGGCGATCCTGCCGCTCGTTCCCGGTATCGCTCCAGGCGCGATCAGCTCGGCGCCATGAACCATCACTGCATATCGGAGACCGCGGGCGGTTAGCTGAGGGCCCAGCAGCAGCAGAGGCCATGGAGTTCCAAAGAGGACCTTGTGGGTGCCCTGCCGGTCGCAGGCCAGTGTGATGGCGTCGGCCACTTTTCGCGACGGCCATGCCATGTGACCCTCGTAGCCGATCGACTCGTACGGCAGGTTCGCGGGGATCGGCTCACCGTCCCGGTGTGACGGCGCCAGGACCGCGATTCTCGGGGCAAGCTCGGCGCACAGTTGTGCAAGGTGACTCTCTATCCCACCTTTTCCTGGAAGGAAGGATGGGGTCACCAGGAGGGCATCAGCCATCTTCTGATTATCGGTGGTCTTACTTCACTCCGGGAAACGTCGTGTGCAGGTGGCAACATGGACCGATGCCCTCTACGCGTCTATCTCCGGAACTAGAAGAGTTTTTGGATGATTACACGCGCGATCTTGCCGATCCAGATGCTCAACTCGCTCGAGAGATCATTGCCACGTCAGTCAAGCTGGCTCGAGAGCAGGTAAGCAGGCTCGACCGCAAGATCGTGAATGCATCGCTCAAGGAGATGCGTTATGCGTTCCGCGTCTTTGCGCCTTATAAGGGGATCCGAAAGGTAAGCATCTTCGGTTCCGCCCGCACTGCCAAAGGGGATCCCGCCTACACCGCGGCGCGGGATTTCTCACGCGAGATCGCGAACAGAGGCTGGATGGTGATCACGGGGGCCGGACCGGGAATCATGGAAGCAGGGCACGAGGGGGCAGGAGGGAAGCTCTCTTTCGGGGCGAACATCAGACTCCCCTTCGAGGCCAAGCCCAATCCCGTGATAGCGAACGACTCCAAGTTGATCAACTTCAAGTACTTCTTTACCCGCAAGCTCACCTTCATCAAAGAAGCCGACGCCTTCGTGCTGCTTCCGGGCGGTTTCGGCACCATGGATGAGGCGTTCGAGTTGTTGACCCTGGTTCAAACCGGCAAGACCGATCTCAAGCCGATCGTCATGCTCGATGCCCCGGGAGGGACCTACTGGGCGAACTGGGACAGGTACATCAGGGAGGAGTTGCTCGCGCCGGGATACGTCAGCCCGGACGATCTCGTTCTGTACAGGCAAACTGACGACATCGATACGGTGGTGGCAGAGATCGAGGACTTCTTTCGCGTCTACCACTCGCAGCGCGTCGTAGGTGACCGCGTCTTCCTTCGCCTGAACGCGATGCCCGCTGCAGATGTTTTGGACGACCTGTCGAAGGAGTTTGCGGACGTGCTGGCCGGGCCGATCACGAAGGTTTCGGCGTCGCGCTCCGAGATACGGGACAACGACGTGCCCCATCTCCCGCGGATCGCTCTCAAGTTCGACCGGCAGCACGTCGGACGCCTGCGGCAGCTGATCGACCGCCTCAACAAGATGGTGCCCACCGACTCCACCCCGAGCGATAAAGGGGAGCCCGAGGAGCTCTGACATACCCGGTTGGCGTTGCCGGGTTGGGCTACGGAACGAAGCGGTAGCCGAGTCCCCTGACGGTCACGAGGTGGACCGGGTTGTGGGGGTCGGGCTCACACTTGGCGCGCAATCGCTTGATGTGAACGTCGAGGGTGCGCGTGTCACCGTAATAGTCCGCCCCCCAGACCTCGTCGATCAAGGTCTGGCGAGTCAAGACCCGGCCGGCGTTCTCCATCAGCTTTTCGAGGAGGGCGAACTCTTTCGGAGGGAGCATGACGCTAGTGCCATCAACTACCACTTCGTGTCTCTTCGCGTCCAATCGGATGCCGCCGCCTTCTAACACGCCGTCCGTCGATGTGGCAGAGTCCGGCCCCCGGCGCAGAACCGCCTTGACGCGGGCCAGCAGTTCACGGCTGCTGAACGGTTTGGTCACGTAGTCGTCGGCGCCGAGCTCGAGCCCCACGACCTTGTCGATCTCGGTGTCCTTGGCAGTAAGCATGATGATCGGCACGCTTGAGTTGCGACGTATCTCTCTGCATACCTCCTCGCCCGACATTCCCGGCAGCATCAGATCGAGAAGAACGAGGTCGGCGCCACCGAGAGTGAAGCGCTGCAGTCCGTCGAATCCATCGACTGCTCGGTCGACCTCGTAGCCTTCGCGGCCGAGTTGGTACTCGAGAGCCTCACCGATGCTCGCCTCGTCTTCGATGATCAGCACCTTCGGCATCAAGTCACCTCTCCGGGGAGGCGCTGCTCGTCTCGAGCCTGATCTGGAGTAAGAGGCAGGGAGACCGTGAAAGTCGAACCTTCTCCCAACTGGCTTGTAACCCAAACGTGCCCCCCGTGCAGGTCGGCGACGTGCTTCACGATTGCCAACCCGAGACCGGTGCCACCTTGGTCGCGAGACCGTCCCTTGTCTACACGATAGAAACGTTCGAAGACCCGAGCTTGATCCCGTAGCGGTATGCCGACGCCCGTATCCGAGATCCGAAATATCGCTTCGCCATTTTCGGCCTGGACCGTAAGAGAGATCTCGCCCTGTTGGGCCGTGTACCGGATGGCGTTGTCCAACAGGTTTCTGACCATGAGCGCAAGCTGCGCATCATCCCCCCTCACCATGACGCTGTCCTGGATCGACGAAGTGACGGTGATGGATTTGGCGTTCGCCTGAGGAAGAGCTTCGGTCATCTCGGTTGCGGCCACTACCGACAGATCTGCAATGGAGTTGGCGATGGTGGCGGGGTCCTCGAGACGGGAAAGGTCCAAGAGATCCCCGACGAGACGATTGAGTCGCTGGGACTCTCGCAACAAGCTTGCGGCGAAGTGCCGAGTCCTTTCAGGGTCGTTGGCGGAGGCGTCGCTGACCGCTTCGGCCAGCAGCAGGATCCCTGCGATCGGCGTCTTCAGCTCGTGGGAAGCATGCATAACGAATTGTCGCCGGATCCGTTGGCTCCGCTGATCATCAGAGATGTCGCGCAGGAGCATGACGACGCCCCCGATGTCACCTAAGTAGGACCCTCGGACCTGCAGACTTCTACGTGATGGGCTGCGGAGTTCGATCACGTCCTCTACTTCCCGCTGCTCCACGAGCACTCTGCGCGCGATCGATACCAAGTCCTCTGACGGCAGTCTGGGAGGTAAGACGTCTCCAGTTCCGAGAAGAGTTCTGGCAGCCCTGTTTGCTTTGATCGTCGTCAAGGAATGGTTCAGGAGCAGCACACCTTCCTCAAGCAATTCGATGATCTCGTCCGAAGATGATGTTTCCATCTCTCGCACGACCGGGGTCGCGTCAAGGGGAACCGATCTGCCCTTGCTTCGATCCCAAAACCACATGCCTCCGGCGAGAACCGCTATCAATAAGCCTGAGACGATCAAGAGCGCGGACATGGCGCCCTCGAATCTACGGTCGGCGATGTCCTGCGGTCGAGGTTCTTTTCAAAATTCACATTCCGTTCACGACCCCGTTGCTGAGGCGCCACCCAGGCTCTCTATCTTCACAAGTACTGATTTCCAAAGGAGAGTTCTTCTCGGATGACAAGATTAAGCTGGCCCCGGCTGTTTCAGGCTCACATGGTACCGACCTGCATCTCACAGCTCGCACAGCCACATGCTGCTGAAAGCCTTGCTTCCGCAGGGAGTCAGGCAGGTGGGGCGACGATGACCCAGACGTCGCTTCGGAACGATGACCGAACGCAGAGCCAGCCATTTGTTCTGATCGGGTGGGCCGATTAAATGGCTCGATTGAACTTTTCGGAGGAGCTGCAGGGGGCCGAGTTGAGCCTTCTTGCCGAAGGAGAGATGGTCGGTCGTCAGCTCGCCCTTATCCTTCGCGCACTCGAGCGGCGTGATGCAGGAGCTGCTCGCGCCGTTATCGCCAACGACGATGCGGTCGATAGCGTCTATCTTGCTATTGACGCACGGATCTTGAACCTTATTGCGCTGCAGGCTCCCGTTGCCGGAGACCTCCGCCTCGTGAGTGCGATCTCCCATTGCAATCTCCACTTGGAACGGATGGGCGACCTGTGCGTGAACATCGCCAAGTTCGTACTCAACGAGCATCCTTACCCGACTGAATCTCCTATGGTCCGCCGGCTCCGCGAGATGGGGGACCGGGCCGGAGAGATGCTCGACCTCAGTTTGACCGCCATCAAGGAGCGCAGCGTCGACACCGCCGAGCTGCTGCCGACCAAAGATGACGCCATAGACCGCTTGAACCGAGGCATGCTCGATGATCTGGAGCAATACGCGGGCGACAGGACAAGCTTCGAGTGGGCCACGAACCTGGTGCTCGTGGCTCGGTATCTGGAACGATTCGGCGACCACGTCGTAGATATCGGGGAGCAAGTGTCCTTCCTGGTAACCGGGATCTTCCGTGAATTCACGGATGCCTCCGACACGATTCCCCGTCCGGTTCCGTAGGTTCTGCACACCCCCCAAAGGGACGATTCGAATCCCTCACCTGACCGCTCCCATCCTGTGGCCAGTGAACCCCCGACTGCCTTGGTCGGAATGTGACTGTCGATCGAGAGGGACAGACGGCTGGTCGCTGGCTGCCCCACACCATTGGAATCGCGAACAAGTTCACGCGGCGTTCACTCTCGGGTCTTAGACGCGTCACATTCCCTTGCTACAACGTTCTCAGGCCAGACAACAACTAGATCTGGCTCGCTTCCCGAGACGCTTCGAAGAGAGCGACGAGAAGTGACATGGCACCTCGACTTAAGGAGATTGAAAGTGGCTCTACCCAAGTCCGTACTCGCAAGCATGGCAGCCGGGTTGCTTGCATTGAGCCTGGCCGCCTGCACCTCGAACGGCGACGCAAGCCCTAAGACCGGCGGCGGCGCGGCCGCGACCAGCCCCATAGTCGCCGCGGGCAGCACCTTCGTTGCTCCGTTGATGTCCAAGTGGCAGTCGGACTACTCAACGAAGACCGGTCAGACGGTTACCTACGGCGCGATCGGATCTGGTGGCGGTATCGAGCAGATCACTGCTCGCTCTGTCGACATGGGT
>JAXDJR010000026.1:0-29702 GCA_034667545.1 Actinomycetota bacterium
CGCGGGGATGGCCGATGAGTTCGGACATGGGCTCGGGCACGGACTGGGCTTGGACATCCACGAAGATCCGGCGTTCAGCCGTATCTCGGAGGACGCGCTGCGGGGCGGAGAAGTTATGACGGTCGAGCCGGGCGTATACGTGATCGGCACGGGCGGCGTACGCATCGAGGACTGTGTCGTGATCGACAGCTCTGGCGCGACCCTCTTGAGCGAGGCGCCCAAAGACCGTTTGATCGAGCTCTAGGAACGCCATTGATCTCGACGAACGACATGCGCCCCGGCCAGACCCTGGAGCTGGACGGAACCCTTTACACCATCATCAATTACCAGCACGTCAAACCCGGAAAGGGCCAAGCATTCGTCAAGACGAAGCTGCGCAACCTCAAGAATGGCGCGGTCGCCGACCGGACCTTCCGGGCGGACGAAAAGGTCAATCTTGCGGTCCTCGACAAGCGAGAGATGCAGTTCCTCTACGAGGACGACGCCGGTCTGGTCTTCATGGACAACGAAACCTACGAACAGACCCACATAAGCCCCGACCTGATCGGTGATGCGCGGAGGTTCCTGAAGGACGGCACCATCGTGCAGGTGCCGGTATTCGAGGCGACCCCCGTGGGGGCCGAGATGCCCAACACGTTGGAGCTCGAGGTCACTGATACCGAGCCCGGTCACAAGGGCGACCGTGTCTCGGGTGCTCTCAAGCCGGCCACTGTAGAAACGGGCGCAGTCGTTCAGGTCCCGTTGTTCGTCGAAAAGGGAACCCGGATCAAGGTCGACACGCGCTCGGGCGAATACCTGTCCCGGGCGTGAGATGAAGGGCCGCCGCGCCGCCCGCCGGCTTGCGGTAGATGTCCTTTATGAATCCGAGATCCGGGACCGGCTCCCTGTCGAGGCATTCGCGGAGCGCAAGGCGCAGGGCTGGGTCGTTCCAACCGCTTCGGATGATGACAGCGAGCCGGATCCTCCCGAGACCGAGCCGTCGTCCGAAGCTCTCGCCTACGCCGAGGCCCTGGTGCGGGGGGTCCAGGACCACCATGCCGACATCGACTTCCTTATCGGCAAGTACGCGGATCGTTGGGCGATCGAACGGATGCCGGTCGTAGATCGAACACTCTTGCGCATGGCGATGTTCGAGCTGCTCTGGGGCGGGGACACCCCGGTCGCGGTAGCGATCAACGAGGCTGTCGAGCTCGCTAAGGCGTTATCGACCGAGGATTCGGGTCGCTTCATCAACGGCTTGCTGGGCCGGATAGTCGATCAAGAGCTCGCGGGCTAGGGGCAAGGACGCGAGGTCGGTCAGCCGCGCTCTTCCATGATCGAGTTGCCTCCGTCGATCACGATCGTCTGGCCCGTGATGTAGGAAGCTCCTTCCGAGGCAAGGAAAACGACTGCGGCGGCGACCTCATCGGGTGACCCGGACCTTCTTGCGGGCGTGGCGCCCCCCATCCTGCGCTCGTGTTCGTTCGAGCTGCCGGTGTCGATCCAACCCGGAGCCACGGCGTTGGCGGTGACGCCACGAGGTGCGAGATCGAGCGCCAGGGCCCGGGTCAATCCGACCATAGCGGCCTTGGCGGTGGCGTAAGGGGCATCGTCCCGCATCGCCATCACCGGTCCGGTGAGCGACGCTACGTTGACGATTCGACCCCAGCTTCCTGCAACGAGATGGGGCACCGCGGCACGCGTAACGAGAAACGCGGTGGTTAGGTCGCGGTCGAGAGAAAGCCTCCATTGCTCCAGCGTGGTCTCCACGAGAGGCGCGGAGGCAGCTGGATGGCCGACCGAGGTCATTCCCGCGTTGTTGACGACGATGTCGAGTCTGCCGAACTGCGCCACCGTCGCGGTGACTAGATCTCGAGCTCGTGCCTCTTCGGTAAGGTCGGCCACGTGCCCGCCGGCTGCGCCACTGCCGTCGAGGTCGGCGACCCGTTCGAAGATGCGGTCCGTCGTAGAAGTCACCATCACTCTGACCCCGGCCCCGAGCAACTGCTTCGCACACGCGAACCCGATCCCTGTCGCGCTGCCGGCTCCGGTGATCAGCGCGACTCGTTGCTCGGAGTTCACTCTGGACAGCTCCGGGCTCACGAGCTCCCCGATGGGGAGGCAACCTCACCCAGCGAGGCATCGAGCGCGGCGACGAGCTCGTCTGCATCTTGGGTCGCGAACACCAGCGGAGGGCGGATCTTGAGAACGTTGTCATCGGATCCGGTGGAGCCGACCAACACCCCCTTGTCCCGCATGAGGTTCATAACTGCGTTCGCCAGTTCCGGGGCGGGGGTCCGGAGGGCCCGCTCGCGGACGAGCTCCACTCCCAGCATGAGGCCCGCTCCCCGCACATCTCCGATGGACGGGTGCTTATCCTGCAACTCGCGAACACGGGTGCGTAGGTAGGTCCCCACGACCAGCGCCCGATCCTGCAGATTCTCATCTGCGAGCACGTCGAGCACCGCCAGCCCGGCGCGGCACGCCACGGGGTTACCGCCGAACGTGCTGAAGACGTCGGTCCTCGCGGCCATCCGTTGCGCGATCTCCGCCCGGGTGATCACCGCTGCCACGGGGTGACCGTTACCCATTGGCTTTCCGAGGGTCACGAAGTCGGGGACCACGCCCGAGGCCTCGAAACTCCACAGGTGTGTGCCGATCCGGCCGAACCCCGACTGGACCTCGTCGGCGACGAGAAGACATCCCGCCTCGCGTAACCGCCGCGCGACTTCTTGGAGGTAGATGGGTGGAGGCGAGAAGATGCCGTCGCTGGTGAACAAAGAATCTATGTAGAACGCCGCCGGCGCAATGCCTCGCTGCCGCAATCGTGCTATCGCGTCATCGATGTGACCTGCGTATCGCTGCGCCCAGCCGGCGTCTTCGCTGCGGTGCGGGCCCCGGTACCCGTCCGGAGCCGGCACCCTCTCGACGTGAGCAGGGTCCTCGACCCACTCTTCGGGTGATAACGCAAGGGTTGCGGTCGTGACTCCGTGATAGGCGCGGGCAGTGACGATGGCACCGCTGCCACCGGTATAGGTGGTGGCGAATCGCCACGCGACGTCATTGGCTTCGCTTCCAGAGTTGACAAACATCACAGTGTCGAGTCCGGGGGGCATCGTCGCAACCAATCGCTCGGCAAGTTCCACGACGCTGTCGTGTAGATAGCGCGTGTTCGTGTTGAGTGCCGCGCTCTGCTGCGCGATGGCCTTCACCACGCGGGGATGACTGTGACCCACGACGGGTACGTTGTTGTACGCGTCGAGAAAGACACGACCCTCGTTGTCGAAGAGCCGGACGCCCTCGCCGCGGACCAAGTAGAGCGGGCGTTCGTAGGAGAGAGGAGACAGGGCGGGACCCAGCACTTTCCGCCGCCGCTCCAACAGCTCGTCGATAGGGGGCCGGGTGCGCTCCGCGACGGCACGAACCCCTGTCCCTCCAAGGGGACCCAGGCATGCATCTGCCAACCGCCGGCGGACCTCGATTCCCCCCTCCTGCTCGAGATGGGCGAGCAGGTTCCATGCGAGTTCGACGTTGGCGGTGATGTACTCGGCGTTCTCGGGATAGTGACGGACCCGCCAACCGGCGATCGTCACCAGGGCGGCGAGGCGCGCTAGAACGAGGTCGGCAAGGATCTCGCCTTCTTCAGTTTCGATCGCCACTACGGAGCGGTACCCGGTGATCGTCGCGTCGGCAGCTTCGAGTGGGTCGGAGCGGCCCCACATCATCGATACGAGCGCTATCGCCAGATCGCAGATGAGGGCCGTGTGCGTGAGATCGCCGAAATCGACGACACCGCTGACTCGATGCGATGGATCAAGCAGGACGTTGTCCAGCGTGAGGTCGTTGTGGATGATCTGCGCCCGCAGGCCGTCGAGTCCCGGGGCAACCCGTTCCTCGAACCCGACAAGTATCGACTCAACCAGCTCGCGTTGATGAGGGTCGGAGAGGTCGTTTAGAACGCGCCGCAACTCGAGTGAGTGCTTTAGATCCCACATGATCTTGTAGCCGGCGGCGGGATGGAAGAAGCCGCGCAACGCGACACCCATACGCCCGACGAGGGCACCGAAGGCTTCCAGGGAAGCGCCATCCATGTCTTGTGGATCGGCGATAGCGCCGGGCAAGAACGTGAAGAGCCGCGCGACGTGTTTCTCGCCCCCTGCACGGGCAACCTCGTGCGTGAAACCGCCGGTCTTCGCCGGGAGCGGCTGCATCACCGGCAGGCTGGGATCCAGGCACCCTATGTGCAGCATCGCCTGCGTCTGCATATCCAGAACCAGCGGGTCGTCCGCAGAGTTCGAGAGTTTCAAGACGAAGCGGCCCGCGTCCTCGGTGACGATGAGGAAGTTGAGATCGCGCTCACTGTCCAGGGGCAACGCGCTGCCGGTCACTCCGAAGCCCCGGCGGGCGATGTCGCCCGCTTCGTCCTGAGAGAGCTCAGGTGGGGTGGTTTCGAGGGGAGCGAAGGGTGATGGTTGCACGGTTACCTGGTCCATGAGGGGGTCAAGACTAGGGTGCGTTCGCGGGGGGCCGAAGACGGCTCCGCGCCGGGCGAGGTTGTAGGATGTTGCAAACCTTTAAGCCCGGCCCCGTGAGGCCGAAAAGGAGAGTCCATTTTGCAGCCCTATATGTGCGCTTCCCCCCGGCGGGGAGGCGTTTTTTAGTGGCGCGTGCGTCGGACGCGGGCTCGGAGTTCGTCGAAAAAGCCAGAGTCATGGAGCCCGAGGACGTTCGCCGGGCACTTACCCGCATCTCCCACGAGATCGTCGAACGGAACAAGGGCATCGACGACCTCGTGATCGTGGGGATCCGAACCCGCGGGGCGCCACTGGCCGATCGGATCGCGGCCTCGATCGCAGCATTCGAGGGCTCGGATCTACCTTCGGGCGCCCTTGACATCACCCTGTACCGGGACGATGTCTCGCTCAAGCGACCCCGCACGATCGAGGCAACAACGGTTCCTGCCGACATCGATGGACGGATCGTGGTGCTGGTCGATGACGTTCTGTACACGGGCCGCACCATCAGGTCCGCGTTCGACGCGCTTCTCGACCTCGGGCGGCCGCGTGGGATCAGGCTGGCGGTACTGGTGGACAGAGGGCATCGTGAGCTTCCGATCCGCGCCGACTTTGTGGGCAAGAATCTGCCCACCGCTGCAGACGAGGTTGTGAAAGTGAAGGTCAATGAGATCGACGGCGAGGACGTCGTCCTTATCGGGGAGTACAGATAGATGATCAAACATCTCCTGTCGATGGATCAGCTCTCGGCGGCCGACATAACCCAGATCCTCGACACTGCAGATTCATTGAGGCAGGTGACCGACCGGCCCATCAAGAAGTTACCCACGCTGCGCGGCCGCACCGTGTGCAACCTCTTCTACGAGCCATCGACCAGGACTCGCATCTCGTTCGAGCTTGCCGCCAAGCGGCTCTCTGCCGACGTCATCAACTTCTCTGCAGATTCCAGATCGAGCGTTTCTAAGGGAGAGTCCTTCAAGGACACCGCGTGGACTCTCGAGGCGATGGGCGTGGACGCGATCGTGGTGCGCCACTCGTCCTCGGGTGCACCGCATCAACTTTCCCAGTGGGTGCGAGCAAGCGTGATCAATGCCGGTGACGGCGCACACGAGCATCCCACCCAGGCTCTGCTCGATCTGTTCTCGGTAAGAGAGCACTTCAAGGACTTCGAAGACCTCAGGGTGGCCATCGTTGGCGACATTCTGCATTCGCGTGTCGCACGCTCGAACGTCAAGGGGCTTCTGACGATGGGCGCCCAGGTGACGCTGGTAGGGCCGCCGACGCTTCTTCCACCCGCAGCAGACGCGTGGGGAGCCTCGACGAGCTACGACCTCGATTCCGTGATCGAAGATGTCGACATCTGCTATCTGCTCCGGGTTCAGCAGGAGCGTCAATCGGAGCAGCTGTTTCCGAGCCTGCGAGAGTACGCGTCGCGCTGGGGACTCGATCGCCGGCGGCTCGCGAGGATGAAGCCCGATGCGATCGTGATGCACCCCGGCCCGATGAATCGTGGGGTCGAGATCGGGGCCGATGTCTCGGAATCGCCGCGTGCAATCATCCTCGACCAGGTCGCGAACGGATTGGCGGTGCGCATGAGCCTTCTCTACCTGATGCTCGGCGGCCGGATAGAAGATGAGGACGAGGAATGAGCGATCTCCTCATCACCGGGGGCCGCGTCCTCGATCCTCGTACCAACCGGGACGAGATGGCCGACGTGCTCGTCCGCGACGGCAAGGTGGCGGACATCGGGGCTTCGCTCGAGGTTGACGGCGCCGAGGTGCTATCCGCCGTTGGATCGGTCATCGCTCCGGGATTCGTCGACATGCATACGCATGTACGCGAGCCGGGACGCGAAGACGAAGAGACGATCGCTTCGGTCTCCGCCGCGGCCGCGGCCGGCGGCTACACCGCGATCTGCGCGATGCCCAACACCGATCCGGTGGCCGATACCGCGTCCGTCGTCGAAAAGGTGTGGGCACTGGGACGCGAGGCGGGTCTGGTCGAGGTAGCACCGGCCGGCGCCCTTAGCCGCGGTCAGGCGGGCCATGAGATGGCGGACCTGGGGGAAATGGCGTTCTCGGTCGCTCGGGTGCGCTTGTTCACCGACGACGGTCACGGGGTCCAAGACGCGCTGTTCGCCCGGCGGGCGATGGAATACCTGGGCGGATTCGGCGGCATCTACGCCGAGCACTGTGAGGACGCATCCCTGGCCGAGGGCGGTCAGATGCACGAGGGCCCCCGTTCGATCAGTCTCGGCCTGCGGGGGATCCCGGCCGTCGCCGAGGAGCTGATGGCGGCTCGGGATATCGCTCTGGCGCGCCTGACCGGATGCCGGCTACATCTGCTCCATATCTCCACCGCCGGCACGGTGCAGCTCGTCCGTGACGCCAAGGCAGACGGTCTGCCGGTAACCGCGGAGGCGACGCCACACCATTTCAGCCTCACCGACGCTGCGGTCGAGGGCTACGACCCCAACATGAAGATCAACCCGCCGCTGCGCTCGGAGGCAGATCGCGCCGCGGTCATCGCAGGGTTGGCGGATGGAACTATCGATGCCATCGCGACCGACCATGCACCGCACGCCCTGGAAGAGAAGGACAGGGAATTCTCCTACGCGCCTCCGGGAACGGTTGGCTTGGAGACCGCCTTGGGTCTGGTGCTCACCGAGCTGGTCGGACACGGACATCTGTCGCTGCTTGCGGCCATGGAGCGCATGAGCGCGGCCCCCGCACGCATCCTGGGGCTGGAAGAGCAGGGAGAGATCGCGGTGGGTCGCCCCGCGAATCTCGTGGTGTTCGACCCCGCCGCACGCTGGCAAGTGGATCCGACGCGCTTCTACTCACGCAGCCGCAACTCGGCCTTTGGGGGACGCTCCTTGACCGGCCGCGTCGTGAGCACCTTGTTTCGCGGCCGGCTCTCAGTGCGCGAGGGCGTCGTAGCAGGAGCGCTGGTATGACTGCGATGGTGCCCGCGGCGCTGGTGCTCGAAGACGGAAGCGTGTTTCGGGGTGCTGCCTTCGGCGCGGCGGGCACCGTCACGGGAGAGATCTGCTTCAACACGGGCATGTCGGGGTACCAGGAGATCCTGACCGATCCCTCGTATCACGGCCAGATCATCACGATGACTGCTCCCCAGATCGGCAACACGGGAGTGAACCATCACGACGATCAGTCGCACCGCGTCTGGGCAGAAGGATTCGTCATCCGAGACCTCTCGCTCACCCCATCATCGTGGCGCGCGGCCGGATCCCTGGACTCATATCTCAGGGAGCGCTCGGTGCCGGGGATCGCAGAGGTGGATACGCGCCGATTGACCCGTCACATCCGGACGCACGGCGCGATGAGAGCTGCGGTATCTACCGATGGTCGCGCGCCTGATGAGCTCGTCGATATCAGCCGGAGCGCGCGCAGTCTCGTCGGCAGAGACCTGGCGAAGGAGGTCACCACGGATCGGCCCTACGTGTGCACGTGGAATGACCTGAGGGAGCGCAGGGCGACGGGGTTCGCCGCGGGGATGGAGGACGCATCCTCGTCCGCCGCCTCTCATCAAAAGGAACTTTGTATAGCCGCGCTCGATCTCGGTATCAAGAGGAACATCTTGGATCTCCTGGTGGCCGGCGGATGCAACGTGACGGTTCTTCCGGCGACGACTCCGGCGTCGGCGATCCTGAGCGGCGGCTACGACGGGCTGTTCCTCTCGAATGGTCCGGGCGATCCGGAACCCGTGACCTATGCGATAGCCGCGCTGCGTGACCTGTTGGGCCGGATCCCCATCTTCGGGATCTGCCTCGGCCATCAGCTCCTCGCCCTGGCGGCCGGCGGTAAGACCTTCAAGCTGCCGTTCGGGCATCGAGGTGCCAATCACCCAGTTCGATCGCTCTTCGATGCCAAGGACAGGGTCGAGATAACGTGCCAGAACCACGGCTTCGCGGTCGACGGGTCATCCCTGGATCAGACGCCTGCCCGCCTGTCCCATGTGAACCTGAACGACGGGACGGTGGAAGGCTTGAGGATCGAAGGGGCCGCTCTCAGCGTGCAGTATCACCCTGAGGCGGGACCGGGCCCCCACGACTCCCGGTACCTTTTCAAACAGTTCCGAGAACTCATCACTACCTTCGAGCCTGCCGACCTGGCGCTCGGAGTCCCGGTCTAGACGAGCGAAAGGGGGATGGAGCGTGGGCAGAGGAGACCGCAAGCCGACGCGCTGGAAGAAAGACCGGCAGCGTCGCAAGCGCGAGCGTGACAAGCGCCGCGCGGAAGCGAAGGGAGCCACCCGTAGGTAGCGACCGGGGTGCGACAGGGGTGGCCGTGCGGGCCATCGATCACGTGACGGTGGCCGTACCCCGCGAGCTCGAGCAGTCCGTCATCGATTGGTACTCGCGGGTGCTGGGGTTCGAGCGGCTGGCCAAGCCTGAGGGCACGAGCGGAGCGGGGGCATGGTTCCGAGCGGGTGAGGTCCAGTTGCACATCACGATCGAGCCCGCCCCTGTCGACCGTGCCGGCCACTTCGGGGTGGTGGTGGACGACCTTGACCGCGCGGTCGAACAAGTGCAGGCGGCCGGTTCCGATATCGCATCCGCCCGAACTATCCCCGGCCGCCGCCGCTGTTACACCCGCGACCCGGCAGGAAACACCATCGAGATCTTGTCTTACGACGGGGCCGCGGGTGCCTAAGCGCACCGACCTCAACAAGATCCTGGTCATCGGTTCGGGACCGATCGTCATCGGACAGGCGTGCGAGTTCGATTATTCCGGCGTTCAGGCGTGCAAGGTGCTGCGCGCCGAGGGGTATCAGGTGACGTTGATCAACTCGAACCCCGCGACGATCATGACCGACCCGCAGTTCGCCGACGCCACCTACGTGGAGCCCATCACCGCGGAGTTCGTGGCGAAGATCATCGAACGCGAGCGCCCGGATGCGTGCCTGCCGACGATGGGCGGACAGACCGCTCTCAACGTCGCCATGGAGCTTGCGGGGGCCGGGGTCCTCGAGGGTTTCGGCGTTGAGCTGATCGGCGCAGGAACCGAATCGATCCGTCGCGCCGAGGACCGGAGGCTGTTCAAAGAGACTATGGCCGCAGCCGGGCTGGACCTTCCCCGGTCGAACTTCGCCTACTCGGTGGACGACGCTCTCGAGGCAGCAGACCAACTCGGATATCCGGTCGTTATCCGGCCCTCGTACGTGCTCGGCGGAGGTGGCTCAGGGGTCGTGTCTGACGGGGCCGAGCTTCGCGTGGTGGCCGAGGAGGGCGTCCGCCTGTCGGCCATCGGCGAGGTGCTGGTCGAAGAGTCGATAGCCGGGTGGAAGGAGTTCGAGCTCGAGCTGATGCGCGACGCAAACGACAACGTCGTGGTGGTCTGCTCGATCGAGAACGTCGATCCCATGGGCGTGCACACCGGTGACTCGATAACCGTCGCCCCCGCGATGACTTTGACCGATGTCGAGTACCAGGCGATGCGGGACGACGGGGCCCGGGTGATGCGAGCTATCGGAGTCGAAACGGGCGGGTCCAACGTTCAATTCGCGGTCCATCCTGAGACCGGCCGGCGAGTAGTCATAGAGATGAACCCACGCGTGTCGCGCTCTAGTGCTTTGGCCTCAAAGGCGACGGGGTTTCCCATCGCCAAGATCGCAGCGAAACTCGCGGTCGGCTACACGCTTGACGAGATCCCCAACGACATCACCAAGAAGACTCCGGCCTCTTTCGAACCCTCGATCGACTACGTCGTGGTCAAGATCCCACGCTGGACGTTCGAGAAATTCAAAGATGCCGATGACTTGCTTGGAACCAAGATGAAGTCTGTGGGTGAGGTCATGGCCTTCGGCCGCACCTTCGCAGAGGCGCTGCAGAAGGGCTTTCGCTCGCTGGACCGTGACTTCCCCGGGCTCGCCGGGGGAGTGCCCATCGCGGACGCCGACCTCGGTCGCGCGATAGGACGACCAACGGAGCAGCGGCTCAGGTCGCTCGAAGCCGCGCTCTATGACGGGATGCCGGTGGCCGAAGCGGTATCGCTCAGCAGCCTTGATCCGTGGTTCGTCCAGCAGATCGCTCGTCTAGCCGAGGTCCGGCACAGTCTCGAGACGATCGGACATCTCGCGGCGGCCGGCGAAGAGGAGTTGCGTGGGGCCAAGCGCCACGGGTTCTCGGATGCACAGATCGGGTCGGCTCTCGGCGCGAGTGAGGCTGAGGTCCGCGCCCGGCGCCTCGAGCTCGGCATCGTCTCCACCTTCAAGACCGTGGACACATGCGCGGCAGAGTTCGAAGCTGCCACGCCCTACTACTACTCCACCTACGAGGAAGAGGATGAGGTAACCCCAAGCGACAAGCCCAAAGTGCTCATATTGGGGTCCGGCCCGAATCGGATCGGTCAGGGCATCGAGTTTGATTACTGCTGCGTGCATGCCGCGTTCGCACTGCGCGATGCGGGCTTCGAGACCATCATGGTCAATTGCAATCCGGAAACGGTCTCCACGGACTACGATACGTCGGACCGCCTCTACTTCGAGCCTCTCGACTACGAGGACGTTATGAACGTCGTCGAGCGTGAACAACCTCGCGGCGTGATCGTTCAGCTCGGTGGCCAGACTCCTCTCAAGCTCGCCGACGCGCTGGAGGCGGCAGGAGTGACGATCCTCGGAACCTCACCCGACTCGATCGACTGCGCGGAGGATCGCGAGCGGTTTGGCGGGCTGCTGGCGGATCTCGCCCTGCCCCACCCGCCAAATGGTGTCGCCCGATCGGCTGCAGAGGCCAGAGCGGTGGCGGTTTCGATCGGCTACCCCGTCCTGGTCCGGCCCTCCTACGTGCTCGGCGGGCGTGCGATGGAGATCGTGTACGAGGAGTCTTCGCTCGAAAGCTACATGCGATCTGCTGCGGAGGTCTCCCCGAAACATCCCGTCCTCGTCGACAGGTTCCTCGAAGGCGCCATCGAGGTTGACTGTGATGCAGTGTTCGATGGAGAAGACCTATACATCGGCGGCGTCCTCGAGCACATCGAAGAGGCCGGGATCCACTCCGGCGACTCTGCGTGCACGCTGCCGCCATTCACGCTCGGCGACGACGAGGTGGCGGAAGTGATCGCCCATACCCGTGCTCTCGCGCAAGCTCTCCAGGTACGGGGGCTGATCAACATCCAGTTCGCGGTGCGAGATGGCCGCGTTTTCGTGCTGGAAGCGAACCCCCGCGCGTCCCGGACGGTCCCGTTCACCTCGAAAGCAACAGGCGTGCCGGTCGCAAAGATCGCCGCCCGCGTGATCACCGGTTCGTCGTTGGACGAGCTTGAGGAAGAGGGGCTTCTACCCGCCCGGCGCGTAGGCCACGAGGGGCTCCACCACGTGGCCGTGAAAGAAGCGGTGATGCCCTTCGAGCGGTTCCCCGGCGTCGATACCGTCCTGGGACCGGAGATGCGCTCTACGGGAGAGGTGATGGGGATCGACGCGACCTTCGGTGCTGCCTTCGCCAAGGCCGAGATGGCCGCTGGGGTGCGCCTACCCCTCAAGGGAACCGTGTTCATCTCCGTGTCCAACCCCGACAAGAGGTCCGTCATCTTTCCGGCCAAGCGACTGGAGGATCTCGGCTTTCACCTCGCCGCGACCGCCGGTACCGGCAGGGTGTTGCAGCGCGCCGGCGTGGAAGTCGAGATCGTCCCCAAGCTGTCCGGCCCCCAGGTTGCCGGCCGCAAGAACGTCGTCGAGAAGATCTCGGCAGGCGAGATCGAGATGGTGTTCAACACGCCGTTCGGCAGGGGAGCGCGCTCTGATGGCTATTTCATCCGTACCGCTGCCGTTGCCGCAGGGGTGCCGTGCATCACAACGATGGCCGGGATGGCGGCTGCGGTCCAGGGGATCGAAGCCTCTGTTCTCGGCACCGTCGAAGTGCACTCTCTCCAGGAACATCTTGCTCGGGTGGATAGATGAGCATGCTGTCGACGGGCGAGGTGCTGTCCCACAAAAAGTACGGGGAGCACTACCACTCGCTGACGATAGTGAGTCCGGATATCGGTGAGGCGGTCAAGCCCGGACAGTTCGTGAACATCAAGTGCGGCGAGAATCGTGCCAGCATCTTGCGGCGGCCTTTCTCCGTCTGCCGGGTGCACAAGCGGGGCGGGTGGTCCTCGACCCTCGAGATCGTCTTCGACATACGGGGCCCCGGGTCGGAGCACCTGTCGACGCTGCGGGCGCATGCCAACGTCGACCTCCTGGGCCCTCTCGGGCGCGGATTCGCGATGCCGAATCGCCGGGCGCACTGCCTCCTGGTGGGCGGCGGGATCGGTGCGGCACCGTTGTTCTTTCTCGCCGACGAGTTGCGCAATGAAGGCCACCGCGTCGACTTCATCCTGGGCGCGCGGGAGGTTGGGCTGTTGCTGAACCAGATAGAAGCAAGGCGCCTCGCATCGGTATGCCGGATCATGACCGACGACGGCAGTGTGGGGGACAGAGGCGTCGTCACAGATGTCCTGGTCGACACCATCCAGAGATGTGGAACAGAGATCGTCTATGCGTGTGGTCCCCATCCGATGCTCGCTGCCGTGTCCACCATGTGCAGCACACATAAGGTCCCCGTCCAAGTCGCAGTCGAGGAGCTGATGGCGTGTGGCTACGGCGTGTGTATGACCTGTGTCATCCCCTTACGGCGCCGGCTCAAGAAAGGCGAATCACCCGAGGAGGCGGTTGTCTACGCCCGTTCCTGCACCGAAGGACCGGTGTTCAACGGAGCGAATGTGATCTGGAGCGGCGCGGGAGAGTCTGGCGTCGACACGCAAGCATCTGACCTGTCGCCGAGCGGGACTGTAGGGGGCCGGGGCGCAACATCAGAGATCCCCACCGAGCATGCCCCACCGGGCAACTGATGGCATCGCCCCCGAATGATGTGTCGCCCCTGACAACGAGGCTGGGGCGTGTGGACCTCGCCACCCCCGTTCTGCTCGCGTCCGGCACTTTCGGAGCGGGCCGTGAGGGTTCGGCTTACATCGATCTCGGTGCGATCGGCGGCATCATCGTGAAGTCAATGACTGCGGCGCCGTGGAAGGGAAAACCCACGCCGCGCATGTGCGAAACGCCGTCGGGGATGCTCAACGCGATCGGGATCCAGAACAAGGGCGTCGATCACTTCATCACGGATGATCTGCCGTGGTTGCTCAAGCGCAGGGCCACGGTGTTCGCATCGATCGCCGGCAACACCGTAGAGGAGTTCGTGCGTGTTGCAGACAAGCTGAGGACCGGCGCGGGTGGGATCGCGGGTGTCGAGATCAACATCTCGTGTCCGAATCTGGAAGATCGCAACAACATGTTCGCCCATTCCGAAGAGGCGACCGCAGCGGTTGTCTCCAGCGTCAAAAAGGCGCTTCCACGCAAGCCTCTGTTCCCGAAGTTATCGCCGAACGTGACGTCGCTCACTTCCATCGCGGCGGCGGCACTGGACGCGGGCGCCGATGGGCTTTCGCTTATCAACACTGTCTTCGGGATGGCGATCGATACAGACACCAGGCGGCCCAGGTTGGCCGGAACCGTCGGCGGCTTGTCGGGGCCCGCGATACGGCCCATCGCGGTGCGCGCGGTGCACGAGGTGCACGCGGCGTGGCCCCATGTGCCCATCATCGGGCAGGGCGGCATCACCTCGGGACGCGATGCCCTCGAGTTGATCCTTGCAGGCGCGAGCGCCGTCGCTGTAGGCACCGCGAACTTCTTGAACCCGCGCGCCGGCGTGGAGATCGCCGATGAGATCGGCCGCTATATGACCAAACATGATGTCGGCGACATCGCCGAGCTGGTGGGGGCGGTGAAGCTCGAGGGATGAATCCTCTGTGCCTGGCGATCGACACTTCCGATCGAGTAACTGCCGACTCGCTCGTTCGGGCGACAACGCCCTACGTCGGTGTGTTCAAAGTGGGCGCAACCACCTTTGCAGCTTTGGGGCCTCCGCTCGTGACCCAACTCGCGTCGACGACACCTGTGTTCTGCGATCTGAAGCTGAACGACATTCCCTCCCAGGTCGAGGGGGCGATCTCAGCATTGGGTGAGCTCGGGGCGAGTTACGCAACCGTCCACGCCATGGGCGGCATCGACATGGTCCGAGCGGCGGTCAAAGCTGCCCCTGAAGGTCTTCGGATCCTCGGCGTCACGGTCCTCACAAGCTTGGACGATGGGGATCTGGCTGTCCTGGGGATCGCAGGCTCGATGACCGACGCCGTCCTTCGGCTGGCGGATCTGGTCGTGGAGGCGGGCGCCGGCGGCCTGGTCTGCTCCGGCCGGGAGGTCCGGTTGCTTCGGGAGCGCTTCGGTGGGATCTCCGACGGAGGACCGCTCCTGGTGGTCCCGGGGATCAGGCCTGATGGCCCGGCAGGCGATCAGCAGCGCACGACGGGAGCTCGCGCCACCATCGAAGGAGGGGCAGATCTGATCGTCGTGGGCCGGCCGATAACCCGGGCTGCGGACCCCGGCGCTGCGGCGCGGGCGATGCTTCAACAGCTCAGCGCGTGACCGAAGAGGAATTGCTTGACTCGCTGAAGGCCAGCGGGGCGGTGCTTCACGGACACTTTCGGCTTTCTTCCGGCAGACACTCCGATACCTTCGTTCAGAAATTCAGGCTCTTCGAAGATCCCAGGTTGACGGCCCGCGCCGGCGAGATGCTGGCGGCCAGCTTTCCCGAAGGTTTCGAGGTCGTTGCCGCGCCTGCCGTCGGTGCAGTTGTTTTCGGATTCGCTACCGCGCTAGCGACAGGAGCCCGTTCGATCTTTTCCGAACGCGTTGAGGGACAGATGAACTTCCGTCGCGGGTTCGATATCGCAGCCGGCGAGAGAGTACTCGTCGTGGAAGACGTCATCACGACCGGAGGTTCCGCCATGGAAGTCGTTGAGCTGGTCACCCGGACCGGTGGATCGGTGGTCGGGTTAGGAGCCTTAGTTGATCGTGCCGATCCGTCGCGACCGCGGCTCAGCGTCCCTCTTCGAGCGCTGATAACTCTCGAAGTCAAGTCCTGGTCTGCCGATAGCTGTCCTCTATGCGCGGCGAACATCCTTGTTGACGATCCGGGAAGCCGCAGGTTGGGCGCCTGATCCGTGCCTATAATCCGCCTCGACCACCCCCCCGCCGAGGGGGAACGATGCACTTGCCGAGCTCGACTTTTTACAGGAGGATCCGCATGCCCTTGCCACCGCCCCTAAGCGAAGAGCAACGGCGGCAGGCTCTCGAGAAGGCGGCGATCGCCAGGCGCAAGCGCGCTGAGTTGAAGGAGCAATTGAAGAGCGGGCGCACCTCTTTGAAGGAACTCCTTGACAGAACCCACGATGAGATCGTGGGCAAGATGAAAGTCTCGACAGTCCTCGAATCTCTTCCGGGCGTGGGTCGTGTGCGCGCACGAAAGATGATGGAGCGCCTTGACATCTCCGAGTCGCGCAGGATGCGGGGTCTTGGCTCCAAGCAGAAAGAGAACCTGCTCGGCGAGCTCTCTCGCAGATAAGCGCCCTAGTCACGAGACCAACCGGGGCAACCCTCTTGCTTGGTGAGCGTTAGCCCGCCATGCGCAACGGCAAACGAGGCCGCATCTTTGTGATCTCCGGGCCTTCCGGAGCGGGCAAGGGGACGGTGGTAGCTGGTCTGCTGACGAGGAAGCCGGAGCTGGTGCTATCGGTATCGGCCACCACGCGCCCCGCGAGGCCGGGAGAGCGTCATGGGGTCGATTACGAGTTCATCTCCCGGCAGGAGTTCATGGCGAGGCGCTATCGCGGTGGTTTCCTCGAGTGGGCGGAGGTCTTCGACAACCTCTACGGCACGCCTCGCTCACCAGTGGACGTTGCCGTAGCGCAAGGCAAAGACGTGATCCTCGAGCTTGACATCCAAGGCGCGCTGGCGGTGAAGCGGATCCGTCCGGAAGCGGTGCTGGTGTTCATCGAGCCGCCCTCGTTCGACGATCTCTTGCTGAGGCTCCGGGGGCGGGGGACCGAGGACCCCGAGACCATCTCCAAGCGGCACAAGGCTGCCTACGAAGAGGTGAAGAACAAGGGTCTCTACGACCACATCGTGGTCAATGCTGACGTAACGCAGGCTCAGGAGGAACTCGTCCGTATACTGGAAGAACACGAGTAATGAAAGGACTGAATCCTTGATCGAGCCCCAGATCGAAACACTTCTCGAGCACGTGGACTCTAAGTACACGCTCGTGATTCTGGCCGCTAAGCGTAGCCGTCAGATCAATTCCTACTTCACCCAGCTCGGCGAGGGAGTATCGGAGTTCACCCCACCCCAGGTGCCGCTGGCCGCCGATCGCGCTCCCAAGACCCTGTCGATCGCCCTTCAGGAGATCGCTGAGGGCAAGGTCGCTTACGAGCGCACCATGGAAGGCATCAAGTAAGACGGTGGTGACATGGAATCCTCTACACCAAGAGAGCCGCGCGTAGAAAGCGGCTTTTCATCACTTCAGGGCAGCAGGATCCTTCTTTGCGTCACCGGTGGCATCGCCGCGTACAAATCGGCCTACCTCGCCCGGACACTGTCCCAGCTGGGGGTGGACGTCCGCGTGGTGATGACCCGGTCGGCCGAGAGATTCATCGGCGCACAGACCTTCGCCGCCCTCACAGGGAATCCGGTGACAACCGAGCTCTTCGACAACCTGGGGGATGTTGCTCATGTCGAGCTGGCCCGGGGGATGCAGCTCGCGGTAGTTGCCCCCGCCACTGCCAACTCGCTGGCGAAGCTGGCGCTTGGCTTTGCCGACGATCTCTTCTCGGCGACCTTGCTGACGGTTGCTTGTCCCATACTCGTCGCACCGGCGATGCACACGGAGATGTGGGAGCACCCGGCCACTGCGCACAACGTTGCGACGCTCAAGAGCCGGGGTGTCCGTTTCATCGGACCCGACGAAGGTTCCCTGTCGTCAGGCGATTCCGGGAGCGGCCGGATGGCGGAGCCCGACGACATAGTGGCTGCGGCGGCACGCATCCTTGCAACGGCCCATGACCTCGACGGCTTCCGGGTGCTCGTCACGGCCGGGGGAACACAAGAGCCGATCGATCCAGTTCGCTTCATAAGCAACCGCTCGTCCGGTCTCATGGGGATCACAATTGCAGCCGAAGCTCTCGCCCGTGGAGCCAAAGTGACGCTGGTGACAGGTCCCACCCAGGTACCGGCTCCCGGTGGTGCAGATCTCATCAGGGTCAAGACCACTGCCGATATGAGAGATGCGGTTCTCACCGCTGCTGCCGACATGGATGTCATCATCAAAGCTGCTGCCGTCGCGGATTTCACCCCGGTGAGCCCAGCATCGAAGAAGCTCAAGAAGGCAGAAGGGCCCCCGGACGTGACCCTCGAGGCAACCGCGGACATCCTCGCCGAGCTCGGTCACTCACCCGAGCTACGACAGCCCGGAAGCATCCTTGTCGGTTTCGCCGCAGAGACCGAGGACGACGCCGCGCGGCTCGCTGAGCTGGCGCTCGAGAAGCGTGCGTCGAAGCGAGCCGATGTGATCGTCGCCAACGACGTTCAGAGCTCCGATTCAGGATTCGACGTCGCAACCAATCGCGCGGTGATCGCCGGTCCAGACGGCGTGAAGGAGGTTGGGCTCGTTTCCAAGCAGACACTCGCGGAAGCGCTCATCGACGAGATCGTCTCGCTCTTGCGCGATCGCGCTTGAGCCTCGTGCGGAGCTTTCATCCCCAGCTGCTTGGGTCTCGGTGGCATCATGGTTTTGTGCGGATCCTGCGGTTGACGGCGCTGCTGCTGGCAGCTCTGGCCGTCACCTCCGTCGCTCGGGCCGCTCCGGCGCGTAACGTCGTTTCCCTTCGCTTAGAGGGTGTAGTCGACCCCTTCGAGGCCTCCTACCTGACCTCTCAGATCGACGGGGCGAGCAGTGACGGCGCGTCTGCGGTTCTGATCACTATCGATACCCCTGGTGGGCTCGATTCCTCGATGCGCGACATCATCAAGTCCATCCTCAACTCGCGCGTGCCGATCGTGTGCTACGTATCTCCAGATGGCGCTCGAGCCGCATCTGCCGGAACGTTCATCCTCACTGCCTGCGATGTCGCAGCGATGGCGCCCGGTACGAATGTTGGGGCCGCTAGTCCGGTAGGGGTGTCGGGGGCGATCGAGCAGCGGAAAGTCGAGAGTGACGCCGCCGCATTCATCCGCAGCTTGGCGCAGCAGAAAGGGCGTAACCCTGATTGGGCCGCCAGCGCGGTGACGGACGCGGCGAGCGCGAGCGCCGAGGAGGCTCTGCGCCTGCATGCGATCGACCTGATCGCCGTCGATCAAGCCTCTCTGCTCGGCCGCATCGACGGACAGACCATCACGAAGAATGGGACCTCGTTGACCCTTCACACCGCGGGGGCACAGATCGCCGAGCGGTCGATGCCGATCGCTGCCGACCTCCTCCACCATCTGTTCACCCCCGACCTTGCCTTCTTGTTCTTCTACCTAGGGATAGGACTGCTGATCGTCGAGCTGCTCCATCCCGGCCTGTCCATCCCGGGGATCTTGGGAGTGTTGTCTCTGCTTGCCGCCGGCACCGCTTTTGGAATGTTGCCGGTTCAGCTCGTCGGGATCGTGCTTCTCGTTGTTTCCGCAGGTTTCCTGCTGCTCGAACTGAGGCACCCGGGGATCACTTTCGCCGGCATCGCAGGCATTGTGACCCTGGTCCTGGGTGGCCTGCTCTTGTTCAACAACAACGTTCCCGGTGTAGGGGTGTCGCCGTGGACGATCGCCCCCGTCGCCGCGATCATGACGCTGTATCTCGTATTCGTTGTGCCTTCCATCGTGCGCGCCCGACACCTGCCTGCGCGGTCCGGTTCGGAGCGCTTCGTCGGGCACGAAGGCGTTGCCACCACCGCGATCGACCCGCGGGGGACGGCCAGTATCTCCTCCGAGCTGTGGACCGTGGATTCAGTAGCGGGGCCGATCGCTCCCGGTGTCCGCGTGCGCGTCGTCGGCGCCGAAGGGCTGCGGCTCAAGGTTGAACCCGTGATAGCGGCGAAAGAGACCCCGTTAACTCCTCTAGAAAAGATGGGAGGCTAGAGATGATCGCCTTGATCGCTGCAGGCATCATTGTCGTTCTGTTGTTGCTGATCCTTGCCACCGCGGTGCGGATCGTTCGTGAGTACCAGCGTCTCGTGGTGTTTCGCGTGGGGCGGGTGATCGGCACCAAGGGGCCCGGCATCGTCCTATTGATCCCCCTCGTAGACCGCGCCAACACGGTGGATCTGCGCGAGCTGTATCTCGAGATCCCTCATCAGAGCGCCATCACTAAAGACAACGCGACGATCTCGATCGACTTCATCATTTTCTACAAGGTCGTGGACGCCGTCGCGTCTGTGGTCGAGGTTCAGTACTTCGCCGGGGCCGCTCAGAACATCGCTGCCACTACCCTGCGCTCGGTGGTCGGCGATATGTCACTGGACGAAGTCCTGGCAAAGCGCGAGAACATGAACGAGATCCTCCGGACCAAGCTCGATGAGGTGACCGAGCGGTGGGGTGTGAAGATCACGAACGTCGAGATCCGAGAGATCATCCCGCCCCCCGCCGTGCAAGAGGCCATGACCCGCCAGATGTCTGCAGAGAGAACCCGTCGCGCCGTTGTAACGGAGGCCGAAGGTGCCAAGCAGGCATCCATCACGGTCGCCGAAGGAAACAAGACATCAGCGATCCTGAATGCGGAAGGAAACAAGCAGTCAGCGATCCTCAATGCCGAGGGAGGTCGGCAGGCAGCCATCCTGCAAGCGGAGGGATTCGCGATGGCCTTGGCCCGCATCTTCGAGGTCGCCCGAACCCTCGATGCCAACACCATGAGCTTGCAGTACCTGGATGCGCTGAGAGCCCTGGGCAGGTCCGAAGCAACAAAGTTCGTCATTCCGATGGAGCTGTCATCGCTTCTTTCCAGTGTGACCGCCCAAGCCGGGCGTTCCTTCGGCAACGGGGCTGGGGAACCGAGGCCATAGCTTCAAGTGACTCGGTTCCGTTGAGGAGCCGTCTACGCGCAGTGTGGCTCATGAGCGGCGATGTGGATCGCTGGGTAGCCGCCGGCATGCCCGCCTTCCCGCTCTGTGAGCGTTCCCCAGTCTAGGATGATTTCATGACGATCAAGCCCTTCACGTCGGAATCTGTCACCGAGGGTCACCCCGACAAGATGGCAGATCAGATCTCGGATGCGGTCCTGGACGAGATCTTGGCCCACGACCCTTACGGGCGGGTCGCGTGCGAAACGTTAATCACCACCGGCTTCGTTTGCGTGGCAGGCGAGATCTCTACCAAGACCTACGTCGACATCCCATCAGTCGTGCGCAGAGTCGTCACCGATGTCGGCTACACCAGCTCGAAGATCGGTTTCGACGGCGAGACTTGCGGCGTGGCGGTGGCCATACAGGAGCAGTCTTCCGACATCACCGCAGGCGTCGATCATGCTCTCGAGGAGCGTCTCGGTGAGTCCACCGATGAGAAAGAGAGCCAGGGCGCAGGGGACCAGGGAATGATGTTCGGGTATGCCTGCCGCGACAACGAAGACCTTATGCCGATGCCGGTCTGGTTGGCGCACCGGTTGGCACGACGTCTGGCCGAGGTACGCAAGGCCGGCGTGCTCCCATACCTCCGCCCCGACGGCAAGATCCAGGTGACGATCGGATACGAGAACGGCAAGCCAGTCGAACTGGACACGGTGGTGTGCTCGTGCCAGCACCAGCCCAACGTCGATATCGAGACGCTGTTGAAACCGGACCTTATGCAGCACGTCATCGAGCCGCTGATCCCACCCGAGTTGAACGCGGAGAACCTGAAGTTCCTCGCGAACCCGACAGGCGTCTTTGAGATCGGAGGACCGCGGGCGGACACGGGCCTCACGGGCCGCAAGATCATCATCGATACCTACGGAGGGATGGCGCGGCACGGGGGCGGAGCCTTTTCCGGCAAGGACCCGTCGAAGGTCGATCGCTCGGCTGCATACGCGTGTCGCTACGTCGCCAAGAATGTGGTGGCGGCTGGACTCGCCGATCGATTCGAGATCCAAGTGGCCTACGCGATCGGTGTGGCGCGGCCGATATCGATCTCGATAGACGCGTTTGGCACCGAGACCGTCGGAACCGACGTCATCCTGGCTGCGATCAACGAGGTGTTCGATCTTCGTCCCGCCGCGATCATCGAGGAGCTGGATCTGCTACGCCCGATCTACCGCAACACCGCGTCTTACGGGCACTTCGGACGTTCCGACAAGGACTTCACCTGGGAGCAGACCGATAGGGCCGAGGCTCTCCAACAACTATGCGGAAGGCCCTGACTTTCCCGTAACGTCTCGGTCGGCCGCCGTCATTCCGCTGGTGCGAGCGTGGCGTTTGGACAGATCATTTAGCTACGCGGTGCCCGATGCACTCAGCTCCACCCTGGCGGTCGGCTCCTTAGTTCGGATCCCCCTCGGAGCGAGGAAAGTGCGCGGGATCGTGGTCGAAATCGCCGACGACAATGTCGAGGGCCTCGAGCCCGTCCTGAGCGTCGTCGTTCGAACGCCGCTGGCCGTCCCCGCTCTGCGCGACCTGCTGCGGTGGGTGGCCACCAGATACGTTGCTCCGCAACCTGCCGCCTTCGAGCGGGTCGTACCCCCGCGCGTTCGGGTTGAGGTGAGACCGGTGGTTCCTCTTGCGAACGGCCCGGCCCCCGAGTTGCTCTCTGCATATCCGGGGGGAGCTGAGCTTCACGAAACGATCGCCTCAGGGAGCGAAGGGGTCTGGTGCCTCCGAACGCGCTCGGGGGATGACCGAGGACGACTCATCACCGAGTTGGTCGCGGCCGCAGGACGAGCGACAGGCGCCGCGTTCGTGATGGTTCCAGAAGTGCACTACGGATCCCGGGTCTTGGACAAGCTCCAAGAAGCATTCCCCGATTGCGTCCGTCTCGATAGCAGCCGGTCAGACGGCGAACGCGCTGCAGGGTGGCTTGGGATGGCCGCCGGGCACGGGCTCGGCGGAGGGGGGCGGGGAAGCGTATTTGTGCCCTGTCCCGACCTGCGGTTGATCGTGGTCGACGAAGAGCATCACCGCACTTACAAGGAGGACCGCGCACCCCGCTTTGACGCGCGGAAGGTGGCGATGGAACGATCACGTCGCCAGGGGGCGGTGTGTGTCCTCATCAGCATTGCACCTCTGTTGGAAACGGGGGCCGGGGTGCGCGCCGGGGACTTACGGCTGGTTGAGCCCACGCGTGAAGCGGATCGTGCGGCGCGGCCCATCGTTGAGTTGATGGATAAGCCGGACGACAGGCAGCTGGCGCACAGCTTTCACCAACGTATCCACGATTGTCTGCACACCGGGGGCAAAGTCGCAGTCCTGGTGCCGATGCGTGGTTACGCACGGGCGTTGTGGTGCGGTGCCTGCCGGCGGTCCGTGCGATGCCCTGTTTGTGAAGCAGGAGTTCGCCTCGAGGCCGGAGGCATGATGATCCGCTGTCCCCGGTGCGGGTTCTCCGCCGGCACTCCTGACGCGTGTCCCATCTGCGGCGCCCGGGACTTCCGCCTCGTCGGCGCCGGCAGTGAACGCCTGGCAGGTCAGCTCGGCGCGATGTTTCCCAAGGCAACGGTCACGCGGGTCGACGCAGACACTCTGGTAGATGCCGAGCCCCGCCCGACCGCCGCTGACATCTACGTGACCACTTGGATCGGAACCAAGCCAGCGCTTCGTCCGGACGTCTCGCTGGTGGCGGTGCTCGATGCCGACGCCTTGATCCGCATGCCTGACTTTCGCGCCGCCGAGAACGCCTATCGAGCTCTGGTGGAGATGGCGGAATGGGCGGGCCCGGCGGCCGAGGGGGGACGGTTGCTCGTGCAAACTGCACAGCCCTCGCATCACGCGATCCAGGCGCTGGCTCGAGCTGACTATGGTTTCTTTCTAGAGCGCGAGCTGCAGCAGCGACGCGATCTGGGCTATCCGCCCTTCGCAGAGCTCGTGAAGTTGAGGTGCTCAGGGCTGAGGTATGTGGAAGTGTTGGACGAGGTCGCAGAACTGTGCCGCGGTTTGGGAGCGCAAGTTCTTGGACCGATCCGGCTGCGAGCGGGAGCGGGCAGCGACGTCGACGCAGCCGAAGTGCTGGTGAAGCATCCAGACGCAGAACAGATCGCGGAATGCCTGCGAGGTATCCTGCCGAAGATACCGACGGGCACTCGACTGCGCGTGGACGTGGACCCGAGGTAATCAAAGGAGACGCCCAACTTGTCAGTGCTAGCGATCAGGATCTTTCCGGACCCGGTCTTGCGCGAACGAGCGCAGGAAGTGGATGAGATTACAAAGACCCATCGTCGTCTCGTCGATGACATGGTGGAAACCATGCGCGACGCGCCCGGGGTGGGGCTTGCCGCTCCCCAAGTCGGAGTGCTGGAACGCATCTTTGTGTGGGAGGTGGACGAGAGGTGGGGCGTCGTAGTCAATCCCAGGGTCGTGGCCCGCTCGGAAGCCGTTGTTGAGGAAGAGGAGGGGTGCCTGTCCCTGCCCGGCCTCGCCTATGACGTGGTGCGAACCGCGCGCGTGCGCGTGGAGGGCGTCGACCTGGATGGAAAGAAGGTTTCCTTCGAAGCAGATGATCTTCTCGCACGGGTGTGTCAGCACGAGATCGACCACCTCGACGGGGTGTTGTTCATCGACCGGTTGGACCCTGCCCTACGGCGAGAGGCGCTGGGACGATTGCGGGAGGAGGCGCTCGGGCTGCCATCGCGTTCGGGGGCCGCAGTTGTCCCGCCGGAGGAGACTTTCTGAGAGCGGTGTTCCTCGGCACCCCCCAGTGGGCGGTGCCGACCCTTGCTGCACTGCTGGCGTCGGAGATCGAGGTTGCTGCAGTGGTCACCAACCCTGACCGCGCTGCCGGACGCGGCCTGCATGGGCGAGAGAGCCCGGTGAAGCGCACTGCTATTACAGCCGGAACCCCGGTGATGCAGCCCGACCGGGTGCGCGACCCGGAGTTTCAAAAGGACTTCGCACGGCTCCAACCGGATATCGCGTGTGTTGTCGCCTATGGCAAGTTGCTGCCCCTCGAACTGTTGAGTGTCCCGGTCCTCGGCTTTGTCAACGCGCATTTCTCGTTGCTGCCCGCGTATCGGGGGGCCGCTCCGGTGCAATGGTCGCTCATCAACGGCGACCCGGTCACCGGGATCTCGATCATGGTTTTATCCGAAGGTATGGACGAAGGCCCGGTCCTCGCGACGCAGACCGTCGCGGTGGATCCGTCCGACACTGCTGCAACGTTGGGCCTGCGGTTGGCAGAGATCGCAGCTCCGCTACTGGTCCGCACCGTGTTGGACTACGGCGACGGGCGCCTGACTCCAACTCCTCAACCGGAACAACGGGTCTCCTTCGCACCGAAGCTGAGGTCCGAAGATGTCCGCATCGACTGGACGCACAGCGCTCACGATATCCACAACCTGATCCGGGGAGCCAACCCTGAACCCGGCGCCTGGAGTACTTTTCGGGCTAAGCGCATGAAGCTATTCGCGTCGGCTCACCTGGCCGTGGACGCCGGCAAGCCGGCCGGTCATGTCAAGCTCGCGCCCGATGGTCTGTTGGTGGCTTGTGGTACCGGCTCCCTGATGGTGACCGAGGCGCAGCTCGAGGGCAAACGCCCGCTGCCGGCCGCCGAACTGGGCAGAGGTCTGCATCTCCAGGAAGGGGACCGTTTTGATCGATGATCCTCCGACCCGCCGGCTGCAACTATCGCCTTCGATCCTGACCGCAGATTGGGCTCGCATCGGCGAGGAGATCGAGTCCGTCGTTCCCTACGTCGACGGTTTCCACCTGGACGTGATGGACGGGCATTACGTGGAGAACCTGACCTTCGGTGCCACGATGGTCAAGGCGGTCCGTCGCTCATGTGACCTTCCGCTGCACGTCCATCTGATGATCACCGATCCCTGGAAGTACGCGGCCGGCTTCGTGGAAGCAGGGGCTGACAGGATCACCTTCCATCCCGAGGAGGTAGAGGACGCCGCCACGGTCATCGCCGGGATCCACGAGTTGGGAGCAGGAGCGGGGATAGCGGTCCTCCCGGATGGGAAGCTAGAAGCCGTCGAGCAGAACCTGGGCGATGTTGATGTGGTGCTTATGATGACGGTAAGACCCGGATTCGGGGGCCAGGGCTTTCTACGGGAGGCGTTGCCCAACGTGCTTCGAGTCAGATCCATGATCCAGGAGCAGGGTTCGAGCGCCGACATCGAGGTGGACGGTGGAGTGAAGCTCCCTACCCTCGACGCCGCAGTCGGGGCAGGGGGAAACATCTTGGTCTCCGGGAGCGGGATCTTTGACGGTGTCGACGCACCGGCGGCGGCCCGCAGCCTCAGGCATCGGCTCGACCAACTAGAGAGAGGGTCGGCGTGACCGAAACACAGCCCGAACGCCAGCTCGTTCTGGTAGCAGACGACGACGAGGACATCGTTCGTTTCGTTGAGATCAATCTCCGTCTCGAAGGTTTCGAAGTAGCCACCGCCCCGGATGGCGAGGAGGCTCTTCGGATGGCCTTCGAGATCCTTCCCGATCTCGTTCTGCTTGACGTGATGATGCCGAAGATCGATGGGTTCGAAGTTTGCCAGAAGCTCCGTAATGATTCGAAGACCAAAGGCATCTCAGTGATCATGTTGACCGCCAAGTCGCTCTCGGCCGACAAGGTGGTTGGTCTGACGGCGGGAGCCGACGACTACATCATCAAGCCTTTCGATCCGATGGAGCTCATAGCTCGCGTCAAATCGGCGATGAGGCGCTCCAAGGAGATGCGTGACATCAATCCGCTAACGCAGCTACCCGGCAACGTCCAGATCCAAGCTGAAGTTCAGCAACGCGTTGAGACGGGCTCGCCCTTTGCGCTGCTCTACGCAGATCTCGACAATTTCAAGGCCTTCAATGATCACTACGGTTTCCTGCGGGGAGACGGGGCTATCAAACTACTCGCCACCACCATCGCGCTGGCTGTAGAGCGACATGGGGCGCAAGGCGACACGTTCATCGGTCACGTTGGAGGGGATGACTTCATAGTCGCCATGGATCCGGACGCGGCCGAGGCAGCCGCAAAGGAGATCTCCGGTGCATGGGACCGTCAGCTGCCCACCTTGTATGACTCGGAAGATCTTCTCCGAGGCTATATCGAGATCCAGGACCGGCGTAAAGAGGTCCACCGATATCCGCTTGCCACCGTCTCGATAGGCATCGCAACGAACCTGCGCAGACCGATCCGCAGTCACTGGGAGGCGGCCGAGGTTGCTGCCGAGATGAAGAGCTTCGCGAAGCGACTCGAAGGATCGGGTTATGCGGTCGACCGGCGCGGGGCAGAAGACAATGGAACCGATCACGACGCCGGCGATCCGGCAGCCCGTACATAGATCACTCTTGACCGAGGACGAACGGTTCATGCGGGAAGCGCTAGCCCTTGCCCGCAGTGTGCCAACCGCGTCTCCCAACCCCCGTGTCGGAGCTGTCATCGTGCGTGACGGCAAAACGATCGGCAGGGGAGTGCACCGCGGGGCGGGAACCCCCCACGCAGAAGCGGTGGCCTTGGCAGGGCTAGATGCGCGAGGGGCGACGATCTACGTCACGCTCGAGCCTTGCTGCTTCTTTGGCCGAAGGCCTCCCTGCGCGCAGGCCCTGATCGCCGCCGGGATCGGGCGTGCCGTAGTTGCGATGGAGGATCCCGATCACCGAGTCCAGGGCCGTGGGCTCGCCGCCCTGAGAGCGGCCGGCGTGAAAGTGAGCCTCGGGGCGCTCGAGGGCGCCGCTCGCCGGATCAATGCCCCCTTTATCCATCACCGCATCACTGGCCGGCCGCTGGTAGTGCTCAAGCTGGCGTTGACCCTGGACGGCCACCTTGCAGCCGCTGACGGTTCGTCGTTTTGGATAACGTCAGACAAGACGCGCACTCTGGTGCATGAAGAGCGAGCGCGCTCCGACGCGATCCTCGTGGGAGCCGGCACGGTAAGGAACGACGACCCGGCTCTGTCGGTCCGTCTCGGCAATTCTCTTCGTCAGCCTGCGCGCGTCGTGGTGGATGCCGGCGGACGCGTTCCAGCGTCGGCCGCGATCTTCCGTTCCGGCGGCAAGGCTCCCGTCATCGTGGCGACCACCGATGCCGCCAGCCACGAGGTGAGGACGTCGTGGAAAGAAGCCGGCGCGGAAGTGGTGGTCGTCGAGGGCTCTGTGGACGGCGTCGACCTCGTGGGATTGTTGCGCGTGTTAGGGGATCGGGATCTTCTCCAGGTGTACTGCGAAGGGGGAGCCCGGCTTGCTACCTCGCTCCTCAGAGAGGATCTGGTGGATCGGCTGGAGCTGCATTACGGTCCCAAGATGACGGGCGGCGGACCTTCTATCGGAGATCTCGGTGTTGGCTCCATGGAGGAGGCACGGGTCTGGATGGTTACCGAGCGCAGGCGGGTCGACGATGACCTCCTGGTCAGGTTGGAGCGCCGGGTCTGATGTTTACAGGCATCGTGAGCGAACGGGGTCGCGTGCGCCGCGCCCGAAACCGCAAGGGGGTCCTCGAACTCGAGATAGAGGCACCGAACACGGCGCGCGGCCTCGACCGAGGTGACTCCGTGTCCGTCGACGGAGTTTGCTTGACGGCGGTGACAACATCACGGAAGCGCTTCGCGGTTCAAGCGATGTCGGAAACGCTGCAGCGCAGCACTTTGGGCGAACTGCGGTCCGGCGCGGAGGTGAACCTAGAACTGCCGGTCCGGCTCACGGACCGGCTCGGCGGACACCTCGTTCAAGGTCATATCGACGGGACGGCGACGGTGATCCGGCGGGAAGATGAAGACGCAAGCCGGAGGCTGTGGCTGTCGGCGCCCGCGGATCTGCTCCGTTATCTCGTTCCGAAGGCTTCGGTTACGGTCAATGGGGCCGCCCTGACAGTCACCGAGGTGGGTGTGACGAGCTTCGGCGTGGCGCTCATACCGCACACCCTGGAGGTCACCACCCTAGGAGGGATCTCTCCCGGCGCGAAGCTCAACATCGAGATCGATGTCGTTGCCAAGTATGTCGAGCGGTTCGTCGATGCCTACAACAGGGCTCGATAGAGGACATAACCCACTTCCAGGACCTCCGAAACCGCCATCTGCCCGGTTTTCGGTTCATCTTCGGTCCGCACCAGCGGTCGAGTGCAGGCCAACGCGTCGCTCGAGGGCAGGCCGGGTGAGTATGCGGGGCAACCACGGCTCTCGCGTTGTGCTGGAGTCATATTCCGGAACGTGGCCGTCATCGCACCAGCGTTATCAGGATCGTAACGGCCAGTGCGATCGTGATCACGACGAGCACTACCCGGAAGATTGCGTAGCGTTTTCGCCGAGTCGGGTTGTGCCACGGGCTCATGCTTGGTCCTTCGTCGCGGGGCAGGAGTCACAGTTTGGCGGGAGGCCGTGCGAACCGGCAGATTTTTCTAGGATCCGACGGGACGCACGGCCCCCACATGGACCACGAGACGAGAGCTCATCAGTGGCCCATCCACACATTGCTCGCTCTGGTTGTAGCGGTCCATACGTAGAACCGGCAAGGCGGCAGTGAGCTGTCGCGGTACGGCCCCCGAGATCGTCGAACGGCTGTCCCCAACGCTCGATACGAATGATGCCCGGGTGGTGCGCGCCAACTCGCGCCATTTAGCTCCTTGCTTCTTCGAGCTGGACACAATCACTGCAGCCGTGAAATTCCACCGCCTGATTGCGCAGTCTAAGATTCGGGAGTCCTTACTTCGGGGCCTCAAGTTGCAGCGGTTCCGACATGCACTTATCCAACTGATACAAAACCGAGCACATCGGTCGTGCTTGTACAGTACAAGGATGTCGTTCGCTCCCATCGAAGACGCTATCGCGCAGATTGGCGCTGGACATGCCGTCATCGTCGTCGATGACATGAACCGCGAAAACGAAGGCGACTTGATCTTTGCAGCCGAGAAAGTGTCCGCTGAGCTCGTTTCTTTCATGGTTAGGCATTGTTCAGGCATCATCTGCGTTCCCATGGAGGCCGAGCGTCTCGAGGCGCTGAACCTTCCTTTGATGACGCCCGACAACTCGGAATCCATGGGCACCGCTTTCACCATCAGCGTTGACGCTCGCATGGGCACGACGACGGGGATATCGGCCGCAGATAGAACCGAGACGATCAAGGCGCTGGTGCATGCCGACACGGAAGCTCACGATCTGCGTCGTCCGGGCCACATCTTCCCTTTGCGCTACATGGCCGGCGGCGTTTTGCGGCGTGCCGGGCACACGGAAGCCTCGGT
>JAXDJR010000027.1:0-17008 GCA_034667545.1 Actinomycetota bacterium
TGATCGAGAGCCGACGACGTTCGAGGATTGGCAGGCCATGCTTCCGCGGCGGCGGGACTTCGACCCCGGATTGCTCGATGTAGCGGTCGAAGGGGACCGGATAGTGGGCGCCTGCGTAGGTCTTAACTATCCCGGTGAGGGCGGATGGATCCAGCAGCTCGCGGTCCAGGCTTCGCACCGCCGCCGCGGCGTGGCCCGCGCCCTGCTTCAGAGTGCCTTTTGCACATCGTGGGAGCGGGGGCAGCGCACGTGTGGTGTCTCTACCGATTCCCGCACCGGCGCACTCGGTCTGTACGAGCGCGCAGGCATGTACGTGAAGGCGACCGCAACAAACTTTGTGAAGGAGCTGTAGCCCCGCTACCGTCAGCAGTAGCGCCTACGACCCCGGGGGGGCGCCGGTCACTTGACGGTGAAGGCGGCGTGCATCCCCAGTTGGTAGTGGGTCGGCAGGTTGCAGATCACCACATACTTTCCGGGCATCAGATTGACCGTGAGGTCCTTACTGTCTCCCTTATTGAGTCCGGAGATCTCGTCGATGTGCGTCAGGCCGGGGCCGGTTTCGTTGACGATGATGGCGCCGGCCTTCTTCGTGGTCGGCAAGTTTGCTTCAGTGAGGTCAGTCTTGAAGACCACGAACTCGTGTGGCGAGGGCCCACCGTTCTTCACATGGAACGTGACATCCCCACTTGAGGCGCTTGACGAAGCGAGGTGGATGCTGAAGTCCTTCTCAGTCGCGTTCACACCACCACTGCTAGAGCTGCATCCTCCGAAAGCAAAGCAGACCGTGGCGACCGCCAGAAGCCCGCGCAAAGTTCGAACACCCATTCGATTTCCCCCATAGCTTTGTTACGCCGAGCACGTCTCGGCGTCCGACGATACGACAGCAGCTCTCGGTTCCGTTACGCGATGCCCCACAGATATAAGAGATCTCTATCGGGCCCTCTCGGCGACATGCTCGCACTGCTTAGGCTATCGTGAGGACATTTCCTACCAAGCGTCGACGGGCGCTCGTGTGCCACTTCGTGGGACGCCGCGAAAGGAGAGTCACGCGTGGATGGCCACAAACGAAGGATCGACTCCGACCAACCTCGCATCGCAGGCGATGGCTACGTGATCGGCTCTCGGATCCCGCGCAGCGCAGCCGTGGCGGCAGCCATAGACAAGCAACTCGCGGAGGGATTCCGGCAGCACGCGCTCAAACAGGCATTCAAGGACTCTTCAGACGAAGAGCTGATCCAGGAGATGCACCGGCGCGGGTACACGCTCACCAAGCTCCCCTGACCCATCCGTTGGCACCAATGGCAGCAATGGCAGCAGCCCCATGTTCACCCGCAGCAGAGAGCCCGGAGGAGAATCTCTCCCCTCCGGGCGAAATCCGACTCTGCTTACTTTCCGGCCGCCCACTGGGCCGCAACCTGCGATGAGGACAGTGCGTAGGTGTATACGGCAGGCTCGTCGATCCTGCCCTTCCAGAACGACGTAGTTACCGGGCCGAAGTCGTGGTCCGCTCCAATGATGAACAGCCAACCCGGCTGGGGTCTGACGGTGATCTTGCCCTTTTGATTCTGCAAAACGCCGTCGACGTACAGCCGGGAGACATTGTCCGTGCCGACCGTACCGACGAAGAGGTGGGTGCCCGACGAGATCCCGTTGTTGCTGATGGCGAAGGAGGTGGACGACCCGACGGCGAATTTGATCTTGTTCGTCGGGCTGTCGTGGAACAGACCGGGGGCGTGGCCGCCCGACGAGGTAGAGAAGTTCATGATGTGCTCTTCGTTGGAGGGGGCAGAGCGCGTAACTTCCACCCACGCCTCCATCGTCATTCCCGGCCAGCCCGTGTGATTCGCTACGGAGTTCGCATTGATGGCGTCATTTACCCCGTCGAACTTGACCGCCATATCTCCATCGTGGACCAGGCCGGTTTGGCTGAGAGCGGGGGAGCCGATATAGGTGCCGGAGAAACCGCCCGCGACTGTTTTTGCGGTGGTGCCTGAGGACTCGTCAACACGGTAATAGGCGAGCGGCCCTGTGTTCGTCACCACGCTTTTGTAGTTCATCCCCGCAAGTGCCGTCCCGCTTACCAGCAGGAGCACAATTACCAGACCTGCAACGCTTCTCGCCCGGTATCTCATAGCCCAACCTCTCTATAGTCGAATAGTCCGTTATGACTACTTCGGCCGCTTTGCCCCCTTCCATAAGCTGGAAAGTTGGGCCCACGACCGGCTCACGCGGGCGAATTGAGGCGCTGGCTACGTGGAAGGCCCCCTGGGGGCAGGCCCGTGACGGTTTTTCGGCATCGCCACAGGCGCAAGAGGGTCTCCGGTAAAGCCTGAGACGCTCGCGCATCTGACGAGGTCTCAGTACGAAAAGGGAAATGAGAGCAGAGCCGGGGAGGAGAATCGAACTCCTGACCTGCTCATTACGAGTGAGCCGCTCTGCCGACTGAGCTACCCCGGCCACACCACCCCGATCGATCCGCGGGGACAGCCATCCTCGCAGACGCAATCGCCGGTTGCGATCCAGGAAGGATTATGAAGGCGAAGCGCGAAGGATGTCGGGTCCTCGATCGGAGGCTCGGAAAAGCTAGCCTCGGGCAAGTAGGTGGTCGATTAATGTCCAAGCGTGATGAGGTCATGAATTCCGAGCGGAGTCTCCAGAGAGAGCCCCCACGAGGACGCATCCTCTTGGTCGACGACGAAGAGAGGATCCTCAGCTTCGTGGGCCGGGGTCTGCGCGCGGAAGGCTACCTGGTCGACACGGCCTCAAACGGAGCGCAAGGGCTACGGGTCGCCCAAGCACATCACTACGACCTGGTGATCTTGGATCTCCTCATGCCCGACCAACACGGTGTGGCGGTACTGACGCGGCTCCTCCAGGAAAAGCCCTCTCAGTCCGTTCTTGTGCTCTCGGCAGTCACCGGAACCAGCTCGAAAGTTGCGTGCCTCGAGCTCGGAGCCCAGGATTATCTCGGCAAACCTTTCTCCCTCGAGGAGCTTCTCGCTCGCGTGAAGGTTCGTTTACGAGCGCCCGCTCAGACCAGCTACTTGAAAGCAGGGGGTATCGAACTCGACGTAGAGAGACGGACGATCGACAAAGGGTCCGGCCCTGTGCCTCTGGCAGAACGCGAGTTCCTATTGCTACGAGAGCTTGTGAAGGGCGCGGGCAATACGGTGTCGAAGGAGCGCCTGCTGTCGGCCGTCTGGGGTTATTGGTTCGACCCCCACTCGAACGTTGTGGATGTTTGCGTTCGCAGGATCCGCGTGAAACTCGGCGATGACATCATCACAACCGTGCGCGGGGAGGGCTATCGCATTAATGCTGCTTGACCGCTATGAGTGGCCCTCCCCCTGGTACCGGAGCGATATCGCGTGGGTTGCTTTTGCGATCGCCAACCTCGTTGCCATGAATATCTGGGCCCGGTGGGAGACCGTGCCCTTTCACTTCATTTGGGTCAGCATGACAATCATCTATGGGTTCCGAGTCTGGGGCCGATCGCAAACGCTCTGGACCCTGGCGCTGGTTGCGGCAGGCACAGGACTCGTCATCTGGCTGGACGTCTTGCGTCACACACAGCCCATGGATGAGCTTACTGAGGTGCCTCTTATGTCTGCCATGTTCGCGGCGATGGTCTGGCACGCGCGCCGTCGTCGGAATGCGCTTCAAGAGACGGAGCGCGTGTCTAGGAGCAATCTCCGGCTACTGGAAAGGGAGAGGCGCTTCGTCCAAGATGCGTCGCACGAACTCCGGACGCCCATCACTGTCGCTCTCGGACATGCCGAGCTGATCCGCCGCAGCGCCTTAGACCCGACCATCGTGAAAGACTCGGAGGTAGTCGTAGAGGAGCTGCTCCGCCTTCGCAGACTGTCTGAGCGGTTGCTCATGCTCGCCGCTTCCGAAGATCCGAACTTCCTTAACAAAACACCGACGGATCTCGACGAGCTTGTTCTTGGTGCGCTAAGACGGTGGAGCCACGTTCCCCGCCGATGGTTGTTGGGCCGGCTCGACGAGGCCAGGGTTCGGTGTGATGCGGAACGGGTCGCCCTCGCCCTCGACGCACTCATTGAGAACGCCGTCCAGCACACCAGCCCCAACGACACCATCGCCCTTAGCGCTATGAAGACCCCGAACTCGGTGATCGTCACGGTGAAAGACTCGGGTGAGGGGATCGAACCATCGCACCTCGAAGAGATCTTTGATCGCTTCGCGAGAGTGGACGTCGGCCGTAGCCGGGGCGAGGGGGGGATGGGCCTCGGCCTCGCCATAGTGGCTGCTGTCGCAGAGGCCCATGGAGGTTCAGTCTCGGTCCGGTCCGACCCTCAAGACGGGACCGCCTTTGAGTTCAGACTCGGTGGGGAACCAATCGTCGAGATGAACCCTGCTATCTCATTGCCCCCCGTGAACATCTAAAGACAGGGCTGCGTCGAGAGCGATCTCGCTATCGCACGATTACCAGCACGGTCATAACGATCACGGCTGCAATCACCGATAGGAAAACGAAACCATGGTACTGCGATGGGCTGGGGGCGGGAAGGTCCGCGGGATTGCAGCGATGGCACACAGATCGGCCCCACGGAACGGTGATCCCGCAGCGCACGCAGCGATCGTAGATCCGTCTCATATGGGCCCCCATTCTGCTCCCAGGTCAAGCGTGGCACCGCACTGTAAAGGTGGCCCGATCATCGGATCAGGACCCGGTCAAGCACCACCGCGGCGAACAATCCGGCCAGATAGATCAGCGAATAGCTGAAGAGTGCACGGGCAGCGGGCCTGCCCGGCTCCCGTCGGAAGCGGACCGTGAGACGCAGCAGATTTCCGGACAAGAGAAGCGTGGCCGTCAGGTACACAGTGCCGAGCCCGCCCCACAGAACGGGAAGCAAGCTCACTGCCGCAGTCGCTACGGCGTACGCAAGCATGCTTCGCGCGGTGACCTCAGGGGAGGCAATCACCGGCAACATCGGGACGTCGGCCCTTTCGTAGTCGTCACGTAACAACGTTGCAAGAGCCCAAAAGTGAGGAGGCGTCCACAAGAAGATGATTGCGGCCAGAACCAGGGCCGTGGGAGCGACTCGACCGGTGGCTGCAGCCCATCCCACGAGAGGGGGAAACGATCCCGCAAGACCTCCTATAACGATGTTCTGCGAAGACCTACGTTTCAACCACAAGGTGTACACGAGCACGTACCACAGAGTGCCGCTGACGGCGAGGGCGGCGGCAAGACCGTTCGCTGCGGCGGTGAGCCACACGGCAGCGATGAGGTTCAAGGTGATTCCAAGCGATACGGCCGCGAACTCCGAGATCCGGCCGGCAGCTACCGGCCGATCCCGCGTGCGCTCCATCTTTCTGTCCAGATCCCCCTCCAACGCGCAGTTGATCGCGTTGGCCCCGCCCGCGCAGAGGGCACCGCCGCCGATCACCGCTGCGAGTGCGCCGGGATCGGGATGACCGTGCGCCGCAGCGAGGATGCCGCAAGCTCCCGTAAAGGCCAGTAACCCGATGATGCGCGGCTTAGTCAGCGCCACATAGTCGAGCAACGAGGAGCGAGCCGGCACGAGGGCCAGAGTGCGACTACTCATGAGCCCACCTTTGCGTTCAGGGCCGATGCACCTACGTCCGCGCTGACGCGACGCGCCCGGCGTGCGTCCTCACGTGCTGTTTCTCTTTCATCCCGGTTCATCCAGTCGATCAGCACGGCACCCAAGGCGGGAACGATCAGGAACATGCCCGCCTCCCACATGAAAGCGCCCGCCAGGTTCTGATCGGACAGCGCGGCGTGGACAGTACCTGCGGCCTCAGCGTAATGGAGGTACAGCACGTGGTTGGCGGTGTAGATGGCAAGGCCGGTGAATGTCATGACCGGCATGATCAAGAACAGATAAAGCACGCGGGCAGGATGAGAGATAGGCCGCGGCATCGGATCTACCGCCACCACAGGCCACCAGAAGAGGGTTGCCGAGAACATCAAAACCAGGTGTTCGAATCCGTGCCAGGTTTCACTCCTCAGCGTCAGGTCATAGAAGGCCGGGATGTGACTAAGTGGCAACACCAGAGCGAATAGGCCCCACGACACCACTGGATTGGCCAATACGCGCACGCCGCGGCTATGAAGCAACGGCAACAGGATGTTCCGGCGGCTCTCGGGGGTCGCGGCCTGAAGGATCAGGGTGACGGGGGCGCCCAGCACAAAAAGGGGAGCCACTACAAGTGTTAGCAGAAGATGCTGAATCATGTGGACGGAGAAATTCTGGTCGGCATAGAAGCCCACGGGTGACTCCAGCGCCAGAAACGCAACTACCAAACTAGCGACCAGGAAAAAGACTCGCCGAGGTGCGACATGCCCAGGGTGTGGGCCTCCCTTGATGCGAGTCAGCAGCCAGCGAAGGGTTGCTGCAAAGATCACCAGAGGTGCAATCACGTACGGCTCCAGCGACCAGTGCGTCAGGAAATCGAGGCTCACTTCAATGCTCGTGGCGATTCTGGCCCCGGATGTCCAGAAACCAGCCTGTTGCCGCGGCAACAAACAGCACCGCACCCACCGGCAGTAGCCAGCGACTCAAAGCGATGCCAAAACCGAGGATGATGGCTGCGATAGAGAACACGAAGGGCCAGATCGTGGGGCCGACGTGGGCCATCTCTATCGCGGCTTCCTCAGCATCGCCTCGGTCCCCTGGAGCCACTCTCTCGACCCCCCGGACCGCAGTTCTGATGACGAACGCCAAGTAGCCGAAGGTCAGCGCGGCGACGACGAGCATGGTTCCACCAACTGCCTCGTGAGAAGTGATCCCGTAAACGATGCCGGCGACCAGGATGTAGAGGCCGATACGCATCAAGATCTTGTAAGCGGAACTCATGCGAACCTCGCTCGGCGCACAGGGATGACCGTCAGAAACGGCTCCCCACTCATCTCATCGTCGCAAGGTAGAAGGCCGAGAACAAGCCGATCCAGACCACATCGACGAAATGCCAATAGATCGCTGCCGACTCAACCGGCTCATGACGCTCCATCGACAGCTGGTCCGTCCGGGACTGGACATAAACCATGCCGAGTAGAACTACGCCACCGATCACATGAGCCATGTGCAGGCCGGTCATCACGTAGAACAAGGACGGGAACGCGCCTTGGCGGATGGCGAAATTCAATTGCGAATAATCGTAGGCCTGAAGAGCGAGGAACGCGATACCCAGAAGCAATGTCGCCTCGAGCCACCTCTTGAGCCGATCCATTCGGCCCTTGCGAACTGCGGCCACTCCCGCCTGGAGCGTGAAGCTGCTCGAAACGAGAATTGCTGTAAGCACGGCAGGCACCCCGATGTTCGTCTCGATGCCTTTCGGGGGCCACGTATTTGCTCCCGCATAGATCGTGAAGTAGGCGCCGAAGAGCGCCGCAAAGAACATGGCTTCGGACGCGACGAAGAGAACCATGCCGAGTACCGGGCTACTCGTACCGCGAACCGCTCGCTGGTCGCCGATCGTTTCAGCAAGGCTCATGCATGACCTCCAGGAACCAATCCCGCCTTCCGGGCGTCATAAACGGGCCGGTTGGACAAGATCTCGGGCAGGGCGTCGAAATTATGCGGTGGTGGCGGAGAGCTCGTGAACCACTCCAGTGTGTTGCCGCCCCATGGGTCGGCCACCGCGTCGCGCGGCCGGCGCATCGTCAGAATCACATTAGCGAGGAAGATCAGCATGGAAACCCCGATCAGGAACGCTCCGACGGTTGCGAGGAGATTGAGAAACGTCCACCCTCTGTCGGGGGCGTAGTCGGCTATCCGTCGCGGCATCCCCCTGAGACCCAGGAGATGCATCGGGAAGAAAGTCAGGTTGAAGCCGATCAACTGGACCCAGAAGTGCCAGTGCCCCAATTTAGCTGAAAGCATCCTTCCAGACATCTTCGGGAACCAGTAGTACATCCCAGCCATGATCCCGAACACGGTTCCACCGAAGAGCACGTAGTGGATGTGGGCTACCACCCAGTAGGTGTCGGTGATCGCGAAGTCCATCGCGGGCGACGCTGCCCAAACGCCGTCGATCCCGCCGATCAGAAACATCGCAATGAAGCCGAGTGCGAACAACATCGGCGGCTCCAAACGAATGCGCCCTTTGTAAAGTGTCGCCAGCCAATTGAAGAACAAGACCCCGGTTGGTATCGATATGAGCTCGGTGGTGATACTGAAGAAGGGAAGCTCGACCGCGCCTGTTGCGAACATGTGGTGAGCCCAGACGGTGAATGACAAGGCAGTGATCATCATGAAGGAAAGAACTACTCCCCGGTAGCCGAAGAGAGGCTTGCCAGAAAACACCGGAAGGATCTCACTCACGATCCCCCACGCGCCCAGGATCAACATATAAACCTCGGGGTGACCGAAGAACCAGAAGAGGTGTTGCCACAAGAGAACACTGCCGCCACGGCTGGGATCGAAAAACGCAGTGCCAAGGTGGCGGTCGGCAAACTGCAGGATCAGCGCTGTAGTCAGGGCGGGTATCGACAGGATGGCGAGAAGCGAGGTGGCCAACACACTCCACACGAAGATGGGCAGACGCATCATGCCCATTCCGGGAGCTCGAAGCCGCAGAATGGTGACTACAAAGTTGATGGCTCCTAGCAGCGACGACACCCCCAAGATCAAGAGGCCGATGATCCACAGGTCTTGCCCGGTGCCTCCCTGGAGAGAAACCGGCACGTAGCTCGTCCATCCGGCGGCAGCGGCTCCTCCTTTCGTTAGGAAGCCCGAAACGATCGTCAGACCACCGACCGGCAGCAACCAGAACGACAGAGCATTGATACGAGGGAAGGCCATGTCGAGAGCGCCGATGTGGAGCGGGATGAAGTAGTTCCCGAAGCCGTTGAGCATCGGGAAGATAAACAAGAAAATCATGATCGTGCCGTGAATAGTGAACAACTGGTTGTACGCATGTGGTGCAAAGATCTGCGTCCCGGGTCGCGCCAGCTCGGTTCTCATCAATAGGGCGATAATTCCCCCCACCGCAAAGAAGGAGAACGAGTTGATGAAGTAGAGAATGCCGATCCGCTTGTGATCGGTAGTCGTCAACCACGCCAGCAGCCCGCTGCGCGGTTCGGGTTGCGGCGTGTGAACTTGCGGAGCTTCGGTGATCGCCATCTATCGCAGTCCTGCCTTTCTCAGAGTTTCATTCACTCATTTCTTCACGATCAACACACCGGCCATCGCGGGACCATGAACGTCACATTGGAAGTAGTACTTGCCTGCCTTGAGGGCCGGCCCGTTGAATGTCTGCGTGGTTGGTCCCGTCAGCCGTGGCGTCCGGAAGAAGTTCTTCTTTCGAGCAGAAGAATCGTAGATCGAGAAATTGTGCTGTATGCCGGTATCTTGATTCTGAAAGACCAATTTGAAGGGCGTCCCGGCCTTGAAGGCGATGCAGTTGGTGTTCCAGCTGATGTTATGGGCCGTCATCGTTACCGTCTGTCCCTTGGCAGGACAAGTTGCATTAAGCGCCGCTTTCTTTTCGTGCTTTACCCACGCGTCGTAGTCAAGCTGGCTGACGACTTTCACGATAAAGGTCATCTTCGAGTGGTAGAGGCCACAGAACTCTGCGCATTGGCCGTTGAAAGTACCTATCTCGGTTGGTGTAAAAGTGAAGCTGTTGGTTCGTCCTGGAATCACGTCCCGCTTGAATAGGAACTGGGGGACGAAGAATGAATGGATGACGTCCTGGGAGTTCAGGAGGATGTGGACCGGTTGGCCCACCGGCAGCTCCATCAACGCCGGCTTTGTAAGGGTCTTGCCCGTACTGAAGAACCCTTCGTTCACGTAGTTGAAAGTCCATTCCCATTGAAATCCCTGCACGCGGATCGTGACGCCTGGCGACGGCATCGCTTGAACCTCCGAAAGGGTCCGCTCGCCAAACGGAAAGAGCACTGCGACGATGATGGCGGGAATGATGAAAAAGATGATGAGGGCACGATTGCTGCCTTGCGTCTGCGGAGGCTCGCGATCATCACGCTTCCGGAAGCGGAACACCAGGAACAGAAGGAGGACTTCGACGATCACGAAAACCGGGGCCGCAAGCGAAAAGATCGTGTTGTAAAGCGTGTCTACGGCCTGGCCTTGAGTGGTCACACCGTGCAAGGCGCAACCTGTGAACAACAGAGGCAGGGCTCCGACGACGGCGATGAGCCGCGCCCTACTGTGGCTCACGACCTTGCGGTGACGGTTCATAGCGCCCGATCTCTGATGATCAACCGCCCGCCCTTCCTCAGTCCGCTCTTACTTGACGGTGAACGGAAAGATCATCCCGATAGCCACGTGTGGCGGACCGTTGGTACCCCCGTTGGCCTTGCCGGTCTGCCAGCACGCGATCGCGTAACTCCCCGGCTGCAGGTCAAAAACCTGTGACTTTGTCGCGCCGGTGAACACGTCGGGAATCTCACCGAAGTGGAGCCACTGATCCTCCGAAGATGGACCCTTGGCCTTGGCGGCGTTCATGACGTCCGTTGTGGTCTTCCCTGACGGGATCCCAATCATGACCATCTCATGATTGATAGGAAAGCTCTCGCGGTTGGTGAAGTTGACGGTGAAGTTGCCGGAGGGCAAGGACGATGGCAGGCCGTGGAAACGGAACTTCTGAACGTAGACGTTGTAGATCGGTTGCGATCCGGAGCCGGAAGAGGAAGTCGTGCCTTTCGAGCACGCACCCAAAGTCCCCGCGACGATGGTCAGAACTGCAACCATAGGAATCACGCGGCTGAAACGCAGCGACCTAGCTTTAATCATTTCTTTCCCCCCAGCCTTGGGGGCCCGCAAGCTTGCTCTGCGAGCCGTTCTCCGAGAGTGTGAGCCCGGAACAAGGCGTAAGGCAAATGCATTACTAACCTGTCACGTTGCTCACGCCGCCCGGCCTCAGTACCAGGTCATCTCTGGAGGTGGGATTGCAGCACCGTCATGTTGGGCCCCGTCAGAGGCTCTAACAGGAGGGTTGCTTACCTAGCAGGAACCGGCGGACGGATCGAGATGGAAGAGTGGAAATCAGAGAAATGGTGGTCCATGAAGTGACCCTGGGCGCGCATCTCTGCCTTTCGGACGTAATAGCGTCGATCGATCCACAGCTTGAACCACACTGGAGCCCCCTGGTTGGGCCCGTAGAAGGACAACACTTTCGTTTCCCTGTGGTCCACGACTTGATTTCCTACCAGCCGCGGGTCGACGTGGGCGGTAGGAACGTAATCCCAGATGAAATACGGAACGTGCAGCGGGGGGCCATGCGGCTGGACGAACCACGAGGCGCGCGGGCCATTCTTAAGGTACCGGGTGGAACCGACCCAGATGCTTTGAAAGCCGTTGTTCGAGCGCAGCGACATCCGATCGGGCGCCTCGAAGGAGTACGTCGAGTGGACCGGCGGATTGCCCGGACCAAAGATCTCGCGGAACCGGACGTCAGATAGCGCGTGCATCCTCTTCTCGGCTCGCCTGAAAATAGCCGCCCCACCGGGTGCCGGCAGGCGGGGCAGACGGAAGGTGGCGACGCGGGACCCGATGCTCACGCGGATCGGCTCCCCTCCGTGTAGATCGAGTGCGGTGCGGCGACAGGCGGGCCCGCAACTATCAACTCTCACTCTCTTAGTGCCGGCCTCTAACGAGGGGTGCAGATGAGCAGCCGAATCCTCCCCAGCCAAGGGCAGCAGGTACAGGAAGACATCGTTGCGGCCAGGCTGGGCTGGCCGGACGGTGAGGCCTATCAAAGTGCTGCCGATGTGCCCCCCTAGCGTGAGATCCCCAGGACGGGGCAAGGCGGGATCACGGGGAGTCGCGCGGGCCGCCGCCTCTGCTGCCGCTTGGCGCGCAGGCACACCGGGCATACCGGAGAGAAGTACTGCGGCGCCGATGGCGATGGCGACTACAGTCCCCTCCAGTCGAGGAGCAATGATTCTTCGCCACGCGAGCGCCGACAGCGCGACCATCACCGCGATGGCCACCAACTTCACTTGGAGCACGCGCCCGTAATCAGAGTGGAAGAGCGAATGCATCCCGTCGAGTTGCTTAGTTGCTTCAAGCACACCAAATATCGCAGTGAAGCTAAACGCGGTGAGAGCGACCGGGGTGAAACGATCTAGCAAAATTCGAGCAGGGGAACTCCTCCACCCTTCGGGTGGGCGCTGCAGCGTCAGAGCGAGGATCCCGCCAGCCCACAACGCCGCCCCTACAAGATGGATGGCGTCGATCCCGACCCCCCACCAGACGGGGGTAGCCGCGGCGGCATGGCCGCTCGCGGCGAGGGCGACCAGCGCGCCACCCACGGCGATCGTCGCCACGCGGGGCCGACGGGCGGCCGCTGCAAGTGCCAGGGACTCGAGCAGCAACCTCGCAACTCGTGCGATGCCCGGTAATCCGGAAGTTAGATAGAAGAGCAACGCGCTGGGAGAGAGAGTTGGAGCCGCCCGGACGGCTTCTGCAGCTACCGAGGCAACGCCAGCCGCGAGAGCCACGGCAATCACTCGGACCGGCCTCGGACGCACCCACTCCAACACGGGGTCGGCATTCGCCAACAAAATGAGGAGCAACATGCCCGCGCCGAGGAAGAGCATCGCGTCTTCGATGAAACGCGTCGCAGTGATCCAATATGCGAGCCTCGCCGAGCTAGACGAGCCCTTGTGGGAAAGATTAGTGGCGGAGGCGCCCCCTACGGCGAATGTGTAACCCCCATCCAGCGTGTGTCCATCGAGGATGCTTACCGTCTTCCAACGAACGCTGTAGGTGCCGGGGAGGTCCACCGGCACCCTGATATCGATGGCAGTGTCCGACACGACCGTGCCCTGGAAGGCTTCTCCACGGGGGTCACGCAGGACCGCTCGTGAGAGGCGGCGGTTGAGAGGTTCGGAGAACCGAAGCACGATCAGTCCTGGAGTAGTGGTGAGCTGCTCGCCGGAGCCAGGATCTGACGACACCAGGATCGAATGGGCAGCCGCCTGGCCAGAGAAAAGGAGGAGAAACCCCATCACCACGAGGAAGCTCCCCCAGCTTCGCCGGGAGCATCTCGACCGGCTGATGGTCACGTCACCGGCTACTGAAGGAGCAATCGGATTCCGGTACGCAGGAGCCATCTTTCCCTGGTGCCGCAGCGTGCCACGGTGGCCACCGCTTCAGTGTGAGCGCGCCTCTTAGGAATCAGCCTCTGAGCCAATGGCGTCACCCAATCGATCGTATGCCGCTTCAAGTTTGTTGCGGGCCAGCTCGAGCTCGGTCATGGCGCTCTCGATCGGAGGTGTCAGCCATTCGGCCGTCCCTTCACTCTCCTTCGAGGCCAGCCGCCTGAGGGCATCGTGGAGGCGCTGCTGGGTCTCGATCAGATCGCGAACCTGGGCTCGGACATTGCCTATTTCGTTCTCCACATCACTCCTTCCTGGCGCCTTCAAACGGCACTAGCGAGTCTCGTCGGGAGAGAAGTAGACCATCAAGCAGTTGCTACTCTCCCCGCGGGAAGAATGCTGGCGATCTTGACCATGGTTGCCTCGAGCGTGAGCAAGGCGTTCGCGTTCTGAGGTAAGGCTGCCCGGGCCGATAAGCATGACTCGACGGCGGCCAACAGGGCCCGATCAGATATGTCAGATCGCGACGAGGATTCCAATTCGTTCTGTAGATCGAGGTTCGCGAGTGCGTCCCGGCCCCCGCGACGCAGCACGACGACATCCTTGTAGAAGGTGGCGAGTTGCCTGAGCGCTTCCCCAAGAATCTCTTCCTGCGTGCGCCTTGCTTCCCGCTTGTGCCGGTTCGCCAAAGCATTGCGCGCGGTCGCGGTGCCCCGTCCTTCGCCGATAGCTTCGGCGAATTCGACCACCTCCGCCTTGTGGACGGCGTCAAGAGCCTTCACTGCGTCAGACGCTTCGGCGATCACTTCCTCGGCCAGATCGAGTGCATCGGCAGGTGAAGTCAAACGCCCCGGAAGACTGTTCCACACCGCTCGCCGCGCGCTTGTTGAGGGGTCAAAGGCCAGCGCACGCGCCCTTCCGATATCTCCTTCACTCAATCGCGCGGCCAGTCGCGCTTCTCCCTCCGAAGCCCCAGCGTCCTGGAGGAGTTCCACGATCCGATCTTCGGAGACAGGCTCAAGCCGAAGGATCCTGCAACGAGAACGGATCGTGTCCAAGAGATCGTCTTCCTGATCTGAGATCAGGAAAAAGATCGTGCCCGGTTGCGGTTCCTCCAACGTCTTGAGCAACGAGTTCTGAGCTGCCTCGTTCATGCGCTCCGCCTCTTCGATAATGAAGATCTTGTAATGCGCTTCGAAGGGAGAGCGAGAAGCCTCCGGGATGACCGTGTCACGGATGAGATCTACTGGGATTAGCGGGCCCTCGGGGAGCACATGGTGCACGTCGGGATGTCTGGCCCGGAGTATCCGGACGCAACTCGAGCACTGGCCACAGCCGCGGCGCGGCTCGACCTCGCAGTTGAGTGCCGCGGCGGTGGCAAGTGCCACCGCCCGCTTGCCCGATCCGGGGGGGCCGAGCAACAACCACGCATGGACCGTGTCACCCCCGAGCAGCTGGGCAGATAGTTGCGCCTCCAGGGGGGAACCCTCGAGCGCTCCCCAGACGCTCATCGCGGCACCGGAGGAGCGACGGGGCCGAGGTTCGCCCGAACTGGTCTCCTCAGATGATCGGGGGCACGCTCCTCGAACGCGGTGACGATCTTCTGATGAAGCTCGGACGGGGAAACCGCTGCGTTGAGAGCGACGAAACGAGCGGGATAGCGCGTTGCCAGCTCGAGATAGGCATCCCCCACTTCCTTGTGGAAATCGATCCCCGCCCCCTCCATCCTGTCTCTGTCTCCGTGCGCCGCGCGCTCCAGGCCCGAAGCAGGATCGAGTCGCAGAAGGAACACAATGTCTGGCAGCAGACCCTGCGTTCCCCAGTCGTTGATGCCCAGAATCTCGTCGAGCCCGAGCCCTCGCGCGATTCCTTGGTACGCCAGCGAAGAGTCGATGAAGCGGTCCGAGACGACGATCTTCCCAGCATCGAGGGCCGGTTTGATCACTTCGGCAACGTGCTGCGCGCGATCTGCCGCGTAGAGAAGAGCCTCGGTGCGCGCATCCATCCCGTCGGAGGCCGGGTCGAGCAAGATATCTCTGATGCGCGCACCGATGGGGGTTCCGCCGGGCTCCCGCGTTGTAACGACATCGTCACCCCGAGCGCGAAGCCATCCCACGAGCGCCTCCATCTGCGTGCTCTTGCCGGCACCGTCGCCACCCTCGAAAACGACCAGCAACCCCGATCGTGGCGCGGCGCCGACGACCGGGACGGATGCAACCGGCTCAGACTCGCGAGCGGCGATAGCGCGCATGGACAGCAGTCCTCCCCCGATCACGACGACGCCCGCACCCCACAACGTGAGGCGGCTACCCGGGATCGGGTAGCTCCCTATCGCAAAGTTGTCTCCCAATAGGCCCGAGAAGAGGCGAGCGGCGAAGGGGAACAGACCCAACCCCCCAAGCGTGCCCACCCTGATCACGGTGTAGGCGGCGCTGAACGTGCGCCCGCGCATGTCGTCGGCCGTGTTCTCTTGCATCAAGGTGTAGCCGGTCGAGTATCCGGTCCCAGCGAAGAATCCCAGTGCGCTCGCGACGGCAGAAGCCAGGCTCAGACTGCTGGCACTGGCAAGGCCGATCAACCCGATACCGAGCAGCAGGATCGAGGACGAGAAGATGACGTCCTTCTGAACCCTCTTGGCCAGCGGACCGATCGCTACGAGGCCGATGAGCATGCCGGTGCCGAGGAACCCGATCACGGATGCGAATCCACGGTCGCCTGCCCCCAGGACGGCCTGGGCGAAGCCCGGTCCGAGTGAGAACACCCCTCCTGCAGCCATGAACGTGAGACCGATACCGATAAGCCATGGCTGCACCTTCTTGTCGTCGCGAACGAACCGAAGTCCTTCGATCAGATCGCGTTTGACGTCGCCAAGATCGACACGGCCCGCCTGACGGCGCGACGAAGTGATCGCCAGGCCGGCGACCATCAGCGCCGAGAACGCAAACGTCATCGAATCAAGCCACAAGGCCAGGGCCTCCGGGTCACCAGTGACCCCTTTCAGCACCGGAACCGCATGGGCCACGAATCGGCCGAGGGTAGAGAGAGCCAGGTAAACGAGGGAAGCCACAGGGAAGGGGGCGTAGACAGCCATAAGGTTGAGCGAGTTGGCCTGAGTCAATTGCCCGGAGGCAACCAAGTTCGGAAGCGACGCGTCCTTCGCGGGGCCCCATATCAAAGTCAAGCTCTCCAGGATCATGGAAGCCACCAGCAGATACACGATGTTGGGAAAGAAGGGCAGCGAGAAGATCACCGCTGCGCGGGCCAGATCCGCGACCACCATCAGCCTCTTGCGATCGAAACGGTCCGCAAGCACTCCTGCGAGCGGACCGACGAGAAAGCCCGGCAGCACCCGCGCCGTCATTACCAGACCGACGCCGGTGGCCCCCTGGATGTGGTTTGCGAAAACCGCTATCGCGATAACTCCGACCCAGTCGCCGAGGCTCGACACGCACTGGGCCAGAAATAGACGCCGGAAGCTGAGATTCTTCAGCAGCGCGACGTAAGAGGTGTCCTGCCCGGATGAGGGCAAGACATGGAGTTCTGGGCGCCCCCCTGGTGACTGGATCGCAACCTCCGAGATCGACTACCGCTCATCCTAGTTAGGGTAACGATATACTTGACTCACCATGGGGTAAGTAGTAGACTCACCTCATGGCAACCAAGAAGCTACCCACAACGCACATCGAGGCTATCCGCTACTTCTCTGATCTCGACGTAGCGAACGAATACGCAGCTCAGCTACGCTGGCCGGAAGGCCCAACCTGCCCCCGCTGTGAGAGCAAGGACTACTCCTACCTCTCGACCCGGCGTGTATGGAAGTGCAAGGGATGCAAGAAGCAATACTCGGTCAAGGTCGGCACCATCTTCGAGGATTCCCCCATCGGCCTCGACAAGTGGCTTCCGGCGATCTGGCTCGTTGCCAACTGCAAGAACGGCATCTCATCTCATGAG
>JAXDJR010000028.1:0-6298 GCA_034667545.1 Actinomycetota bacterium
CGCCCGCGGCGATCGTTCGGGCCGCTGCGATCCCATGCGTAAGCGGCATCGCCCGGCCGATCGCTTGAAGCCATCCTGGAAGCGCCGACAACGGAACGTTCACACCGCACAGCAGCAACATCAGCCAGTAGACAGCGTTAGAGATGAAGAAGACATCGCGAGCCCGCAGCCCTATCGACCCCAGGAGCATGCCCATACACGTGCACGAAGTGACTGTTACGACCAGAACAGCGGCCAACGCGGGGACCTGCCCCAGGTCGAGATGGAAGTGCAGGAAGATCAGGCCGACGCAGAACCCGAAGACAGACACGATGATCCCATTGACCACCACCGGCAGCGCCCGGCCAAGAAACAGTGCAAGTCGGTTAGCGGGGGAGGCCAGCAATGGAGCCAGCGTCCCGAAGAAGCGCTCGTTGGCGATAGTCATCGTCATGCCGTAGATCGATGACATGGCGCAAGCCTGCACCGCGTTACCAACGACGAAGAAGGCATCGTTCTGCACACCGCTAAAGCGTCCGAGGTAGGTGAAGAAGAAGATCTGGAACAATGGACTTCCCAGCATCGTGGGGATGTAGATGGCCGGCTTAAGCCAGTTGAACAAAGCCTTGTAGGCGATGAGGCCGCCGATGAAGAACACGCGCAGGTGCCTCACGCGAGGGCCAGAGTGCCGCGCTCGCGCGCCAGCTTCTCGAAGTGCCGCAGGCAGAGACTGCCGACCGCGAGATAGATACAACTGAGCAGCGCGCACATGGCTATCCCGACCCAGGGATCGCCGCCCAGCGCTGCTGTTCGCAACGCCCGAATGCCCCACGTCGGTGCCAGGGCCCACCCGATGACGTGGGTCCATCCCGGCAGCAGAGACAACGGTACGAGCACGCCGGTCGTCAGCCATACCGGGTACTCGAGCAAGTTGGATAGCGCGTTCGCATTCCGATACAGCACAAAGGTCGAGGCGAGAACAAGTCCCAGCAGACCTAACCCAACGACGGTAGCGACGAGGCCTATTGCGAACAAGAAGGGATGCATGAGTTGCAACGGCATGCCGAAGAAGGCCATGCCCCAGACCAGCGTCGCGACGATCGAATAGAGCCCGATAGCGGAGGTAGCCACGGTGAGAGGAAGCAGCACCTGAAGCAGGGGCGGCGGCACAACAACGATGAGTTCGAGGGTTCCCTGCCATCTCTGCCACTGGATCGCGCCGCCCGATCCGAACAACGTCGACGACCAGATGCCCATGAGACCCGCGCCCAGGGCCGCGTACAGCAGTGTGGGAGCGCGGCCCCCGGCACGGAACATATAGAACGCGATAGAGGCGAAGATCACCGGCTCGATCAACGAGACCAAGATGAAGAAGTTGGACTGCGACAACGACTTGACGTGGAATCTGATGCCGCTAGCGAGAATGCGAGAGACCCGCCGCACGCGGGAACGAGCCATCTAGCCTTCTTCCACCAGGGCCACGTAGGCATCTTCGAGAGTGGGTTCGCGTGACGCGACCCTGCCCACCCTGAAGTCTTGCAGCGTGGCGAGCAGTTCCTGCGTCAACTCGAGCCCTGTCGAGGACTGCACCAGAAGGACCTGGGCTTGATCCCGATCCTCGACCGATACCGAAGCCACCCCTCGGATCTGTCTGACACGCTCGACAGTGCTGCCGTCAACGCCGTAAGCCTCGATCTCGACGATCGTGCTGTCGGCAACGGTGGCCTTCAAGTCCCGCGGGGTCCCTTCGGCAACGATGCGACCCTTGGAGATCACCGCCACGCGGTCACACAGTGAATCGGCCTCGAACATGTAATGGGTGGTCAACAACACCGTCTTGCCCGATTCAGTCAGCGAAGCGATGGTGGTCCTGAGCTCACGGGCCCCCACGGGATCGAGACCGATCGTCGGCTCGTCGAGAAAGATCACGGGCGGGTCGTGGAGCAGCCCTCTCGCTATGTGCAGTCTTTGGCGCATCCCCCGCGAGTAGCCCTCGACGCGCTCCTTCTCGCGTCCCGCCAGGCCGACGAGCTCCAAGAGGTAACCGATGCGGGCCTTCTGCGTGGCGGGAGCCAATCCGTAGAGCTCTGCGAAGTAGCGCAAGTTATCCAGTGCCGACAACCGCTCGTAGAGCCCCCGGTCGCCGCCAAACACGTACCCGATCCGCTCACGCACCGCCCGAGCATCTGCGACCACATCGAGACCGAGAACCGTGGCGGTTCCCGCCGTTGGGAGCAGCAGCGTGATCAGCATCTTGATAGTCGTGGTCTTGCCCGCTCCGTTGGGGCCGAGCAGGCCGAAGAGCTCGCCCTCGGCGATATCGAAACTGATCCCGCGCACGGCCTCCACTTCGACGGGGCGACGCTTGAAGACACCGGTCGTCGTGTGATACGTGCGCCGCAGATCTCTTACCTCCACTGCGCTCATAGGGGGTGCAGCCTACCGACCGGCTACGACGGATCGAGCCTGCTTCGTCACGGTCCACCGACTGCGTTGCCGTCAAATCCATCCTGGGCGACGTTCGGGGTGATTGCCTAGGCGCATGCCTCCCATGTACGGGCCGCGAACCGTCACGGTCTTCCGCATCGTGTTTGCGGTGGTAGCTGCGCTGGTCCTGGTCTACGCCGCTTACCTCGTTCGTTCCATCTTGGTTCTCGTCCTGGTTGCAGGGTTCTTGGCAGTGGGATTGGATCCGGCCGTGCGGGCCATCGAGCGGTTCGGCCTCAAGCGTGGGGCCGCAGTGGCGGCGCTTTTCGTTGCCATAGTCCTGTTCATCGGAGGGTTCCTGTTCGCCGTCATCCCACCGCTGGTCCAGCAGGTCACGAACTTCGCCGCTCACCTGCCGGCTTATGTGCAGGATCTGGCACACACGAACCCTCGCGTCGAGCGCTTCATCGTCGAGAACAACATCCCCGACAAGCTGCGAGCGGCCACTCAGAATGCGCCGACACTGATCGGCGGCTCACTTGCAACGTTGGTGGGAGTCGCCGGCTCGGTTATAGGCAGCGTATTCAAGGTGCTCACCGTCTTGGTTCTCACTATCTATTTCGTCATGAGCCTGCAGCGGATCAGGACAGGGACCTTGAGACTGATACCGCTGTCGAGGCGTGAGCGCGCCACTGCTTTGATGGATCCCATGTTCGAGAAGGTCGGCGGCTACGTGGCAGGCAACCTCGCCATCTCACTCATCGCGGGAGCGCTGGCGTTCATCTTCTTGGCACTGACCCATGTGCCATTTCCCGTCGCGCTTGCCCTGTGGGTTGCCATCGCCGACCTCATCCCCCTGGTGGGAGCAACGTTGGGCGCGGTCCCCTCGGTGATAGTTGCCTTCGTGGGATCCATCCCGCTCGGCATCGCAACGATCGTTTACTTCATCGTTTATCAGCAGGCCGAGAATTATCTGATCGCTCCCCGCGTGATGACCAGAACCGTGGATCTGTCCCCGGCGGCCGTACTTCTTGCCGCCCTCATCGGTGCCAGCCTCCTCGGGTTCGTCGGCGCGCTGATGGCTATCCCAGCCGCGGCATCGCTCAAGCTGATCATGCAGGAGATCGTGCTGCCGATGGCCGAACGGGGCTAGCCCCGCACACGATCAACCGTCGGCGTGAGCGGCAGCGACCGCAGCCGCTGCCGCTTCGGGGTGCTCGAGGTGGTCGATCTCGGTGAATCCTGCGCGCACTGAAGCGAGCTCTGGTCCATCCCCTGGGAAAGTCGCGGCGAACGCGTGGATATCGTCTCGGGAGATCTCTATCCGCCGGTCGTTGAGGAACGAACCCATCTTGTCCGCTAAGCGATCGGCGAAGGTGCGGGCTCCTTCGGGCCCCGTCTCCGGCAACACCACTGCGAACCGCAGGTGGGTGGCGGTCTGCCCATGCACAGCCCGGTCGACGGTGCGAACACTCTCCTTCAACAAGCCGGCCAGCTCTCTAACGATCTTGTGTCGCTTGGAATGCGACTCGAAGGCGGATGACGGAACGTCCACCCAGGCAACAGAGAAGATCGTCTTGTAGCGTTCGGATCGAGACATCTCGAGATCGGTGTCTTGCAGGAAGAAACGAGCGTTGTAGAGGCCGGTCGCATCGTTGATCTGGTCGTAGAGCTCCAGCTTCGTCAATGAGCCTTGCAGCTGTTCGTTCGCCCAGCCACCGATGAGCCCGAAGGCGAAGTACGCGAAGGTCCTCGAAACGATCAAGCCCGCGAACCGGCCCACTCCAACCGCTTCGATCGCGGGGTATCGAATAAGGAAGTACACGACCGCCGCCGTAAGCGCACCACCGACGCCTCCACGCACCCCCCAGAACACGAACGCGATGAAGATGGGGATGAAGAGCAGAGTAGCGACGACTTCCGAGGTCTCGACCTTGCGCACCAACATGACCAGAGCTGTGACCACCAAGATCGCGAGCCCTGCTACAAGAAGCAACCGCCGGGCTTGCGCGTAGCTCAGTGCACTCAGCCGGTCGGCGACCCCTGTTTCCATGATTTCATCCTAGAGGGCACAAGTTCGAAGGATGATCTCTGCGCTGTTATGGGTCTTTGACGAAACGAGTGCGCACACACAGACTCTGAGTTGTGCCCGCCATCCTGCGCTCGCGACTTGCGTTGTTCGCTCTGCTCGGCGTGATGTTGATCCCAATAAGCATGTCAAGCCTTCGCGGATTAACGCACGTACTCACCTGTCAGCAAGAGGCAAAGACACCCTTTAGCGTCTTCGTCCCTCCGCACGGCCCCCCTCTCGTGGCGACGTCGTCCCGCCTGGTACGCGGGCAGGCGACCACTCTCTGCGGTGGATTGACGTTGAACATGGCGGCCAAAGTCGTGAGTCCAACGCGGATAGCCATGGTTTTACCGATCCACAACGAAACAAGCTTTCTATGGCGAGGCTCGGTCAAATTGGTACTGGGCAAGACTTCGATCCCTGTCAACATCGGCTCGGTGCCTGCGGGAACCACCCGGACTGCAGAGGTTCCGTTCACCGTGGCGACGGGCAAACACGATCAGATCGTGGGATCGCTTCTGGTGGGACCCTAAGGAAAGCTTCCCATGCCCCCTAAACTGTTCAATTCGGGCAAACTTCTACCAGCCGCCCGACCATGTGAGGTGGTACACGTGATGTCCGACGACCTTATCCCTTCCATGCGTTCACGCTTGGTCGAGGAGATCGCCAAGGTAGTCGTGGGTCAGGATGATGTTATCGAGCTGATCTTGATCTCGATGATCGTTGGGGGCCACATCCTCATCGAGGGAGTGTCCGGGGTTGCCAAGACTCTTCTGGCACGCGCTGCCTCCAGGGCGCTTGCGGTGGAGTTCCGCAGGGTTCAGTTCACACCGGAGACGACCGGCGAAGATCTGATCGGCTCTTGGTTCGAGAGCCAACTCGGTCGGACATTCAGACCGGGACCCATTTTCACGAACGTACTGCTCGCTGACGAGATCAACCGCACCCCCTCCCGGACGCAGGCCGCACTTCTGGAGGCGATGCAGGAACGACAGGTCACCTTCGCCGAAGAGACCCGGACCCTTCCCGACCCGTTCATGGTTATCGCAACCCAGAATCCGTCGAGCTTCGAAGGCACTTTCCCGCTGCCGGAAGCCCAACTCGATCGTTTCTTGTTCAAGGTGTCGGTCACTTACGTTTCCGAGACAGACGAAGTCAACGCCATGCTCATGAAGCACGAGGGGATCCAGTCGGCAACGCTGTTCGATGTGATCGCAGCCATCGGCCTTGCGGATCTCATCGAGGCGAAACAGTTGGTCGACGATACCGACGCCTCCGAGGACGTCATCCGATACATGGTCTCGGTGATCCGTCTCACGCGCGAGCTACCAACGGTCTCACTCGGAGGCAGCACGCGTGCGGCCGTCCATCTGCTTGGAGCCTCCAAGGCAGCTGCGCGGATCGCAGGGCGCGACTACGTCGCGATCGAAGATGTGCAGCGCATGGTGCCGCCCGTCCTCCGACATCGCCTCATTCTGCGCAAGGAAGTGGCCTTCGACGAGTACTCGGCTGATGATGCCCTTCGGTTCGTGCTGCAGACCGTCCCGGTGCCGGAGCCCGTATGAGCCTCCAGGAACAGGATCGCTCTGCGCATCTGCCTGCCTCCGAAACCGAAGGTCAGAAGATCGCTCTACGCGTGGTCCGGGTCGTCTTGATGCTGGACGTTTGCCGCATCGAGGGATCCATACATCTGCCTCCTGAGCTCACTCGGTTCTCTGATGCTTGGGAGTCCGTCATGCGAGATCCACGCGCCTTTTTCCCCGTAACGGGCACAAAGTTGCGCTACGGAGATGACTCCCAACTGCTGTACGCCCCCGGTTT
>JAXDJR010000029.1:0-13758 GCA_034667545.1 Actinomycetota bacterium
ACCCGCCGCCTCCTCTGCGATGTCGATGTCACCGAAGCGGCGGACGAGCGAGGCGATCAGGCGGCCGTACTCCTCGCGGAAGACCCGCTCGACGGCCGCCGTTCCGCCCTGCATCGATCAGTCGTCGTTCGGCGGGCTCAGGCGAGGCCGTCGAACGGACGGACCTCGACCTTGCCCCGGCACGCCTTGGACCCCTCGGCCGCGAGCTTGAGCGCCACGTCGAGGTCGGGCGCGTCGATGACCCAGAAACCCCCAATGACCTCCTTGGTCTCGAGGTAGGGGCCGTCGGTCATCACCGGCGTCTCACCCTGGCCGTCGACGACGGTCGCGGTCGATGCCGACTGAAGCCCACCGGCGAAGACCCAGTAGCCATCCGCGTGAAGCTTGTCATTGAAGGCGCCGGTCGCGGCGAACGCCTCCTCCATTTCCTCCTTGGAGCCGTAGTTGCCGTACTCGTCCATCTCGGCGGGGCCGTGCACAGTCAACAAGTAGTGCGTCATCTCACTTCTCCTCAGTTCCGGGCAGTCCCGATGACCGCCTCTACTCCCACCACGAATGGCATTCCGCCGATACGACAACCTGCCACAGAAGGCCTTGCGATCGGGTTCCACAGAGGCCAACAGCCCGCTTCGACCTTTGTAGCAGTAGCACCGGGGGCTAGTGGAAGGGGCCATAGACTCCGCCCGCTTGGGTCTTTTTCTGGCTTCGTGTGCGTTGTGTAGAAGATGGAACTAAAGGGCTCCGTTAACCGATTCGAAGGCGTTGCTGCTCTTGCCCCCGACCACCTTGACCACGGCGATGATTACGGCTGCGATGAGGGCAACCATGATGCCGTACTCGACGGCGGTTGCGCCTCTATCGTTGTTCTTAAGCTCCTGCATCCGAGCGATCGAAGAACACCAGATCTTCAAAAGTAAATCCTGCATCTGCTCACCCCTCTGCTGATCTAGCCTCCAGTCCGCGGTGCCGTTTGAGCCTCTAGAGGAGGGCAGCGAGACCGATGTGCGCAGGTTCATAAGGCATCTATCGGGACCTCGGCCGCGCCGCTGGAGATGAAGTAGGGACAGCCTCTCTAGGCCCCCTCGGCGGCATGCAACGTACCTTGGACCTGCTTGATCTGTGCCTTGGAAGCTCCGGCATGGTCTGCGATCCGCAAGTTGAGCCAACTCATGTGATGCGACACATACATTTGGAGGGGGAAATGCCGTCGCCACTATGACGCGAGGGACTCGCGGCCAATCTCTCCCCTGATCGTGAGCACCGCGGGCGCTAGATCCCAGAACAGGGCCAACAGTTCGCGGTCGAAATGACGCCCGCTATCTCTTTTCATGATTTCCGTAGCTTCCTTCACCGGATAGGCGGGCCGGTACACGCGATCGGTCGTCAAAGCGTCGAAGACATCTGCGATCGCGGCGATTCGTCCACTCAACGGAATCGAATGCCCGACCAGTCCGTTTGGATAACCAGTTCCATCAATCTTCTCGTGATGGGTAAGGGCAATCTCAGCCGCCAGGTCGAGTAGGGGGGATTCGGAGCCCCTCAGCATGCGGTGACCGATCTCTGCGTGCGTCTGCATCACAGCGCTCTCTTCGGCCGACAAGGAACCAGGTTTCAGAAGGATGCTGTCAGGGATCGCGATCTTGCCAAGATCGTGCAGCGACCCAGCGTCACGGATGGAATCTCGAAGCGCGCTGTCCACTCCTGCGGCGCGAGCAAGAATCTCGCAATAACGGCTCATCTGTATGACGTGACGTCCGGTCTCTTCGTCTCTGAATTCGCCGGCAATCGCGAGGCGTCTGATCGTCTCTGTTCGCGCCGCGCGGGTACTTTTCTCGGCGGCTCCGAGTTTGGTCAGAGCTCTGGTCAGATCTTCGGTTCGAAGCTTCATGGCTGTCTCGAGATGTTCCCGGTGATCGCGATACTCGAGTTCTAGCGTGCGGCGCCGGAGCGCGCTACTGACGCCGATGAGCACGTCGTTGGGACGGAATGGTTTTATGATGTAGCCGTAGACTCCCGACTCCAGTGCCTTTTCTGCCAGGCTCTGGTCGTTGACACCAGTGATCATCAGCGTTGCAATGTACGGACGGCTTTTGTTGATGTAGGTCAAGAGGTCGAGACCGGATTCGCCCGGCATATCCATGTCGGTCAGGATCAGATCGATCGGCTGGGTTTTTAAGACCCGGCGTGCTCCGTGGCTCGAGGAGGCCACCTTCACGTCGTGGTAACCACCCCGTTCAAGGATTCGGATCAAAACGTTCTGGATCGCTTCCTCATCGTCGACTACGAGGATCGAAGGACGACCGCTATCAGGAAGCGTCATCGTGACCGCTCGAGTACCAACTTGGCTGCTCTGTCCTCGAGATTCAGTGCCGCGCGAACCCTCGTCAACAGCTGCTGAAAGGTGAATGGCTTGCTGAGCAAGGAGTCTCCCGCCGCGAGCACACCCCGCTGAGCGATGAGCTCATCGGTGTATCCAGACATGAAGAGCACTCTCATATCGGGACGCATCCCTTGCACCAGATCCCTCAGTTGGGGACCAGACATTTGCGGCATGATGACGTCGGTAAGTAGCAGATCGATCTTTCCGTCGAAGGACGCGCAGGTATCGAATCCCTCAGCGCCGGACGTGACGTCAATCACGTGGAACCCCTCACGTCCGAGGATCCTTGCGATCAGCTCCCGTACTGGGTCCTCGTCTTCGACGACCAAAATGGTCGCCGCATGACTGCCGGCTTCTATCTCCGTGGGGCCAGCAGGCGCCGGCACTTCTTCGTTCGTCACCGGCAGATAGATCGTGAAGGAGGTGCCGACGCCTATCTCTGAGTCTGCATAGATCCCACCCTGTGAACGCTTGACGATCCCGTAGACGGTTGCGAGGCCGAGGCCAGTTCCCTCCCCGCGGGGCTTCGTAGTGAAGAAAGGCTCGAAGATGTGCTCCAGCATCCTGGCTTCGATCCCGGTTCCCGTGTCCGTAACTGCAAGACGCACGTAGTGCCCGGCCGAGAGACCTGCACGCATTCCCGACTCGAGGATTACATTGCTCGTTTCGATCGCGATTCTGCCTCCCGCAGGCATGGAGTCTCGGGCGTTAACTACGAGATTCAAGAGGATCCGCTCGAGCTGACTGCGATCGGCCATGGTGAGCGACAGGTCAGCCTCGTTGTCGATGGTCAATGAGATGTCTTCACCTACCGACCGCTCGAGGAGCACGGCCATCCCATTGATGACCTCGGTTAGATCGATCGCTGAGGGCTGTATGACCTCTTGCCGGGAGAAGGCCAGTAACTGGTGGACCAGCTCGGCGCCGCGTTCGCCTGCCTTAACTATCTGTGTGAGGTCAGAGTGTCCTTCGTGATTTTCGCCCAAGGTTTCCCCGACGAACTCCGCATAGTTCATGATCACGGCCAAGATGTTATTGAAGTCATGGGCAACCCCTCCGGCGAGTTGACCAACCGCTTCCATCTTCTCGGCTTGACGAAGGCGCCCTTCGAGCTCCTTGGAATGACTGATGTCCAATATGTGACCGACTACCAAGCGGGGCTGTCCTTCACCATCGCATGACAGGGCGAGATCGAGACGTACGCATATGTCATGGCCATCTCGGTGCAAGAACCTCTTCTCAGTGCGGAATTCCGAGAGGGCGCCGCTTGCCATCTGGGACAGTGGCTTGACCATGGCTTCGCGGTCATCTGGATGGGTTATCGCTGCTGCCTCCACTCCCACCAGGTCTTTGGGCTCACAACCCAGCATGTTCGCGAACGCCTGATTGACCCTGATGAACTCTCCGTCGAGCGTTCCCAACGCCATCCCGGAAGCGCCCGCGTCAAAGGCATGTCGCAACAACTCTTCACCCTCCCGCTGAACACGTTCGGCTTCTACACGTGTGGAGATATCTCGGGCGATTGATTGGAACCTCCCATCCGGCAACTGATGCGCGCTCGACTCGATCGTCAGGACCGATCCATCCTTCCGAACTAGCTTCCTTTCGCTGATCACGGTTTCGTCGGCCGCACCTGAGGGAAACCCATCTCCCACAGAATCCTCTTGATCCGATGGAGTGAGGGCCCCCACCTCCATAGTTAGAAGCTCATCGCGTGAATAGCCGGTCATGCTGCAGGCTGCTCGGTTTACCTCAACGTACCTGCCGCCATCAACGACGAAGATGGCATCGGAAGCGTGCTCCATGAGATCGCGAACGCGCGCTTGGCTGCGACGCGAACCTCGAACTTCCATGTGCATGCGCGCGATCGCCAGGAGCATCGTGAACCCACCACCGATCACGAATTCGGGGCCGGTTATCCCTTCCCCCCGGAAAGCGTCGTAGGCGAAGATTGCGACCAGCGCCACGACTGCCGTGAATGCCAATTTCGTGTGGGTGTCATCGTCTTCTGCTTCCCGCACCTTCTCGGGCATCCGTTTGGTGCTCGGGTGGAGCGCCGCTCCCGCCCATAGCACAAAGGAGATCAACCACGCCCCGTCGTACCAGATGCCTGTGTGGTACGTCCCGGCCAAAAGATCCTTGCCATAGAGGGTGTCAGCGAGAAGGAGGAGAGCGATTGCGATGCCGAGTACATGGGCATCGGCCCGTTTGCGTGGGCTGACGATGAGCGTAAAAGCTACTCCGAAGAGGATGAGATCCAGAAGCGGGTAAGACAAGCCGACGAGGTCGTTCGATGACAACTTGGCGCTCTGCACGTATGGCAGTACGACAAGTTCCCAAAGGATCAGGCCTACAGGGATCGCGATCAGAGCCATGTCCATCGCCGACCGCAGCAACGAACCCCGTCTGCGGCTGGTCACGTAGATGACGACGCCTGCAATGAGAGGTAGATAGCCGATCAAGTAGAGAATGTCTGCGATCGAAGGGTAAGGGGCCACCTTTCCGGCAAGCCCATAGAGGGCCCAGACGGTATCGCCCGCGCCCCACAACAGTAAGCCGATCGCGAAACATCTCCACGCCGTCCGGCCGACGCTGATGCTTTTCGCCGCGACCAGGATCAGAACCCCGCAGGAGACGGCGAACAGCGGAAAGACGCTCGCTTGGACGACGGCGTTGGGAATCAGGAAGTACCCAACGGTTGCAACCGAGCCAGCCAGAACCGTGGCAAGCCACCCTCGGTGGGAGGTGAAGGATTGGCTTTCCTTGGATCCGTGAGGTGGCGTCGATATCGGGTCCAAAGATGGTCGGCCCGGGGCTACCGCCGAGATGGGAAGGACCTCGCGGTGATCAGACCTCTGTCTGAGAGAGGATGCGGTCAAGAAGCCCGGCGCGCGCTTCACATTCATAAGGCATTTATCGGAAACGCGGCCGCGCCACTGGATATGAAGTAGGGACAATCGGATATGCCCTATTGGGGACGCTGCCCTGTACCTTGGACCTGCTTGATTTGTGCCTTCAGCCTGGAGCGCTGCCCCGCCAGTAGAGCAGCCGGCTCAGATCAGCCCTTCTTTAGCAGCGTATACGGCCGCTTCTAGGCGTGAGCCCAGATTGAGCCTCTCAAGCATCCAGTGGACGTAGTTCTTAATGGTGCCCTCCGACAGCCCCAATTCGTTTGCGATGGCTCGGTTGGTGTAACCCCTGGCGACGAGTGTCAATATGCGCGCCTCTCGATCGGTAAGGGCCGACTGATCGCTCCACTGATGACCACAGTTGCTGCACACACGCTTTCGAGATCGCTCCGCGGTGAGCTGGTTGAGCATCTCTTCGAAGAGTCCTTCTGTGATCGCCCTGGCAGCAACCCACCGGCCCTTGCTCACGGCCCTGATAGTGGAGGCTATCTCCCCCGCAAGAGCATCGGTCAGCAAGCATGCGTCGGCGCCGCCCTCTTTCATGGCCACCAGGCGCGTGAGTCCTACCTCCTCCTCGGAGCTTGCAAGCACGATGATCTTGAGTCGCGGCAGATGATCCTTGAGCAGCCGGCCGAGCTCAACGCCTGGGATGGTACGAGTTTGGGCTTCAACGAGGACGATGTCAGGTGTTGCTTGATCAAGCGCCTCGAGCGCGCCCTTAGGGCCCTCGACCTCGGCGACTATGTCTATGTCGGCTTCCTCTACGAGCTGGTGGCGGAGCCACTCCCGATAGAAGGCATGCCGATCGCACACCATGACACGGATCGTGTCCATCTCATTCGTTTCTTGATTGAAGGTGTCTCTCCTTTCTCAGTTCTTGGCATCTACATCGGAGCCATAGGGAAAGCGTCGAGCACCGACGCTCGTTTGGGAATACCGGGGAACCATTACCTTGCTACCCGCGGGCTAGGAACCGGTTCTACTGCTGGGCCGCCAATCGAGCGGCTCCGTAAAAGAGCACCAGATCCCGCCGGTTGTGAAGTCCGGCCTTGTGAAGGATGTTGCGAACGTGAGTGGCCGCCGTGCTGGGTGCGATAGAGAGGGCGTCGGCGATCTGTTGATCCGAAAACTTGCCCTCAGTCATTGCCTCGAGGACCTCCAGCTCTCTAGAGGTGAGCTCCAATTCGGAGGTCTTGACCTCGACGAAGGGGGTCGAGATCATCACTCTGGCGAGCCGTTCAGTCTTGCCGAGGGAACGGGCTACACCCGTGACGAGCCACAGAACAATCAGGATCCCGCCCAAGGGCATTGCTAGACTGACAAGTTGGCCAACAACGAAACGACCGCTCACGGCCTGGGCTTCAAAGGCAGCTCTGCCTTGCCAGTGCGCCTGCACACGTCCGAGGAAGGAAAACAGTGTCGCCACTTGAATGGCGGTGAGAGCCCAAGAGAGTTTCTTGGTCAGCGGCGGAACATCTTTCCTGCGGGCCATGGCGGCACATACGAAGACCGCCACCACGCGCAGCGCCACGATGATTGCCATGAGAATCGCGATAAGGGTCCACATGGGGCTAGTGCCTCCGCCAGACAGTTCGGGCCGTCAGATGACATTGTCATATGACGACGTCAGATGTGTCAAACGCGTATATCATTGGGGCTCGGAGGTCCCTCAGGGGAGTGTCTCTCTCAGGGGAGTGTCACAGCAGAGTGTGATGGGAGGGTGTGTGTCTGCACGTCTGACGGGTCCAACGGACGGGAACGAGGCTGGGGGCACCTCCGCGGGCGAAGGCACCTCCTCGATCGGCGGCCGAGTCCGGGCGTCGAGGAACCGGCTGGGCTGGAGCCGGGAGACGTTGGCCCATCGCACCGGCCTGAGCTGGTCGGCGATCGAGCAGATCGAGTCGGGCCGGCGCCGAAACACCCGGCCGGCCACTCTCGAGGTCCTATCCGGAGCGCTGAGGGTGACTATCGACTACCTCGTCACGGGTGCCAGCCCGGCGGAGATGCTCAGCCATGAGATCCTGGTTTTTGCGGACGATGATGAGTTCGTAGATGCCGTGGGCCCATACCTCAGTGAGGGGATGGACCGATCCGAGGCGCTGCTAGCCGTGACGACAGCTAGAAACATTGACATCCTGCAGCAGCAATTGGGCCAGAGCGCGGCCTCGGTCAGATTTGTCGACTCGGAGAACTGGTACAGCTCTCCGGTCTCGGCCTTGAATGCCTATCGGAGATTCTTGGATGAGAGCCTTTCGCGGGGCGCACCGTGGATCCGGATCGCGGGAGAGCCTGTGTGGGGTGGACGATCCGAAGAAGAGGTTCGTGCTTGGCACAACTATGAATCACTAGTGAACCTAGCCTTTGCGCCAATGCCTGCAACGGTGCTGTGCTTGTACGACGAGCGCTCGGTGGACCCCGCGATCGTTACCGCGGCGCGGTCCAATCATCCCAAGGCCGTCGAGGGCCGCGAGACTGTCGACAATCCCGAGTATCGGGCCCTCAGCAAGACTGCCGCTTGGGGGCACGCGTAGATCATTCGCCTCATCTTCGCTCGAAGTCACTTGGTCCGGTCCGGGCGGCCCAGTCTGCGGCCATCGGCGGACGAGGCCTGGTGCAAATCAGGCTAGTCGAGCGCGCACTTCCCCGGTTGCTTCTACAAGGAAGGCTGTGGGAACAACTGAAACCTTATATTTGCGCGCCAGTTCTCGTCTTCGTGAGACATCGACGACGACCAACTCGTGTCCGGCTTCCTTGAGTTTCGATTCAACCTCGCGGCATTCGGTGCAGAGAGGATGCATGAACTCCACCACTAGGGAACGGCCACTGGTCACACCCAATTCGACAAGATCGATCCGCGTGGCGGCGCCCGCCCGGATACCTCTCAGGCGTGCCGAGAGCTTGTAGAGGTTGCAGCCGACGCAGATCCCTGTCGTCGCAGCAAACGTGGCTAGAGCTCCGACCATTCCTACGAGAATCCAGCCCAGCACGCCGACTCCCGCAAGGTGAAGGGCAGTCGCGGCGTTGAGAAAGCCAGCTCCTAGCATGTTGGCGAAGCGTGGGGGCCTAGCGTCTTCTATCTCGCCTTGTCCCACCCTCGGCTGGATCAGCTCGAAGTAGACGACACACGGCAAGCACCAGCGGCGGCCGAACACCAGCCCAACGGCGAGCTGCAGACCCATCAATGATGCCAACCACCACCATCCGGTTACCAGAGCCAGTCCACAGACGAGCGCGACGACGGCCTGATTGAACCTCGGAGCACGTGCGTCGATGACGTCGATGTCTGCGTATGGGTCCGCCGACCTGGGAGCTATTTGCACTGTTGTCACGGTAGATTTAGTGTAACAGCGCCAAGACCGCTCCCGCGCGGGCTGCCTGCCGAGCGGACCCTGAGATTGCATGAACTACGTAGTGCGCGTCGCAGCCGTGCTGCTCTACGTTGAAGCGATAGTGGGACGGATCAGAACCGGCTTCAAGCTCTTAGGGCAGAGCTGGTCCGTGATCAAGAAAGATCCGGAGCTGATTGCCGTCATTGCTATCGGTTTCATCGCTCAGGTCACTATCTTCCTCGTCCTTTTTTTTCTGGCCTTCAGCCGAGCGCCGCACCTCTCCGACTTTCGGTTCCCACGTTTCTTGTGGCTCTACCCGATCTTGTTCGCCTCGGGTCTCGTCGGAAGCCTCGCCGGAGCCACGGTGATCGCCGCATCCGTCGAGCGGCTGGAGGGCCGCGACCCTTCTCTTCGCAAGGCTTTCGCTCTGGCCCTCAAGCAATTTCCGAAATTGGTGTGGTGGAGCTTGATGGCAGCGACCGTGGGCCTGGTGATGCAGGTGATCACCGAGAAATTGAAATTAGGAGGCAGGATCGTGACTCTGCTCGCGGGTGTGAGCTGGGCGGTGGCCACGACCCTCGTGGTCCCGGTTCTTCTGTACGAGGATCGTCCCGTTTTGGAATCTGTCGGCCGCAGTGCATCGCTGATCAAGAAGCGATGGGGCGAAGGCGTGGTTGGAATCGGGTCTGTCAGCGTTGCCCTTGTCCTCATCATGCTGCCGGTCATGATCGGGGGAGCGGTGCTAATGGTGTTCGCGCCGGCAGTGGGAATCACGGTGATGGTCATCGCGTTCCTCGGAATGCTCGTGATCGGCGGAGCGATCGGACAGGTTTTCACCGCAGCGCTCTATCGTTTTGCGGCCGATGGGGTTGTCGCGAGTCCCTTTGGTCGAGAGCAGTTAGAAAGTCAGTACCAGAGCCGGGCAGAACGCAAGAGGGCATCGCCAACGGTCAAGGGTTTGCGGATCGCATGGAGCATCCTCCTCGCTATCACCCTTGGTACACGTCTGGTGATCTGGCTGCTCCATCGCTGACTCAGCGCCCCATAGGGCAAGCCATCACTCCCGGAGCTGGTCGCGCGGTCCTCAATGGTTGTTCAGGCATGACACACCAGATAAGAAGCATCCCCTGAGAAGGTCGCCATTCATGGTGTTGTCGTGGATCGAAGTGCCAGTAACGGGTCCCCGAGTACCACCCACGGATGCTCCTGCGGCCTTATTCCCACCAAAGATGTTGAAGCTCACAGTGGCCCCGGGGGCAGAGTTGATCGCCACGCCGCCAGACCCGTTCGAGCCGGAGAGGTTGTTGTTCTTGATCGTGTTGCCCGTGATGGATGCCGAACCCGAACAGTCCTGGTTGTGTTCGTAACGAACACCCGACAGACTGCTCGTTGTCACGGTTGTGTTTGTCACCTTGAAGTTGCTGCCGCATCCGTCCTGCCACACGCCATTTCCGATGTTGTCGTGCACGTAGGAGTTCTGGATTGTGTAATCGGTCGTCCCTTTGACTCCTGCTGAACAGCACCCAAGGAAGATGCTCGAACCATTGTGATCTAGCTCGATGTGGTCTATCACGCTGCCTGTATCGATTCCGCCAATGCCGCTAAGAGCATTCCCATGGATCCTCGAGTAGGACACCGTAAGGCTCGCTCCATGAGAGATGCCTCTGCCACATAGGGGTCTGCACACGTACGTCCCCCTCGCCCCGCTGATGTCGAGGTTCTGGATCAGGACACCTAACGACTCTCCTATGTCGATAATCGCAGGACCGGTGCCAACGATCTTCGTGGGAGCTGAGATGCTGCCGCTGCGCGCTCTGGTGACAGGGTCACCGATGAGCTTGTCGTTGTCCTTCGGCTGCAGCGCGGCTGTGCCGAGCGAGAACGTTCCGGAATGGATGCAAAAGGTGGTCCCCGATGGAGCATTGGCAATCTTGCTAACCAGATTGTCCGCGGTTGAAACCGAAATCCCCGCGCATGCGCTGGGGACAGTGCTCCGACCATCCGCTTCACCGTCAACGCCGGCAGATGCCGCGCTCAATAGCAAGGGGCTCAAAAGACAGATGGCGGAACCCATGACGACTGTTCGGGCCGCCCAGGAAAGGGGAACTACCTTCATCACTCCACCTCCTAGACGCCGGCCGCAGCTTCAGCTGTCACCGGCGAGAATCACCGCTACTGCGAATCGCCTCGCTACGGCCCGATTTCTAAGAAGCGGGTCCTCACCTGGCTCTGAAAGTGTCATCGACAGAAGTGGGCCTTCCTTGAGTTGGAAGCGTCCCATGGTTCGATGTTCTAGCGTCCGGCTGCCGAAGAGCAGCGCAACGATTCGTTGAAGCACGCGGCGTGCTGTGTATATCGGGTCTGCGTCCGAGATCAGCACGCCGGCGAGTTAAGCACGCTTGTTGACCGGGGAGTCCCGTCAAATCACAACGAGTCATCCTAAACAACCAAAGGTTCGTCGTGCAATCGCTGGGAGCACATGCGGACAAATGATCCGAAAGAGGGAGCAATGCTTGAGTAATACAAAGTTCAGGCTTCGATGGTGGTGTCACAAAAACCGCGGGACCCGAGTGGGAAACGGTCTCCCCACCTGAGCCCCGCGGTCTCGCGATGCTGTCTTGCTTGAGTACTCCCGAGACCTTTGCCAAGGCCCCGGCCGACAGTCTTACGCGTTATTGGTACAGAGCACGCCGACGACGGTGCAACCCACTAGCTTGTCAAGATTCAAGCCGTTGTCATGGAAATTGATATTCGATAGAGCGAAGCCACAGCCGGCGTTCGGGGTGCCGCAGTTGATCCGAGAATCGACGCCTGCACGAAGACCGAACTTCGAGTTGTGTCCGAGCGTGTTGTTATAAACCTCAACGTTCTTGGAGTCTTTGATACTGATTCCGCCTTTGGCTGCCACGTTGCTCGGGTTGTTGTACTGAACGATGTTGTCGTGGATGCTGGCCGGACCCGGTGAGATCTCCATCAAGATGCCGGTCCCTGTGTTGTTCGTGATGGTGTTGCCGGAGACGGTGAAGGCGCCGCATTGGATGTCGCAGTGAATTCCTGAGTTCTGGTTGTCGTGCAGGTAAGAGTTGGTCAAGGTGAAGGGGGCAGTCATCTTGATGCCATCAGAGACGCCATCGCCAACCTTGTAACCATTGTGATCGATCTCTGAGTTGTTCACCGCTAGCCCCGCGCCCATCCCGCCGATGGCATTGAGACCGTTGCCATAGATGTGCATGTCCTCCACTTTGATGTTGGTTCCGCCGGAGATCCCTCGGCCGGTCGCTCCACAGTTTGAGCCTGGGCACCTGTTGATTGCCCCTGTGATCGCGAAGTGATTGAAGCTCACGGCGGTCACGCTTCTCATGTCGAAAATGAGCTGGACTGAGGTGGTTTTGACCACCGTGTCATCACGGCCCACGCCCATCCCGGTGAAGGTGTTTCCATCCTTCGGGGAGATGGTCGAGGTCTCGAGGTAGGTCCCGGGAGAGAGGCAGAAAGACGCTCCCTTTGCCCCGGCGTTGATAGCGGTCTGAATGTTGGCTCCGGGCAGAATCACGGTTCCGATGCAGGTGGCCGCATGTGCCACAACCAAAGGGGTAATTGATGTCATGAGTACTGCAATCGCAAGACCGGCCGCGCCTCGAGCCATGGAGAAGTGCTTCATAGAGTGCCTCCTGTCCAGGGGATCGCCCTCAAGGGCCGGTTATGCCCTTAGCTGGACAGGTCGGAGGTTGGCGAGCCGCAGATATCCGCCCTCGGGTGAGGGCTTCTTTAGAAGTCCGCCGGTCTTCTGAACACTTCATCGGTCCGGGGCGGAAAATCCTTTAGGTCTAAATAACCAGCATGCCTAGTTAGTTAGTCGTCTTGATTGACTATGGAGAGACTTGGATGCATCGACAAGGCGCCTTCAACTCGCAGGCGTGGGTGGAACGCAGGGCCTCCTTGCGGGTTGGCTCCTGCGGAATCGTCTCCCGATTGGCTGTGCTCAGTTGTACGTCATTGGAATCTCGACCGCCCCGATCCGCGCTGAGCAAAGCCGTTCCTGACCCTGGTCCATGGCGCTCGTCGCTGGCTCCATTGGGATTCGTGCCGCGAATCTCTCGCCCCGAGCCTTCTGTCGCCTTGGTCGTCTAGGAGCGAGAGCGATCCGGAGTCCGTTGCTTCGAGACCTATGAATCGGTCATAGGCGCGTTCGGCCCTGGCTCGGAGCGCAGCGGTTTCGCCGCTGCGGTAGTGATCTTTCATCGCAACTTTCATTTCGTTCCGCGCGTGGGAGGGTCGCGCTACCAGATGCTCGTCCGGGGCAATGGCCTCGTCCTTTTTGGCGTGGGCTGCGAGAGCGGTGTTTAGCTCTTGGGTGGATATAAGGCCCGACTGGTAATCGGCAAGCACCTTCTTCCACGATGGTCTCCGTGTGCGATAGTCGATGAAGTCGAAACATCTCTGAACATTTTCATCAGTGTGATCGAAGATTGCAAAATTGGTATTGAACCTCTTATTGACCCGTTCGGTGACGGCACCGAAGTCATTCGTGACTTCGTCGAACGTGGCGATCAGTAACGAATCCCGATAGGGATAGATCCGCTCGTAGAACCGCGCGTAGCTCCATATGGCAAGTGGGATGGAGACATTTTCCCGGATTGCTTGTGACAGCACGGTCGCCTCTGGTGGCCTTACGCAAGTGATATTAGCCAGATGACGGTTCGCCGCAGCGATGAGGTGTGCGGGTGCGTGCAAGTGGCGCGCTACTCGGATGGGGGAGGGCTGTGCCAGTTGGAATGCGACGACGGCGAACGTGGAGGCCGACCGCGTGTAGCCGTCGATCAGCATCTGCGTGTCGGCCGCTATCACCTTCCCGGGTCCGGCGGCATGGTCTCGGCGCGCGAACTGAAGATAGAGAGCACGCTCCGCGGCCAGGGTTCTGCCCATGTACCGGAGCTGCTTGAGCTTCACGTCCACAGTCGTGGTGACTGGTCTCTTGTTCAAGGCGCTTCCCCCCGAAAAACTGACCTACCTACAGATTGCTATCCAGCTTCCGCCTTAAGAAACTAAAGGTGAAGGCAAAATTACTCACAACTCCATGGGATGCGCGTAGATATGCGATGAATAGAAACGTATGTCCCTACAGGAGTTTGCTATCTCC
>JAXDJR010000030.1:0-2670 GCA_034667545.1 Actinomycetota bacterium
GTGTGCTCGTAACTCACGACGCGCTGGAGGCGATGACTCTCGCCGACAGGATCGTCGTGCTGGAATACGGGAGGGTCACACAGGCCGGCACGCCGGGACAGATCCGGAGCGCACCGCTGACCAGCTACGCAGCTGACCTCGTCGGCGTGAACCTGTTCGCAGGCTCGCTCGAGCCCGGCGAACCTGGGACCGGCAGTATGGATACGGGTGAGGGCACAGTCATCGTTCCATGGCCTGATGGCGTGCCCTCGGGACGGATCGAGGAAGTCCTCGCAACATTGGCTCCCTCAGACGTGGCTCTGCATCTCGAACGTCCCGAGGGCTCGCCTCGAAACGTGATGCTCGGAGAGATCGAGGAGATCGCAGTGGTCGGCGAGCGAGCGCGCGTGCGGATCCGCACATCACCACCACTCGTTGCCGAACTCACGAGTGGCTCCGTCGAACGACTGGGACTCTCGACAGGCGCTCTGGTCTGGGCATCGTTCAAAGCGGTGGAAGTACGTCTCAACCTCCGGGGCGGACGGACGTGATGATCGGCACCGACTAACGCGAAACGCCGCCGACCTTAGCTGTGTGGCGGGAAGTTCCCGTTCTGGCGAAGCGAACGGCTCCGCTGATGCATCCTCAGGGTGATGGATGAAGCTGGAAAGCTCCTTGGGCGTTCGTGTCAGCCACTCAGCAGGTTGTTCCGATGCCCTCCGCGTGAAGAGTGATCCTCACGGACTCGGGACCCGGGTGTCGATGTGGATGGTCGAGCCAGAGTCGATCCAACTCGACGTCGGGACGTCGGTCGTTGTCGAGGTGATCCCCGCCGATACGACAACCCTCACGAGATCAGCCTGGCCGGTGCGGGCGTTCATCTCGACATCTGCGAGCAGGTCGTGGGTAGCTGGATCGACGTAGTAGTCGTACTGCGTCGGTCCCGACGTGGTCCTGAAAGACACGAGATAGGCCGGCCGTCCTGCCGGGTCGGTCGCGTGGAGGTCCACCGAAACACCGTCGCCTTGATACGACGAGAGCAGCTCAAGGATCGCGACACGCTGAGCAGGGGCCAGCGGCGTGTACGACGGGTACGTCATCAGGTCTGCGACGATCCGCGTAACCCTGATCGAATCCAGCGATTGGCCCGGGGCTCCGCCCTCCTGCGACACCGGCGACCCTGAGAACACGTCAGCTCCCAGCAGCGCATGCTGCAGAGCCGCCGTATCGCTCGGCAATGCGGAGAGTCCGGGTTTCTCAACGTCCACCGGGAACTGCCCCGGCTCGTAGGTTCGATCGCGACCCGTGGCGCTGGACACGATGCGCCCCGAGCCGTCTGTTGCCCACCACTCCGATTCCCTACTGGTCTCGAAGTTTCCGGCAACGAACGCGCCATCGACGGTGCTCCCCGTCGTCGATTGATCGAGAACAGACCGAAGGTAGCTGTACTGGCCCTGTTCGAGCGCGGGAACCGCGATCGTCGCCGGCGGCAGGGTTGAGATCCCGCCATCGGCCGCAGGTGCCTTTCCAGCCCGGTCGCCGACCGTCAGTAGACCGGCGACGAGCGCGATGGTGAGTCCAACCCCAAGGATGCCCGCCTCGACCCGCTTCCTTCGCTGAAGCTGGCCTTGCCGCTGCAGAACGCTCTCCAGGTCGATGCGAGGTTCGGCCATCTTCGGCTCGAGAGATCGCAGCAATGTGCCGGTGTCAGTCACGGTGGGCTCCCATCTGTTCTTTCAGCGCCGCCCGGGCTCGGGCGACATGGACACGTACGGTCGAGGCGCGGATGCCGAGGATCTGGCCCGCCTCCTCCGAGCTGTGATCCAGGAGATCGGTCACGACCAGGGCTTGTCGCTGTGACCGGGTCAGGCCGCCGAGTGCGCGCATGACCTCATCGCGCGACTCAACCTCTGAGATCTCGTCTCTGGGGCCCAACTGCCGCATGGTTCTCCGAAGCGCCATCGCGGCCCTGCGGCGCCGGTTCCGCTGCAGGTTCATGGCAGTGCGGAAGAGGTAGCCCTCGGGATCGTCCATATTGCTGATGCGGTCCCACCGTTCCCAGACCTTCAGGAACGCGTCCTGGGCTACCTCTTCGGCCTCGGCCTGATTCCGGGCGACGACCCATAGGGCGAATACGAGTGGGCGGCGATGCTTGTCGAAGAAGGCGGCGAAGTCATCCATATGTGGTCATGAACAAAGGGGACAGCGCGATCGCTTACGGCCGCTGGAGAACACCGGAAGCGAGCCACGTGCACGCCACTACTTAGTGAGTGCGAACCTCACGCATATGAAGGAACGCGCCTTACGGGCTTTGGGTGCCGCACTGGGACGTGGTGTAGGCCGACAAGACCTTCCCGGCCGACTTGAGTGCGGCGGTGTCCAGGTTCGCGGTGAAGCTCGTCTGCAGGTCCGTGAGGCTCGAGGCGTTCGCCAAGGACGACTGGAGCTGAGTGAAGAACTGATTCACCGTCTGCACGGCGGCCTGCACGTCCGCCGGCGCATCCGTCATCGACGCTTCGACCTGGGCGAGATCTTGTGCGAGTGCGTCGAAATAGGCCGTGAGGGCTTTCTTCGTCGTAGCGAAGTCGTTCGTCGCGAACGCCGTGCTGATCGTCGAACTGAGCTTGGCGGCCTTCACCTTCTCGGCCTTCAGCAGGGTGCAGAAGTCGCCGCCTGGGTTGACGCCCTGTG
>JAXDJR010000031.1:0-4025 GCA_034667545.1 Actinomycetota bacterium
AGCGCGATCGCCCCGCTGCCCGTTCCAAGATCGAGCACGAGCGGCGACGGCGTCCCGTGGATCGCGTCCAGCCCGACCTGGACGACCGTCTCCGTTTCGGGACGCGGGATGAATACATCCGAACGCACCCCGAGGACGAGCCGCCTGAACCCCTGGTCGCCGGTGATGTGTTGGAGCGGCGTCCCCACGCATCGACGGCAGAGCGCCCGGCCGAACAACCGCGCCTCAGAGGCAGAGAGTCCTTCCCGCCGTCGGTAGAGCGCTGTTCGATCGAGTCCGAGAACGCTGCCGAGCAGGAGCTCCGCGTTGACGAGCGGGCTCTCCACCTCGTGGCGCTCGAGGTAACCGGCGGCGCGTCGAACGACCTCGGAGGGTTGCACGATCAGCCGTCCGCGAGCTGCGCCGCGCGCTCGGCGGACTGGAGCCGGTCGATCATCCCGTCCAGCTCCTCCCCGCCCTCGAGCACGTCCTGCAGCTGGTGCGACGTGAACTTGATCCGATGGTCGGTAACGCGGCCCTCCGGGAAGTTGTAGGTCCGGATCTTCTCGGCCCGCTCTCCGGTTCCGAGTTGAGCCTTGCGCGTCGCGGCCTCTTTCGCGTGGGCCTCGTCCTGGGCCTTCTGAAGGAGGCGCGCGCGGAGATAGCGCATCGCCTTCTCTTTGTTCTGCAGCTGCGAACGCTCCTCTTGACATTCGATCTTGATGCCGGTCGGCAGGTGGACGATCCTCACCGCCGAGTCGGTCGTGTTGACCGATTGCCCCCCGGGGCCCGAGGAGCGGTAGACCTCGATACGAAGATCCTCGGGCCGGAGCTCCACCTCCACCTCTTCGGCCTCGGCCAGGACCGCGATGGTCGCGGTCGAGGTGTGGATCCGTCCCTGCGCTTCGGTAACGGGCACCCGCTGCACACGGTGGACGCCGGACTCGTGCTTGAGACGCGTGTAGGCGTCCTTGCCGCGGACCTCCAACATCACATCCTTGAAGCCTCCGAGGTCACTGGGCGAGGACGAGATCACTTCCGTCTTCCACCGATGACGAGCGGCCAACTTGGAGTACATCTCGAAGAGTTCCCCGGCCCACAGAGCGGCCTCTTCACCGCCGGTCCCCGACCGCATCTCCATGATGAGATCCTTGCCGTCGTTGGGGTCTTTCGGGACCAAGAGGAACTCGAGCTCTGCTCGCAGCGCATCCGCCCGCTGCTCCGCCTTATCCGCCTCATCCTCGAAATAGGCGGCCATCTCCGGATCCGCCTCGGCCTTGGAGAGATCCCTCGCATCGCGAGCTTGGTCCCGAACCTCCTTGTAGGCCTTCCAGGGAACAACGATCTCGGTCAGCTCAGCGTAGATCCGCCCCAGGGTGCGCAACTTGTCCTGGTCCGAACCGGCCGTGGCCATCTCTTGGGCAACCCCTTCTTGCCGTGTCTCGATATCTGCAAGCTTCGCCTCGGTTGCCGGTTCCATACCCTTGATTATCCACGCGGCACGCAACTGCCCCGCGGTCGTGCATCAGGCGCTCAGCCGTCGAGTTCGTCCGGCTCGTCGGCCCCGACGTCCAGGTCGAACTCGATGGGCGGGAGATCGCTGAACGCGGTGGCGACCCAGAGCTCCTCGTACCGGGGGTCGGGAGGGCTCTGAAGCGTCGCTTCGGACTCCGGCTCGCCGGAAACGGCGGGCTCGATCACCGACTCGAGTTCGCTCGCAACTCCGAGCAAGCGAGACTGCATGAGCTGCAGCTGGTCGACGAGTGTTTCCCGGCGAGACGAAAGGGTCGATAGCACCCTGTCCGCCTCCTCCTGCGCGCGTTCGAGGAACTCCGACCCTTCCTGCCTGGCTTCTTCGGCGCGAGACTGTGCGTCAACACGGATCCGGTCGGCCTCTGTTCGAGCCTCGCCGATCATCCGGCCCGACTCCGCATTGGCCTCCTCGACCAGGCGCTCAGCCTCTCTGTCGGCCGTGGCGAGCAGCCCTGCCATGCGCTGAGCGAACCGTTCGTATGGATCGATCTCGGGCGCTGAGGGCTCCGGGGCGAGCGACGGTGAGGTGCCGACGGAAAGACGAGCCTCTCGCAACTCCCGTTCGAGCGTTTCGACTTGGCTGGCTACCTGAGCGAGGTAGTCACGCACCTGATCGGCGTCATAGCCTCGACGGATGGTTGCGAACTCTCGACGACGGATCTGCTCTGCGCTGGGCAGCAGCGGAAGGTCCAGGTCGGTAGAGGGCATGGGGAAGGCCTCCTGGGGTTGTGGTGGACCTGAATCTTCGACCGGCAGAGCAGGCGATGCAACGACCTACGGCAAAACGCACGAACGGCGGGCCCTTCGCGGACCCGCCGTTCGATCACGTTCGGTACGTGGAGCGAGCTAGCAGCTCGTGACGGTGTCGTTCCCCCCTGTGCCGGTACAGGTGTCGACCCCATTGGCTCCATTGAGACTGTCCGCCGCGTTGTCGGAGCCGGCGTCCAAGGTATCGGACCCGAAGCCACCGTTGACGGAGTCTGGGCCCGACCCTGCGTTGATCGTGTCGTTCCCCGAGCCGCCCGTCAGGGTGTCGGCACCCTTGCCAGCATCGATCGAATCGTTGCCATTGGAAGCGTGCACGATGTCGTTGCCTGCACCGGCGTTGACCGTGTCGTTCCCCCAACCGGCGTCCACGAAGTCGGAGCCACCCCGCGAGCGGATGATGTCGTTCCCACCGTAGGAGCAGATCATGTCGGCGCCGGCGCCCGTGACGATCACATCATCGCCGCCGGTGCCCTGAAAGACACCAGGACCGCCGCCGGCACATTCGTCCGTGCTTGCGAGAGCGGCGTGGGTGAAGCTCAGCGCGGGGACCGCCAAACCGCCCAGCATCAGGGTTCCCGCGGCCGCCCGCACCATCCAAGCCTTTGCACGCATCTATGCGCTCCTTCCGACGTGGGTATGACTGTCCTTCGAGTCTGTCACCTATCGTGCGGGCCCGAACCGCCCTCGTCAACGACCCCAGGGGGCCGCTCACCGCTAGGGAGCCTTCACGCGTTCCTGGGATTCCCGGTCCAGCACTTCCTGGAACGACCGGATGGCCACCTCGAGCTGATCCGGTGCCGGTTCCTGCGTGGTGATGTGCTGGAGCCAGATCCCGGGGGCCATGAGGGCCCGCATGACCGCCGAACGCTCGAAGCGGGCGCCAAGACGGAGTGCTTCGTAGGAGAGCCCGGCGATCACCGGCACCGCGATGACCCGGGACGCCAATCGCCACGCGATGCCCGGCGTGGGGATCAACGAGAACACGACCACGGTGACCAGCATCACGATGATGAGGAAGTTCGTCCCGCACCGGACGTGCTCCTTCGGGAATCGGTTGATCTCGGCCGGTTCTAAGGGAACATCGTGCTCATGCGCCGCGATGGTCTTGTGCTCGGCCCCGTGGTACTCGAACACCCGATGGACCTCTTTCGTCCGGCCGATGGCCCAGAGGTATCCCACGAACAGCACCACGCGGAAGACCCCTTCGGTCACGTTTGTCCACACGGCGCCGCCGTATCGGTGCTGCACCCAGCCGAACAGCGCCGCAGGCCCAACCAGGAAGATCCCGACGAACAACGCCATGGCCACGGCGAGCGTGATGCCCATCTGCTTGGAGGAGAGCTTGTCTTCCGATCCGGTGGATTCGTTCGAGGCGACCAGCAGTGCCTTGACGCCGATGGCGAGCGACTGACCGAGCACGATGATGCCCCGCAGGAACGGCTTGCGCAGGACGGGGTGTCGTTTCGTGACCGAATCGATGGCGTGGGACTCGACATAGATCGCGCCCGTGGGCTGCCTGACTGCTACCGCCCAATGATCGGCGCCGCGCATCATCACCCCTTCGGGAACCGCCTGGCCCCCGTAGAGGTGATCGGTTCGCGCGGGCGAGCCGGAGGCTTGCGCCACTACTGCTTCGCGGCTTCTTGCGCAGCCTGTGTCTTTGCGATGCGCCGCTGATAGCGCTCGACGCGACCACCGGTGTCCATGAGCTTCTGCTTCCCGGTATAGAACGGGTGGCAGTTCGA
>JAXDJR010000032.1:0-14371 GCA_034667545.1 Actinomycetota bacterium
CATGCGGCCCGCGAGTTCGACGGTTTGCTGAAGGATCTGGTCGAGGCCCACAGCTGCAACCAGAGCACCACTGAAGTCCAGCAATGCATTGGACACATCGGCGCTCTCTTTCTGCGCTTGATACAAAAGAGCTTTCTGCAGGGCTACTGAGGTCTGGTAAGCCAAGGCGGCTAGAAAGCGAAGCAATTCGTCGGTGAAGTAGTCGTGCTCTCCCTCTGGATCGACGACCACTATCCAGCCCAAGAGTCCTTCGGGGAGTTCCAGGGGAGCTATGGCTCGAGAGACGCCGTGTGCGAGTGCCGCCAACGGGTAAGGGCCCCCCTCGGATGGGTGGAAAACGAAGGGTGTCCGATGCTTGCCGATGAAGTCTTGGGAGGTCTTTGCGTCGAGCCGACCCTGGGTGAGCTTTCGCGCATCTGATCTTCCGGCGTAACCGTAGTGGGCGGCGCACGATACCTCGCCGAAAGCCTCCTTCTGTAGCCACACCGACACTTGCTTCGCATCCAGCAGATCTGGGACCAGTCGCACGACGGCGTTGGCAATCCCAGGGAGCGAGGCCGCCCTGGTCATGGCGTCGGCGAATTCGAGAAGTGCATGGGCGTTTTCGGCCTCACGCCGCTGTGCCTCGTAGAGGCGTGCGTTCTCGAGCGCGACCGAAGCTTGCCCTGCGAGGACTTCGAGCACCCGCAGATCATCTTGGTCGAACTGATCCAGTCCGAGCTTGGAAAGCATGACCACCCCGATGACCCTTGTGCCGTAGGCGAGAGGCACCCCGATCACCGATTCATCGACCTCGTCGGTGCCGGGGATCTTCACCGAGAAATCGCACTGCCTAGCGTTCGGTATAAGGAGAGAGCGACCCGTCTGCGCGACGCGGCCGGCGATGCCCTCGCCGATCCTCGGTGAAGGGCTGTCTTGAAGGTCGCCCTCATGGGGGAACTCTCCCCGAACCGCTATGGGGACAAGACGCTCGCCTTCGACCAGGAAAACCCGGCAGCTGTGGTAATCGATCAATGACCGCATCTCGTTCGTGATGGTCAGACCGATCTCCCGAAGGTTGTTCAGTCGATTGAGCTTGCCGCCGAGACTTTGCAGCATCCTCATGTGAGCCAGAGATCGCAGATCGCGGTGCTCCCCAGCGTCCTCTGGGCGCTCCGTGTGAGTGTCGTCGAACACGACCACCAGGTCCTTACCGCGAGCCTTAGCGGCCATCATCCCAGCCTCGGCGCACGCCACGAGTTCGGTGGGATTCGTGGCGTGGTCCGGGGCTTGCGCGATTCCGACCGACACCGTCATCCGGCCCGCTGGATCGAAGTCCAGTTCCGAGAGTCTTTCTCTCAGCCGGCTGGCAAATCCAGTGGCATCGCCGGCGTCGCACGAAGGCATGATCACTGCAAATTCCTCGCCGCCGACACGGCAAACGACGTCGGAGACACGAATGGTAGATTTCAGCAGCGCCGCTACACCTTGCAGAACCTCATCGCCGACCGCATGGTCGTACACATCGTTGACCTTCTTGAAGTTGTCGATGTCCAACATCAATAGAGCAGTCGAATCGTTAGCGCGATCTGCGCGTGCCAATTCGGAGCGGAGACGCTCCTGGAAGAACCGGTGGTTGTAGAGACCTGTCAATGAGTCGGTCTGCGCCTGATGCTCCAGGCTGGCTCTTGTCTCGGCGTTATCGAGAGCGAGCGCAGCAGCATCGCCGAAGCGCTTAGCCAGTTCGAACTCGTCCTCTGTAAAGATCGCTTCTTCGCCAACGCGATAGATGTTCAGGCATCCCTTAACCGAGTTTCGTGCGATCAAGGGAATTACCAGCAGCGACTCGGGGTCATTTGTCGTCCCCGCGATCACCTGGGTGCGAGGGTCGAGTTGGGCTTGGTTGACCAGGAGCGGCTCCCTGTGCAAAGCGGCGTAGCCAGTCAAGCCTCGCCCGAAGTGAGACATCGAGTTCATTATTTCCTCGGCCCACTGATCGCGTGCGAGGACGGGCCGGAGAGTGCCCTCGCTCTCGTCTGCCTCGTAGATCGTCAGCGTGTCATAGGGAACGAGCTCCGAGATGGTGTCTGCGATCGTGTCCAGCAGGACGCTCAGGCTTTGTTCCGACAGAACTTGATGGAAGACCGCAGCCAACCGCTTGTACGAGGAATCGACGTTTCTGACCCTAGAAGCGTCTTCGTGCGCGAGAGCGCCCTTTGTGGTCACGTCGGTCCTTTTCTCGAGCGTGCGTATGGCTCAGTAATAGGGATATCGACGCCTATGGCGGGACCTTGAACCCCCGGCCGCCCGGGGGCGGCTGAGATCGAGCCAGAGCTTGAGGTAGCCGGCCTTAAGCTGCGACTGGCACAACCTCACGCCGGCCGATCCGGCCGTCTCCCCCCTCAACGGGGGGCGATTTGTGTCAAAGCTGTTCCCGGAACGCCCTAGGACCTCGAAAAATCGCAGCCGGATAGGTCACAGGCTTCCATCGAGAGCCTGAAGGTCAGGCTGGCCCGCCCTAAGACTTCTGAGAACCACCCGAACGGGTCATTTCATTGGATGGCAATACCAACGATACTGGGAGAAAGGGAGCGGGGGGCTGGTCGGCTGAGCCATTGCGGCTTGCGGCACTCGCTGGGCGGAAAGGTGTAGGCGTGATCCTAGATAATCAAGAAGAGCTTCTTACCCCTGCAGAGGTAGCCGCGCTGTTGCGGGTGACCTCCAGGACCGTGACGCAATGGGCTAAGGCCGGCAAAGTTTCTTCTATCCGGACCCTTGGCGGGCATCGCCGGTTCCGCATGCAGGAGATCGAGAGCCTGATCCGAGATAGCCAACAGAGGGCTATCACCGTACGCGACACCCCCGATCCCCGCGACGAGTACGCCCGGATCGCTCGGAAGTCCCTGGCCCAGGCCAAGGAATGATCTAGACGGAGTTTGCGTGGTAGGGCCCGCCAAACTCAGGTAGTTACTTTGATACCGTCGCTGCATGCGCTGGACCCCGAGACTCATCCTCGCCGCAACCGTGCTCTTCGCCGCGAGCTGCGGCGGACCCTCGACGAATCCCTCATCGCCGCCGTCGGGAAGTGGCTCCTCGAGTTGCTCTAAGGGGCATCTCCATCTCATTCATGCCGGCCAGCTGACGATCGGAACCGACAACCCGGCTTTCCCACCGTGGTATGCGGGCGGCACGAAGTCGGGGTCGATCTGGAAGGTCAACGACCCCACCACCGGCAAGGGTTACGAGTCCGCGGTGGCATACTCCGTTGCGCAGCAGCTGGGATTCTCTCCTGATGAAGTCCAGTGGACCTATGTCCCGTTCAACAAATCCTTCGCACCCGGCCCGAAGTCGTTCGATTTTGATATCAACCAGATCTCATACACGCCGCAGCGGGCAAAGGTCGTCGACTTCAGCGATTCCTATTACAACGTCAATCAGGCTGTGGTTGTGAACAAAGGCACACCGATCGCGTCTGCTCATTCGATTGCAGCTTTGGCTTCGTTCAAGCTTGGGGCCCAACTCGGGACGACCAGCTACAACTTCATCACGAGCACCATCAAACCCTCGCAGAAGCCTTCAGTTTTTCCGTCCAATGCTGGAGCGGTGCAGGCACTGAAGAACACTGGGATCGATGGTCTTGTCGTCGACCTTCCAACCGCGTTCTACGTGACGGCAGTTCAGGTGCCCGGATCGACGATCCTGGGCCAGTTCCCGTCCCCCCCTGGCGGTGAGCACTTCGGGATGGTGTTCGCAAAGGGCGATCCTCTGGTTTCCTGCGTCAACAAGGCGTTGGGAACACTGCGCTCGAACGGGACGCTTAAGCGTCTCCAAGACAAGTGGCTAGCGAAGGCGACAGGCGCGGCGGTTTTGAAATAGCAGGTCGCCGCTCGCGCATCTTGGAAGCAGCGCGTGTGGGCAGCGATGGCCGTCGTGGGGTAGCTATTGCGCTCATCAGCACCCTCGTTTTCCTCGCGCTCGTTGGCTTTGCGATCTCTCGTGCACCGGGGTTTCAGGAGGTCCGGCGCACGTTCTTCGACTGGAGCTACTTCAAACAGTCTTTCCCCGAGATAGCGCGCGCGTTCGTCTTGAACGTGAAGATCTTCATGATCGCCGAGGTCTTCATCCTCATCTTCGCCCTCCTGCTTGCGATTTTGCGCAGCTTGCCCGGACCCATTTTCTTTCCGCTCCGGGCCTTTGCCGTCGTCTACGCCGACTTCTTTCGCGGCGTCCCGACGATCCTCGTGATCGCGCTGCTCGGTTTCGGCGCCCCGGCGCTGCAACTCCGGGGGGTCCCGACGTCCACAACCTTCTGGGGGATCGTGGCACTGGTCTTGGTTTACAGCGCCTACGTGTCGGAGGTCTACCGCGCCGGTATCGAATCGGTCCACCCGAGCCAAGAAGCGGCAGCACGATCTCTGGGTCTGTCACGCGCTCAAACGCTCCGAAGAGTGATCCTGCCTCAAGCGGTGCGCCGCGTTATCCCGCCCCTGCTGAACGACTTCATCGGTCTTCAGAAGGACACCGCGCTCGTTGGGACGCTGGGGGCCGTCGAGGCGTTCCAGCAGTCGCAGATAGATGCCAACGCAACGTTCAACTACACCGCGCTATTGGCAGCAGCGGTCCTGTTCGTCGCGATCACGATCCCACTCGCGCGTTTCACCGACTGGTTGATCATGCGCGACCGACGACGGCGTCAGGCCTCTGGGAGCGTGGCGTGAGGGAGGCGCTGAGGGTCGAACACCTGCACAAGTCTTTCGGTCGCATCGAGGTGCTCAGGGGCGTAGATCTCATTGTGGAGGAGCATGAGGTCGTTTGTCTCATCGGCGCTTCCGGCTCCGGGAAATCGACCCTGCTCCGCTGCATCAACGTGCTCGAGCGGATCGACGCCGGACGCATCCTCGTTGAAGGGCGCGACATCACCGCGCGGGGGGTCAACGTCAATGAGATCCGGCGCCAGATCGGAATCGTCTTTCAAGCCTTCAACCTGTTCCCTCACATGAGTGTTCTGCGTAACATCACACTTGCCCCGCGTGACGTCCTCGATCTGTCGCGCTCTCAGGCGGAAGAGCGTGCGATGACGCTCCTCGAACGCTTCGGGCTTGGGGACAAGCGCAAAGAGTACCCGGATCGCCTCTCCGGTGGTCAGCAGCAGCGCGTGGCGATCGTCCGCGCCCTTGCGATGCAGCCCCGCATCATGCTCCTCGACGAGGTGACGAGCGCGCTCGACCCAGAGCTCGTCGCAGAAGTTCTGGAAGTGATCCGCGAGCTCGCGGCCGGGGAAATGACGATGGTGATCGCGACGCACGAGATGGCATTCGCCCGCGACATCGCCTCGCGCGTCTGCTTTCTCGATGATGGGGTGATCCTCGAGGAGGGTTCGCCACAGCAGATCTTTACGGAGCCGCGTGAAGCGCGCACGCAGCGTTTCCTTCAGCGGATCGTCGCGGCCGGGCGGCTCTAACGACTCGCTCTAACACCAGAATGATCGGGGCATGCGGGACAAGATGTCGCCGGCGTTCGGATCAATGCTGCTGAGTCGGCAGACTAGGGACAGCTCAAAACGGTGTCACCAGTGTCGAAGGTGCATCCGTCCACGCCGGCGCCCCCGTCGACGGTGTCGTTGCCGGCGACGCCGTCTTGTGAATTGAGGGTGTCGTTTCCCGCTTCACCGAGCAGTGAATCGTTGCCCGTTCTGCCTTCAATGATGTCGGCACCGGGCCCCCCATAGAGATTGTCATATCCGGTAGTTCCGATCAATGTGTCGTTGCCGTCCTCCCCATAGGCCAGTTGCGTATCGGAGAGGCTGTCATCCCCGGGACCTCCGAACTCGCCATGGGATGGATATGTGGCTCCGCTGACCGTGTCATTACCCCCGCCGGCGTATACACCGACGTCCACGCCATAAGAACCAGGCGTGAAGATGATCGTGTCGTTCCCATCGATCCCCGTGGAACCAAGACAGCGGACGCAGAGGTTGCCGTCGCCATTGACCTCGAGCCCTCCTGCCCCCCCGGACCCGTAGGTGATGTGGTCATTGCCACCCCCGCCGGCGACCTCATCCACCCAACCGTTGATGGAAAAGGAATCGTCGAACGGCGATCCCTGGATCGCGCCAACATCGATCAGAGTATCCGTGCCGTCGCCAGTGACGGTTGTGGTCGAGCTACCGGTAGAGCTAGCGGCGTCGGTGACCGAAACCGGTCCTGGAGCACCATTGTAAGAGACCACGTTGTCGCGTTCGTAACCGTTGTTCAAGGAGAGCGGTCCCGCGTTGATGTAGTCGTTGCCGTAACCCCCGATGAAAGTGTCGCCTGCGTGTTGCAGGGTGTTGCCATCGCCGAATATACGGTCGTTGCCGCGGCCCCCAGCCAGCGTGTCATCGGCAGGGCCGGCGTAAGTCGTTGCTGAGGTCCGATCGCCAAAGATCTTGTCGCTGCCCGTACCCCCACAGATGTAGTCGCCTCCGCCTCCGCCATACAGGGTGTCGTTGCCCCCCAGCCCGCTGATGACGTCCGACCCACTTGTGCCGATGATCACGTCATCGCCCGCCGTGCCGAGCTGCGTAACGGGTTTACCAAAGCACGTTGGCGTAGCTGCTTGGGCCCCTACTAGGTTCAGACTTAGAATGCAGATTCCGGCAAAGATCGTCAGTGCTCTCTTCATGGTGATGTATCCCCTCTGAGGCACTTCGGAAGCGACCCAGTTCCACTATGTACCCATCTCGCCACTTATGTGCCGTGCATTGACCGTATCCCGACACGATTGAAGCTGAGATTCTGTCCCTCCTAAGGCTTATGTCGCGGTTCAAGCCTTGTGATCCACTCGGGATCCCCTGGTACCTTCGATGGCGGGCGAGTGACTGCTGGGAATGGAGGCATGGATGGAATCTTCCGATGGAGAGATGACGGACCAAGATGCAGGCTTCGATGAAGATCCAGAGAGGGACCCTGGGGAGCAGCTCGAGGCCGTGATGGAGCAAGCCGACCACGCTCTGGGATCGGAATCGTTCGGAACCACAGCCGAAGAGGAATCCCGAGGGGAGTCGCTCGATCAACGGCTCGCCCAGGAGCGACAAGGGCAGGCTCCGACCGACACAGCGTTGGTGATCGAAGACTCAGGCGAGCCAGATGAGGAAAGCGAGATGGTCGCTGATGCATCCTTGGAGCAAGATTCCTTCCTCGCACCCGAGGAGGCCGCAGTACACGTCGTGGATGAGGACAAGCTCCGCGACAGCTGACGGTCAGCTCTGGCTTTAGCACCAGAGTTGTCTGGCACAACCGCCATCAATGAACAGATGGCTAGAGCTCATCCCCCCGGAGAGGAACCCCCGATTGCACAGGACGTCGTCGTGCGATAGCTAAGCCGAAGGGCACGATGAGGACAACGCCGATCGCGACCTCGGACCACCACACGATGGGTTGCGGCGGAAGCATCCAAGGAACGAGCAGAAGACGAGCCAGCGGCTCGAAGCAAAGTGTGCAGACGACGATGGTGGCGCTGATCCTCGACCTGTCGACGCGCCAGCGTTGCCCGAGGAGTGCATACATCGGTCCGAAAACGATGCCTCCGAGGATCCACAGCGGGTTATAGGGAACTCGCGCAATCGTGGTGAAGCATGTCGCGAAGCGTCCGAGCGCTACGCTCTCGATGGGACTGCAGGTCATTGCAAAATACCCAGCCAAAGCGGGGGCGACAACCATGAGACCCAACACCATCGCACGGCGCCTGCGTTCTTGGGTCATTCCGGCGGCGAAGGAGAGCAAGAGCCAAGGCGCCGAGATCATGCTTACGGTGGGGGCCCACGCACCGAGCACTAAGCGGCTTCCCAGGTATTGATCGGCGGCTCCAAAGGCGAAACCGAATATGAGAGCAACGAAATAAGCCACGGACTTACCCTAGGCGTCTCGCCAGGCGACGTGGCCAAGGGGCCTGTATCTATGGTTGCGGTGCGCCAACCCTCTGTAGGAAGGCAAGCGTGCGTTCTGTGAGCAACGCCGCCGCATCTTCGTCGTAATCGCTCAGACTCGAGTCGGCAAACAGGTGGCTGGAACCTGGGTAGAGGAACAGTTTTGCATCGTCGACCTCGTCGACGAGCTGCTTCGCTGCGACTCGATCTTCGTCGGACCATTCGTCTGCATCCATCATGTGGACCTGGACCGGCACGCCGGCAGGCCAGGGACTGTCGAACTCAGAGGGCGGGAGGCATCCGGAATAGAAAAGTGCCCCTCTCGCACCGTGCCGGGTCTGCGCCAAGGACTGCGCCGGCAGGACGCCAAGGGAAAAGCCTGCGTACACGATGTCGGCCGGAAGGTCGGCTGCCTCCGTCGAACCGCGGCGGATGATTTCCGGGAAGCCCACGTGCTTTGCGTAGGCGACCCCTTCGGTGAGGTCGTCGAAGGTGTGCCCGTCGTAGAGGTCAGGGGCGTGAACCGTATGGCCTGCGTCCCGCAGTTGGTCGGCGAAGGCGAGGAACCCGGTGGTCTGTCCTTGCGCATGGTGGAACAGGAGCACCGTCGTCATCTGCGAACCTTAGCGCGAGACTGCGTCGGAATGGTGTGGAGCGAAAGCTGGCCGTGTGTAACTCGGCAACCACGCGGCGGGCGGTGCCGAGCTCACCGCGATGCAGACTGCGGTTCACAGGCGAGCCCGGTACTCATTGAAATCTCGACCGACGTTGGAGGACACTCAGACAGTTCTCACCCGCGCCGGAGAGGATGCGAGATCCCTTAGATCGCAGCGTCGAGCACAGGTGACAGGAGGATCAGATGAGCGTGCTCAGTCGAACCATCCGAGGATTCAAGGACAACAATCTCACCGATTGGGCCGCGGCCCTCACCTACTACGCGGTGCTCTCGTTATTCCCGGCTCTCATCGTGCTTGTGGCATTGCTTGGTGTGTTCGGTCATGCAAACACAATCAACACCCTGCTCCGCATCGTTGGGCAGCTAGGGCCGCCATCCGCCATCCAAACCTTCAGAGGCCCCATCGAGAGTGTCGTCAAGAACAAGGGTGGTGCGGGGGCGCTCCTCGGGGTTGGTGTGCTGGGCGCCCTGTGGTCGGCCTCGGGATACATCGGCGCCTTCATGCGCGCCTCGAACGCGGTCTATGACGTCGGACAACGCCGGTTCCTTCGTAAGGCTCCCTTGCAGGTTGGCATCACGATCTTGATGGTGCTGCTGCTTGCGATCGTCATGCTGGCCATCGTCCTGACCGGCCCACTCGCTACAGCGGTCGGGAAGGCACTCGGTTTCCAAACTGTCGTCGTGACGGTCTGGTCAATCGCCAAATGGCCGGTGCTCTTGATCCTCGTGGTCACGATGATCTCGATGCTTTACTACCTGGCCCCCAACGTTCGTCAACCTGGCTTCCACTGGGTCACACCTGGGGGTTTGGTGGCTCTGGCCGTGTGGATCTTGGCATCCGCGGCGTTTGCCTTTTATATTGCGAACTTCAGCTCCTACAACAAGACCTACGGAAGTCTGGGGGCCGTGATCGTCTTCCTGCTGTGGATCTACATCTCTAACAACGCGCTTCTACTCGGTCTTGAATTCAATGCCGAACGTGAGCGAGAGCGCGAGCTCCAACAGGGTCTACCGGCGGATGAAGAGCTCCAGCTCCCGCCCCGGGACCCAGGGAAGTCCGCGACTAGTTAGTCGCCAGAACCCCTAGCTATTTCCTCGCCGGCTGCGCCGAACGCCCTCACTTGTGCCGCCGTTAGGACGTCGATCCTCGATCGGGCCGACAGTCTCGAGGTTGTGGAGGTGGCAACCTCCCCGTAACAAGGCCTGCCTTGATCGTCGAGATCCTCACCCAGGCTGTTCTGCTTGGGCCACCACCAGAACTGAGACGAGGGCAGGTCCGCATTGTCCAAACGGATGTCGAAGTGGTTGTGAGTGAGCTGCGAATAGCAACCTATGCCTGAGAAATCTGTCCGCTCGCCTACGCGCCGCTCGTGATGGTTCGTGACGTTCGCCATCCTCTGATCCGCAGCGGTCCCGTACATGTGCTGGGAGCCGGCCGCGCCACCGATGCAGGCGTTGTAGTCAACGCTGCGAAAACCGGAGTTGATCCCGATCAGATGACGACCTGCCCTGGCTCGAAGGGCTTCGAGCCGCCACATCAGCCTGCGCACGTATCGCTTGACCCTGAAGCGCGACGCCATGCCACCATCGAAAGTGCCCGCGTATGAGTTCGCCTTTGCAGAGCAACTCGGACTCCGATTCTGCTTGAACTCACCCCAATTGAAGTGAGCTGTCGACCCGTCGGGGTCCAACAAGCGGGCCAGCTTTGCATAGGTGTCATGCCCTGCGATGCCGTCGACGGAGAGGCCGTAAAAGGATTGGAATCGCTCTACCGCGATCTCGGTCCGAGTGGTGAACTTTTTATCGATCTTGAGGGAGGTGTTGTTCTGGCTTGGATACCAACCCGCCATCCGCACCTCGAGTGCCGTCACGTCCTTACCGGTGTCGCCTAGTTGGAGGTTCCGCTTGAAGGGATAAGCGCTGGCAGAAAGCGCGGTGGCAACTTGGCCTACAAGCAAGCAGCTGAGGAGCAAGCTCAATATCCACAGGTTCCATCGCCTCAACGTGATCAGTGAACTTTCTCATCGAAACACTTCGCTCCGGCTCCATCTTGATTCGGTTGCGAAGTTCCGACAACCTCTTTTATCGGCGCGCCCCTTCGTTCCCGAATGGAGCCATGTGAGTTTCTCCCGTTGTTGAGCATCCGGGAATCCTCCGCCGAGGGTTCCATGGCGTCAAGGGCTTGACAGCCGACTCAGCCATCAGTGCCGAATTACACAGTTCGGTCGAGCAGTTTGGCGATGAATATCAGCGGCGGAGCGGTCACTCTCGAAAGAGACATGCGCGATCCGGGTTGCTCTTGCATGGGGCGGCCCACTGAGACGGGGAGGAGCCTCAGTAGGAAGCGCAGATCGGATCGCGACGACGCTCGATAGAACCAAATCACGAGGAGGTTGATCAGATGCGCAACAAGGATAGGAACTCGTCATTCATCAACAGGAGATTCGTAAGAAGGGCTAGCGCGCGATCAAACAGCAGGATTCTGCAAAGAACTAGAAGCGCAACCGTCTTGCTTTGTGTTCTGACAGTCTTGGGTCTGGCGACGCTGCCGGCCTACGCCGCCGTTCCGGGAAACGACGATTTCGACAATGCCACGATCATCACGGCACTTCCCTTCAACACCGAGATAGACACATCCCAAGCTACGCGAGCAAACGATGACCCCACCGACTGTGTGGGAAGCAACACCGTTTGGTACTCCTACACTCCCTCCGGAGACAAGAGAGTTGAGCTGGACACATCCGGCAGCGACTACTACACGGTGACGTCGGTATGGACGGGTGACCGAGGATCCCTTCAACAGGTCGGCTGTGCCCAAGGAGGAGCCTTGAGGTTCACCGCTGGCGCGGGCCAGACGTATCACATCGTTGTTAGTGGGGGAGACCAAGAGGGCGGCATCTTGGACTTAGCTGCTCGCTTAGCCCCTCCCGCCCCGCGCAACGATGAGCTGAGTGATGCCAAGAGGATCGGACGCCTGCTTCCCTTCAAGCATGAGATCGACACCAGCGAGGCGACATTTGCACCCACGGATCCCCGATGTGGGGGGAGGAGAGCCTCTGTCTGGTACTCGATCCGACGAGAGAAGGTCAGGCGTCTACAGATCGACACACTAAAGAGTGACTACGACACCTCTCTTTCCGTCTACACGAAGACAAACGGAGCGCTGACCAGGCTTGCATGCAACGACAATGCTGCACAGTCGCAGCAATCGAGGCTTCGTGTTCGTGTCAAGGCTCGGAAGCGCTACTTCATCATGGTCACGGCTCGACGCAGTGGAGGCAATCTTGTTCTGAGTGTGAAGGACGCGCCGCCTCCCTTCCACGTGCGGCTGCATATCGGAAGGGGACACGTTAGCAGCGTCACCGGCGAAGCCGTCGTCAAGGGCACTCTCAGATGCAACCGGTCATCGCATGTGTCTTTCCGTGCTTCGATCAAGCAGGCGGTCGGTCAGCATGTTGTCTCCGGGTCGGTATTCCACAGCTTGAAATGCCATGGACTGACGAGATGGAGAGCCAAGTTCAGTAGCCAACGAGCATTTCGCTCTGGAGCAGCAAAGGTTACCGCAAAGGCTGTTTCCTCGAAGTTCGACAAGCATGATTCGGCCTCTAAGATCGTGCGCCTCACAACCTAGTGCGTATCAACAGATACTGAGCTCCATCGCCGAGACATAATTGGGAGGCCCGGAAAGGGCCTCCCTCATGTTCCTGCACAACGGACCCCCGACCAATTGAATGATGGCTTAGGGCGATCGGATCTGCGACCTTTCTTATCCTGGCCAAAAACATGCTTGCCAGTCAGTGCTTCGCCTTGACGTGCGTCTGTTCCTGGAACTTGAACCGGGTCGCATCCTTTTCGAAGCTCGTCCATGAAAAGGCAAGGGTGGGTGTGATCTTCCAGAATGGCGCCGGGTGATCGAAGTCATACTTGATTTTGTAGGCAGCTTTCACGGCAGTTACCTCATGGTCGTCCTCTGCTGAGGTGCGCTGAGCTTGGCCCTCCAGGATCACTACCTTTTCCCCATCCTCTAGGTGCACTGCGATCGCGGGGTTTGCTTCGAGGTTCTTGGCCCAACGCACGTCGGGGCCTCCACCAGAGTAGAGAGCTCCATTCAGCCACACGCCCCAGATCGCGTTAACGTGGGGCCTGCCCCCCGGCGAAGTAGTGGCGAACCAATAATGTTTCGATGCTTCGAGACGGGTTTCGACGTCCCCCCAGTCCATTAGGTCATCTTCGGTTTCAGGGAGTCCATAACCAGGGATGTGAGGTCGACTGGCATTCGCTTTGTCCATGGCACAACAAGCGTAACCAGCCGGGGATCAGGTTTCCTCACGGTCTGAGACTCGGTTCTGCGTGGCGCCTAGCGCGGTGACCCTTCCTTCTGGACACCGGAACCCGTCGTGGGTAGCCTGAGATCGTCAAGACTGAAAAGATCGGCGTGGGCTTGGAAGGGAAAGTTGAGTTCAGATGGAACGCTTTCCCGGGTTTGACCCCTATATCGGCGCTCAGATAGCGGGGTACAAACTCGAGGCGCTCGTGGGGCGTGGTGGCATGAGCGTCGTCTACCGAGCGCAGCACAAGCACCTGGACCGCACGGTAGCGCTCAAGTTACTGGCTCCGGAGCTCTCTCAAGATGAACGGTTTCGGAACCGCTTCGTCCGGGAGTCGCGACTGGCTGCGAGTCTCGAGCATCCCAACATCATTCCGATCTACGACGCAGGCGAAGCGGAAGGCTTGCTGTATATCGCTATGCGCTTGGTCGAGGGCTGCACTCTCGCCCAGTTTCTCGATCGCCACGGTCGCTTACTTCCCTCCGTCACGTTGCATGTGATCGAGCAGATCGCCGAGGCGCTGGATGTTGCGCACGTAGCCGGTTTGGTCCACAGGGACGTCAAGCCTGAAAACATTCTGGTGACTGAGGATCAAGGCGAGCTGGACCGCATCTTCCTGTCTGACTTTGGTTTAACCAAACGACCAAACCTTGGAGGCACAACGAAGTCGGGCGAGCTCATGGGCACAGTTGGATATGTCGCGCCGGAACAGATCGAAGGTAAGCCTTTGGATGGACGGTCAGACATCTACTCCCTAGGCTGCGTGATGTATCAGTGCCTCACCGGATGCCGTCCATTCGACCTGGAGAGTGATGTCGCGATCCTGTGGGCACATCTGAACCAACCCGTCCCACGGGTCACGGATCGACGACCCGAGCTTCCATCGGCGATGAATGGGGTCATTGCCAAGGCGATGGCCAAAACACCGCAGCAGCGCTACGGCATCGCGGGTGACTTGGCGATGGCAGCTAGAAAAGCCCTCGAAGCCGAAGGAGTTGGTCGGCAGTCGACCACGTCGCTTGTGTCGACCCAGGCCGGGTCGCGTAGATCAGTCTTGCTTGTCGGTCTGTTCGCCGTCGCGATTGTCGGCATCACTTTCGTGTTGGTGCGGCAGTTCGACAACCGATCCTCCGTCTCGCCCAGGGTTTCCCGGACCTCGGGCTCGAGCCCCCCGGTGGCCGGTGGAAGATTGCCGGGTCAACATTTGCCAACCGATCCCATCAACCGTTCGCCGACGGCGAACTCCTATAGAAATCCTGTCGTGGGTTTCAACGCTCCAGATCCCACAGTCATCCCTGTCGGCAACCTCTTTTACGCTTACACGACCCAGACTGTTTATGACCATCTGATTCACATGCCCATCCTCGTATCGCGAAACCTGATCAACTGGCACTTCCTCGGCGACGCATTGAAGAGGCTCCCGCAGTGGGCCGACCGGTCCGACTCGGGAGACACATGGGCACCAGACGTCTTGCACATCAA
>JAXDJR010000033.1:0-30284 GCA_034667545.1 Actinomycetota bacterium
ACCACCGGCTTGGGTTGGCACTCTCCGGCTTCCAAGCCGTCGTCGCAGTCGGAGATGGTCTGACCAGAGATGTAATAGCGCCAGCTCACGTGGTGTTGGGCCAGCATGTACGTGAGGTCGGTCCACCGGAAGTCGGGTTGACCCGAAGTGTCGGGATCGATAATTCGCTGCTCGCCGAGCGAGGGGTGGCAACTAAGCGGGCTCAGCCCCGGGCACGCAGCCGACCACCCTGACAGGAGGTAGAGATGTGACGGCAACGTAGGTCCCAAGGTTGGCGCGAACATCCGGTCTTCCAGTACGAAGTGTTTGGCGTAGGCCCAGTAATTCGGTATCTCGTGGGAGTTGTGGTAGCCCATCACGTCGGGCATCTGTGGATCCGTCTGGCACTCGGTATCGGGATAGGAGCACCCTTCCACCGATGCTTCTGCCACCCTTATGAAGCCGTCCATCGCGCCGCCATTGATGTCGTTCCTGGCATCGATATCGCGGTGCAGACCACCGGTGTCGACGCCGGTCGTGTCGTGGAAAGGGCGGGTACACCCATGCGTTGCCGGATTGGGCACGCACACCGTGGGGACACCGTTTTTCATCGGGATCCCGTCCGCCCCCGGAAAGGTCCCGAAGAGGTTGTCGAAGGATCTGTTCTCCTGCATCAGGATGACGACATGTTTGATCTTGTGGATCGCAGCCGGGATCTTGTGAGCGTCGACCTTGATGCCTCCCCATCGAGGACTTATGGAGGTCACGATGGGGACGGTTCGGGGACCGCGGTCCTCTGCTCGAACGAGAGCCACTGTTAGCACGGCCACACCCGAGAGGAGAAGCACGGCGAGACCCAGCCGCCACCGATGTCCTGATCGCACCGTCCGGCTACGTGGAAGTTGAGCCTGAACGAGCCGGGCCATACACCGAGACATGGGCTCCGCTCGCGGAAGTGAACGGTTGCTCGGAGTAGCCGGCGTAGCGTTCCTTAAGTTCCAGTCCGGCAAGCCGTGCCATGAGGTCGAGCTCGGAGGGCCATATGTAGCGGAGATGCACTGGGTACATCTCGATCCCATGCTCCGTGATGATGAGGTGTTGCGACGAGATCGTCTGGGCCCCCGGATCGTGGCGGGAGACATCGAGGAAGACGCGGTCGACCTCGACCTCGTTGACCTGGGTGCGCTGGCCTCGGTCGAACCGGGAGGTATCAGGGTAGAAGGCGTCGAGGATGAACACGCCCTCGTCGGTTAGATGCTCGGCAACGTTGCGAAGGCAAGTCACCTGGTCCTCCTGAGTCGCCAATGCGTAGATCGTGTTGAAGGTCAGGTAGATCAGGCTGAAATCGCCCTCGATCGGAACGTCCTTGAAGTCCCCGAACGCTACCGGGAGGTCGCGGCCCCCCGGTTTGTCCCGCAGCTTCGACACCATCTTCTCGGATGCGTCTATCCCGTGGACCTCGAATCCCCGCTGCACCAGAGGGAGCGCCACCCGCCCGGTCCCGATGGCAAGCTCCAGGATCGGGCCGGAGCCCGCTCGGGTGGCCAGGAATTCCACCGTCGAGTCGGTGTCCAGCAGCCCGCGCGGATGCAGCGAGTCGTAGATCTCGGCGATGCGGTCGCCGTAAGTCGAAGCTTCATAGGCCTCCATCGGGGCCGAGAATACGTTGTGGCGCCGTCTCGTTCGCTATGGTGACGAGATGGGAATCAGGATCCTCGGTGCTGTTGCGGCAATTCTTCTCGCCGCATTCGCAGTCATGCGCTATCGGAAGGGTCAGCTGAGACGCGGGGAGCTCCTTGCAGTGGGCATCGCGGTGGTCGGTCTCACGATCGCAGCCGCGGATCCCAACCTCCTCGACCCCGTTCTGAACGCATTGGGCTTTCAAGCCGGTCAGCAGAGACGGATCATCGGCCTTCTCGTCATCTCGAACCTCTTCACCATGGCACTCGTCTTCCGCGGCTTCTCGCGAGACGACCAGCTCTCCAACGAGATCGGGGGGCTCGTCGACCACCTTGCGCTGAAGCGCGCACAGGCGGAAGGGTGGACGCCGGCCCGCGGCGCGTGCGTGGTCGTGATGCCTGCTTTCAACGAAGCCGCCAACCTCCCCGGAGTATTGGGGGACATGCCAAGGGCAGTTCTCGGCATCCCCGTCGTCCCGGTGGTTGTAGCCGACGGTTGCACCGACGCAACCGAAACGACTGCTCGGAACCTGGGGGCGCTCGTTATCCAACGGGACCTTCGCCGCGGATCGGGGGCCGCTGTTCGGTTGGGCTACGAAGCGGCAGTTGGCTTCGGTGCGCAGATCGTCGTCACCATGGATGCCGACGGCCAGCACGACCCCAGTGAGATGCACCGGCTGGTCGAGCCCCTGATAGCGGGTGACGCGGACATGGTCCAGGGGTCACGCGTGCTGGGCGAGTTCGAAGTCGAGTCTGCCGTGCGCGAGCGGGGGGTTCGCCTGTTCGCGCGGCTGATCAGCACACTGGGCGGGACCAAGATCACCGATCCTTCCACCGGGTACCGGGCGATGACCACCGACGTGCTGCGTCACCTCGATCTGCGTCAGGACCAGTTCTACGTGTCGGAGATGATCCTCGACGCGACGAGAAAGAACTTCCGTGTGCTCGAGGTTCCGGTATCGATCCGGCGGCGCGCCTCAGGCGTCACCAAGAAACCGCCGGCGCTTCGCTACGCGTGGGGTTTCAGCAAGGCGATCGTTAGGACCTGGCTGCGCTAAACGGTCCGGGCGAGCGACTGCCGCGCTCGGTCAAATGATCATCCTGGCACGTGGCCCAGGCACCAGACCGTTCAGGCTTGCGCGGAGAGGTAGTAGTCCTCGGCTTCGTCGTCCCACTTGAGGTCGACGATGTCCTTGGCCCGGGCGGCCTTAACGAACTGCAGGAATCCCCCATAGCCGAAGTTCTTCTCGGAGAAATCGGGCCGTCGTTTCCGTAGCTCGTTCTTGAGGCCCGATAGCAGTGGAGGTCCGTTGCGCGCCTGCAGATCCGTAACGGTGGCGCGCAACAATTCGAACGCGTCTGATTGTCCGTCGCCCTCGCTCGGAAACTCGACCACAGGATCGCCTTCTGCAGTGCCGGTGCGGAGCTCGACGACCTTCGTCTTTTGGAGGTGTTGCATCAGCTCGCCCCACGTTCTGAAGCCGAAATCACTTTCTGAGAAGGTTGGGTCTTTCCGCAAGATGACCCGCTTAACCATCGACGACAACACCGGACCGTTCGTTGATCCTTGCAATCCCGCAACGGTCCGCGTGACGAGCCTCGCGATCTGGACAAGGTCTGAGGCTTCGTCTTCGGAGCTTTCGTTGTTCTGAGACCGCTCCTTCTTCGGCTTGCGGGCGGGCACGGCCTTGCCCGAGCCCAACAATCTTCCGTAGAAGAGAAACTCGTCGCAGGCTCCGGGAAGAAGCTCTGACGTCGATCCCTCGACACCCACACCGATCACTCTCTTGTTCAACTCCCGCAGTTTGAGAACCAAAGGCGTGAAGTCCGAATCTCCGGACCCGATCACGAAGGTGGTGATGAACGAGCGTTCGAACGCGAGCTCCAGCGTGTCGACAGCAAGCTTGATGTCTGCTGCGTTCTTCCTCACCATCCCCGTGCGTTGCGGGATCTCGATCATCTCGATCCGTCCCAGCGCCAGCTGCTGCCGGTGCTCCGAGAAGAGGTTCCAGTCGGCGTAGGCGCGCCGGATGATGATCCTGCCCCGTTCGGACAATGCATCCATGATCACCGCAACATCCAACGGCTCACCGCGATCGCGTGCGCCCAGAGCAAGGTTCTCGAAATCCAGAAACAGCGCTATGCGGTCTTCTTCGTTAGTCATCTCTGCAGATCTATCTCCTGGATATAGGGAGGCTGGTCCGTGGCCGCGATAGCGATCCGCCCCTGCACGAGGGCAAGTATGGACCTGCCTGCCAACTCCCGCCTCCAGCCGCCGAGCAAAGCGTGGCCGGAGCCATCCGAGGAGCCTTCCATCACGTCGACGAGAACCGATTCGAGCTCGTCGCGTGTGGCAACGAACTCGGGGGCAACACCTGCCTGGTCCGACCTTGCTTTGATAAGAGCATCTGCGATGCCCGTGAGCGCGCGCACTCGGTGCTGAACGCTGCGACCAGGGCCCTTCTTCGTCGCGATCGGCTCGGCGCGCTTGCCTCGCTCTACTGCGGCCAGGATCGCGCCCCCCGATCGCTCTGCCTCGCGCGCATTGACTCCGCGGATCGCTTTTAGTTGCGTCGGCGTAGAGGGGGCCCTGCGCGCGATCTCTACCAGCGTCACGTCCTTGACGATCCATCCCCGAGGAAGGTCGCGCCTGGAGGCTGCTTCTTCCCGCCACCGGGCCACTTCCTTGAGGATCGCTGCCTGGTGGCCAGAGAGTGAGCCCCGGCCCCCAACGCGCCGCCACGCCTCTCCCGGATCGGATTCATAGGTAGCGTCCGTCTGCAACGCAGCCATCTCTTCGCCGACCCACGCCATGCGGTCCATCTCGTTCAACTGTGCCTTCAGCGCGTCGGCCGCTCCGAGCAGGTAACGGACATCGTCGGCGGCATAGCTCAACTGCCCTGCCGTGAGCGGCCTGGTGCACCAGTCGGTATAGGACTCGGCCTTCTCCAGCCTGACGCCCAGGACTTCTCCCACGAGGCGCCCGTAAGGAAGCGACGCTCCCAGACCCGCGAATCCCGCAGCTATCTGGACGTCGAACACGTTGCGCGGAAGGACTCCGTAGGCGTCGTGAAAGATCTGCAGGTCCTGCTTGCCCGCGTGAACCACGACTTCAACGCCCGGATCTGACAACAATCCGGTCACTGCAGTCAGGTCATCTTGCACTGCTGCATCGATCAGCCAGATCTGGTCTCTGGTAGCGAGTTGCACAAGGCAAAGGCGGGCCCGATAGGTGCGCTCTCGAAGGAACTCCGTATCCAGCGCCATCGCACCCGAGCTGCGAGCGGCATCGGCAGCGGCCGCTATCTCTCCGGGTGACGAGATGAGGGACGGCTGCAGCGCGGTGGTCACAAAACCCTTAGCTTGGAAGCCCGAGCTCCCGGCCGATCAGTATGCGCATCACCTCGGAAGTCCCCTCACCTATCTCCAACACCTTCGAGTCCCGGAAGTGTCGGCACACGGGGAAATCCTCGATGTATCCGTAAGCTCCATGGATCTGCACCGCATCCCTGGCAACGTCCACCGCTGCCTCCGAGGCGAACAGTTTCGCTATTGCCGCTTCCTTCTTATAGGGCCGGCCCACCTCCTTGAGCCACGCCGCTTTGTGATAGGCCTGCCGCGCCAGCTCGGTCTTGCACGCCATGTCGGCGATCTTGAACTGGAGGGCTTGGAAGCTCCCGATGGGTTTGCCGAACGCGCTGCGCTCGCGCGCGTATTTCAGGCTCTCGTCCAAACAACCTTGCGCCAAACCGACCGCCAACGCTGCGATGGCGATGCGGCCATCATCGAGAATCTTCAGGAAGTTGCGATAGCCCTCACCGCGCTCGCCGAGAAGGTTGTCCTCCGGGACGCGGCAATCGTTGAATGACAGGTCGTGCGTGTCTGAATGCCACCACCCCATCTTCCGGTAAGGCGCGGCCACCGAGAAGCCCGGGGTGTCGGACGGGACGACGATGGCAGAGATCTCCTTGTGCCCATCTTGCTGTCCGGTGATCGCGGTGATCGTTACGAACGAAGTGATCGGAGTTCCCGAATTCGTGATGAACGACTTCGAACCGTTGATGACCCAGCTGTCGCCATCGGGTCTGGCTGACGTCAACGAGGCCCCCGCGTCAGTGCCGCCCCCCGGCTCGGTCAGGCCGAAGCCGGCCAGCACCTCGCCGGTGGCGAGCCCGGGCAGCCACTTGTCTTTTTGGGCCGCAGTTCCGAAGCGGAAGATCGGCATCGCCCCAAGACCAACCGCCGCCTCGAGCGTGATCGCCAGCGACGAGTCCACCCGAGCGATCTCCTCGATGGCGAGACACAGGGTCAGAAAGTCTGCGCCCGAACCCCCGTACTCCTCGGGGAAGGGCAGGCCGAAGAGTCCGAGCTCCCCCATCTGGGCAACCGCGTCCATCGGCAGCTCATGCTCCTGATCCCAGCGCTCTGCATGGGGACGGATCACGTCGTCGACGAACCCACGAACCGTCTTCTGGAAGTCCTGCTGTTCTTGGCTGAGGTCTAGATCCACCGCGTCAGGGTAATTCGTCGGCGCTCGGGGGTCATCGTCACCCAAAAAGCTTGGGCAGCTTTGTCCGCGTCGACAGGGGGCCGTGTACCCGAAGCTTGCGCTTGAGCAGGGCCCACCGAGGATCGGTCCTGCCCACCGCGATCTTGGCAAATTCCGGAGATGCGCACTCGAGGCGCAAAGCAGGATTCCCCGAGCCGCCCAGCTTTGCTTCAACATGGCCATTGGTGACGACGAGATGCCAGGACTCCGCATCGGAGAAGTCCCATTCGATGGGGCCGCCGATCGATCGGGCGATCTCGATATCGATCGATCGCGCCATGTCTTCGAAGAGGATCTCGAATGCCTCGCGGGAAAGCTCTGGTTCCTGCGAGTCGTCTCCCACAACCCTCGACTCGACCAACACGATGGCGCGGCGAGCGCGCTCTTCATAAGACAGCGCCTGATCCTCGTGCGCCAGCAAAGGGATCTCAGTGCGAGCGATACCCATCATCTTCAGATGCGCATCGAGTGAGCGCATTGCCGACGCGAACATGTCGTTCGGGGAGCAATCGAAGCATTCGACGTAGGAGTAATCCGCGTTCGGGGGCACGAGGAAGCCCACCGACCATCGCAGCGCTCGGTCCACCGCTTCGATCGTGGCTTGCCTGCATTCCTTCGATGACCGGATGAGGTCACTCAGTAGCTTCACACCGAAGGCAACGTGGCGCGCTTCATCCCGAGAGACGTTTCGGAGTCCCTCGCTGAAGCCCGGCAGTAGACCGTGCTTTCCGATGTAACGAGGAACGAACTGGCGGTCTGGAACTGCGAGCGATCCCTCCATCATGACGTGATAGAGGGCCACCGTCTGCGCCAGCAAGGCATGGTCTTTGGGTTTCTTCCGGAGTGCTTCGACGACTCTGTCCAACTCTTCCACGACCTGCCTGAATCCCCAGCAGAGGTGTCGATCGACTGCCTCGAGCGTGGACGCGGTGTCATAGCCGTAGCCCGCGACCTCGCGCATGAAGCGATCGAAGAACACATGGTGGCGCGCCTCATCGACGATCTGAGTGCTGAGAAAGATCCTTTCGGCGAAAGCCGCTTCACTGTCCAGAGCGGTCGTCAACGCTCTGGTGCCCGCGTCTTCGCCCACCAGGAACATGCTGTAGTTCCACACGATGGAGTCGCGCTGCCGGCTCGTCAGTCGCTCGTTCCAGTCCCTGGCGTCGACGCTGAGATCGATGTCCGTGGCGCTCCACGGGTTCTGCTCCCACTGGCGGTAAAGCCGGTCGTAGGAGACCAGCTCGGCGGCTCGCCCCTCGCCCACAGTCACCCTTGCCTCCAGTCGCCACATAGAGGGTCATCGAACGTGACCCGAGCCTCCCCCGCCTTCAAGCTACCTTTCCCGGGGGGCCGGAGAGGGCAACTTCGGAAATCTGCGGTCATATCGAGGCTTTCTGGTTGCGCCTAGGGGACTGATCGCATACTCGTCTGCCCAAAACCTGTGGTCCACGTGGTGCTCGTGGTCCATTTCTGGACCACATGGACCACATGGACCAATGGGTTTTGCGCCGTCATCGTGGACGGTTCCGTTCGAGATCGTGGTGCATTGGATCTTTGGCTAGGTTTTGACCAGGACGTACTCGACGCCCTGGTACAGGCCGCGCGCCAGGACGGGGGCCGGGCCCATCTCGTCGGCGGGTGCCACCGTGAAGTCCGGACGGAAGCCACCCTTGGCCATCTGCTGGTCCCAGCGCGTTGCCAGATCCATGAACCGGATGCGCAGGTCGTTCTTCCGCAGGGTGGGTTCGTCGAAGCGGGCCAAGCGTGCGCCGGAGAAGGAAAAGAGGGAGAAGGCAAGGATGTTCGATCCATGGACGAGGACGACATCCGTGGGCCCGAGGTGGGCGGCAGCTTGGCGGACGAATCCATTGGGGGCGAAGTCGGGTGACCCAAAGATGAATCCCTTGTCGTAGGTCGGCATGAGACGGGCTAACCGGATCGAGGCGAGCGCTGGAGATGCCACTCCGACCACCGTGACCGCAAGGACGAGACCGAGGGCCACGACGCGCGTCCGCTGTCGCAACCACGAGAACCCCGCGGCGGCTGCCACCCCCGCCAGCGCGGCCCCCAGGAGGTGTGCGGGGGGCCACACCCGGCCCTGATACAGCAAGGTCCGGTTGCCGGCCACATGCCAGTGGAACGCGGGCCGGGCCAAGGCCACCGCCATCAAGAGGGCGCTCGCCGCGGCGAACGCCACGAGGGTGTTGGAACCGGGGGTGCGGCGTACCACGAAGAAGACGATTCCGGCCGCGGCGGCCGGGGCCAGCAAACCCCACGAGGCCAGACCTTGCGAGAGAGCCCATTCCGTTCCGACGTGTGGAGTCACGTTCACGAACCCGCCATAGCGCAGGTAGTCCGCGACGACGGGCCCGGCCCACAGCGCGAACACGACGCCGGCTGATGCCATGAAGGCGATCCATAGCCGGATCTTGAAGCCGCGCGGCGCCACGATCGCGGCCGCGGTCAGCCACACCAGGAAGGTCACGAACAGAGGCACCGAGATCAATCCCGTGATCCCGCCTGCGATCCCCGCAGCAAGAGCAAACCTGAAGCTCGCCTGGTGACGCCAATCATCGCCAGGCCTAGCTCTACTGGCCCAGGCGGCAGCGAGCACTGAAAAAAGGGCCGCGGCGGCAAGTGTTATGAGGCCGAGCTCGCGAGGGAGAGCGGGGGGGAACAGCTCGTACACCGCGTTGGGTGACGCGACCACGAGGTCTGCCCCGTGGTGAGCTTGCGAGGGCGACGCGGCGAACACAGCGCCGTGTGCCGAGACCCAGCCCCACCCCCCGATGAGGCTCACGGCTCCTGCCGCGAACCAGCCTGCGTCGCGTCTCAGTCTGCGTGCGAGACAGGCAGCCGACAAGGGAAGCCCGAGTAAGAACAAGATGTGGGTAGCGTCGAGCGCCACCAGCGTGGAAGAGCCTGGGATCAATCGCACCAGGGTGGCGAGCAAAGCGTGATAGCCCCATGGGTACGCGTTCCTCGCGAACTCGGGAGCCGGACCGGTCGGGATCGCCTGGCCGTGGAGCAGCTGCTCGGTCCACCCAAGGTGCCACTGCGGATCTCCCAGCCGCGCCCCCGATCCCGCCAGCACCGCCGGAGTCATGTAGAGCACAAGCAGCACCAACAGGAAAGCTGCGACCGGTCCCCACGGAACCTTGCGGGGCCACATCCGCCGGCGCGCCCCCATTGCCACTACGACCACGCCTGCAGCGGTGATGATGCCCGGCAGCCCGAAGATCGCGCCTCCCGTGATCAGGTTGCCGACCATCGCGACCACGGCAAAACCGAAGAGGCCGACGAGTGCGATCAGCGCTCGCTCCGGCAAGCCGAATTCGCCGGCAGCTTGCGGGAAGGTACGCAGAAGCCACCTGTGCAGGGCCCACTCTCCGACGACCCAGCCGACCGCGCCAGAGACGATGACCTGCAAGGCCAGCTCGACGAGCTCGCCGTAGCTCACGCGATCACTGCAAGCAGCTGGCCCGCCACGACGCTGTCACCCAGGTCGACGCGCAGACTCACGCTGCCTTCCTGATCGGCATCGATAGTCGTCTCCATCTTCATCGCCTCGAGCACGATCAGGGGATCGCCTGCCTTCACGGTGTCACCGTCCGTTACCCACAGCTTCAGCACAGTGCCTTGCATAGGCGCGATGACGTGTCCCGCCGAGACTGCGCCCGACACCGCAGCAGTTGCGGAGTCCGACATCGCAGGATTCCAGAGACTCACCGGACGGCCATCGACTAGCAACACGCCCTCTGGTTGTGGCGCGTCGGTCGTCTGCGCCAGAAGCGAGTCGAGCACACCGGTCTCTTCGACGGTGGTGGTCGTGTGCGAGCCCTCGACGAACGACGGCTCTCGCAACAAGAGTTCGTGCGCCGCGACCGTTGATCCGACCCCCACGATCTCCATCTCGCGCAAAGCTCGAAGCATGCGCTTTCTGGCTTCTTCACGGTTCGACCCGTGGCAGATGACCTTGGCGAGCAAGGAGTCATAGGCAGCCGGGAGTTGGTCGCCGGGCCCGTAGCCAGAGTCGACCCGCACGCCCGGCCCGGAGGGCTCGACGTAGCGGATCAGCTTTCCGGGCGTCGGCGCGAACCCACGCCCGGGGTCCTCGGCGTTGATGCGGCATTCGATCGCATGGCCGCGTCCACTCAGATCGGATTGAACGAAGCCGAGCTCATCGCCTGCGGCGATCAGAAGTTGGGCGGCAACCAGATCTACGCCGAAAACCTCCTCGGTGACGGTGTGCTCAACCTGCAGTCGCGCGTTCACCTCGAGGAAATAGAAGTCGGAGCCGTCGACGAGCATCTCCACTGTGCCGGCATTCACATAACCCACCGCCTTGGCGAGAGCTACGGCAGCGTGCCCCATGTCTGCAGCTCGTTCTGACAGCCGCGGGGGCGGGGTTTCTTCCACGAGCTTCTGGTGCCGGCGTTGTAGCGAGCAATCGCGCACCCCTAACCACAACGCGTCATCCGGGCCTGCCGCCAGGATCTGAACCTCGAGATGCTTCGGCGAGTCCAGGTAGCGCTCGACGTAAACCCTGTCATCACCGAAATAGGCCTGCGCTTCACGGCGCGCTCCCGCGAACGCCTCGTCTACCTCGTCGGCATCTCTGGCCACCTTCAGCCCCCGGCCCCCACCGCCGCCCGCCGCCTTCACGGCTATCGGGTAGCCGTGCTCGGCCGCAAAGTTGAGCACCACGGCGGGATCCTCAACCGGCTCCAGGAGTCCGGGCACGACCGGTACGCCGGCAGACTCTGCGATCCGCCGAGCCGAGATCTTGTCCCCGACCGCCCGAAGCACTTCCGGCGGAGGCCCTATCCACACCAGCCCGGCAGCGATCACTGCCTCCGCGAAGGATGGGTTCTCGGATAGGAACCCATAGCCCGGGTGGATCGCCTCGGCCCCCGATGCCCCTGCAGCATCCACGAGGGCCGGGATATTCAGGTAGGTGTCCGCCGAGGCGGTTCCGGGCAGCTGTAGAGCATCGTCCGCCAGGCGGGTGTGACGAGCTCCCTCATCTGCGTCCGAGTAGACCGCAACAGTGGCAACGCCCAGGTCCTTGCACGTGCGTGCAACGCGGACGGCGATCTCGGCGCGGTTCGCGATCAAGACCTTCGAGAACACCCGTCACTCCATCTCTGCGCCGGCGCCTGCCGCCGCACGCAGGCGGGGGCCGGCTTTGAGAACCTTGCTCGGGAGGTCAGCTCCCACGATCTCCTGCGCGATGAGGGCTGCGCCGAGCAGCGCGTCCAGGTCGATGCCCGTCGCGACCCCCATGTCTTCGAGCATGTGCACGAGATCCTCGGTGGCGATGTTGCCCGTCGCACCCTGGGCGAAGGGGCTGCCGCCCATGCCTCCGACGGAAGCGTCGAAATAATCGATCCCCGCTCCGAGAGCCGTAACGACGTTGGCCAGACCGGTGCCACGAGTGTCGTGGAAGTGCATGTTCATGACCAGCTTCGGCACCGAGCTCCGCACGGCCTCAACGACCTCGAGAACGCGCCGCGGCGTCGCCATACCCGTCGTGTCGCCGTAGGAGATCACTCCGATGCCCTCCTCAACCATCCACCTGGTCAGTTCAGCGACCCGTGCCGGAGGCACATCGCCTTCGTAGGGACATCCGAATGCTGTGGAGATGGTGCCCTCGACCGGGATCCCGGCATCGGCCGCGACAGACACCACATCCGCAACGTCGGCCTTCGACTCCATCACCTTCTTGCCGACGTTCCTGAGGTTGTAGGAGTCGCTCGCGGCGATGAACACCTGCAAGCCGTCAACGCCGCACTCTGCTGCTATCTCGGCCCCCTTGCGGTTCGGCACAAGTGCGGAATAGAAGACCGCGGGATTCCTATCGATCCGTTGCCAGACGTCGCGAGCATCGGCCATCTGCGGGATGGCTTTGGGCGATACGAAAGACACTGCCTCGATGAGGCGGACGCCGGTGCGACTGAGCGCATCGATGAGCCGCACTTTTTCGTCGGTCGACACCTGCACTTTTTCGCTCTGGATGCCGTCCCGCGGTCCCACTTCGCGGATCCGGACCGCGGAAGGCATCACCGGTTGTGCCACTGCGGGTCGCGCTTCTCATTGAACGCGGCGATGCCCTCGCGGCGATCTTCGCTTGCGATCACGACCTGCCACGCGTCGTGCTCGAGCTCGATTGCCTCTTCGAGTCCAAGTCCGAAACCTTGATCGACGGCGCGCTTCGCCTCGCGCAACGCGATGGGCGAAGCGCGGCAGAGCTCGTCGGCCAGCTCAAGGCTGCGCCGCTCGAGCTCCTCGCGCCGAGTCACCTCAGCAACGATCCCCAGCCTCTGCGCCTCGGATGCGTCGATCCTGCGGGTGCGGAAGATCAGCTCCTTCGCTCGTCCTGTTCCTACCTTGCGAGCCAGCAATTGAGTACCGCCACCCGCCGGGAGCAGCCCGACCCGCGGTTCGGGCAGCGCGAACTTCGTGCCCTCTGCCGCAACCACGAGGTCGCAGGACAGAGCCAGCTCGAACCCACCGCCCAGTGCGAAGCCGAAGGTGCTGGCGATGGACGGCTGCGGCAGCTCGCGGATAGCTTGAAACATCTCCCGCACGTGGGCGCGGTTCTCGTAGAAGTCGTCGAGCGAGAACCCACCTCGCTCCTTGAGGTCTGCGCCCACGCAGAACGCCTTTGGTCCGGCGGCTTGCAGCAGGACCACCCAGGCATCGTTGTCCGCGGCTACCTCCCGGAAGGCTGCGGCAAGCTCCTGCACCATGACATCGGAGAGCGCGTTGAGAGCTTCGGAACGCTCGAGCGTGATGATCTCGACGCGGCCCTCACGCCGCCGTCCGACGAAGGACACTTCGCTAGCTTCGGTCAAACGGGCGGAACCCCATGCCGGCGATCGGAGAAATGGCGGTCCTTGCGAGCCGCGAGATCCAGCCGGCGCACCAGCTCACTGCGGAGCTGATCGGGCTCGATCACCGCGTCGATCACATTCTCGGAGGCGAGGTTCATTACGTCGATGTCCTTTTCGAATTCGGCCCGGCGTTCGGCCACGAACCGCTCCCTTTCGCCCAGGTCTTCGATCGCTTCGATCTTGTTGAAGTAAACCGCGTTCACCGCAGGCTCGGGGCCCATGACCGCGATACGGGCGGTTGGCAGAGCGATCGTTGCATCTGGCTCGAAGCCCGGACCTGCCATGGCATACAAGCCCGCCCCGTAAGCCTTGCGCACCACTACGCAGATCTTTGGAACGGTGGCCTCGGAAACTGCAGTGATCATCTTGGCTCCGTGGCGAATGATGCCTTGGCGTTCGACCGCCGAACCGATCATGAAGCCCGGGACATCCGAAAGGAACACCAGAGGGATGTTGAAGGCGTCGCAGAGCCAGATGAAGCGCGCCGCCTTGTCGGCCGAATCCACGAACAGCACGCCGCCCTTGTGAGACGGCTGGTTCGCGACTACGCCGACCGGACCCCCCTCGATGCGTCCGAGACCCACGATCAGCTCGGGAGCGAAGCTGGGCTTGATCTCGAAAAAGGAAGCTTCGTCCACCACGCCGGCCACGACCCCATACATGTCGAAGGCACGGCTCTCGTCGGCGGGGATCAGCGACGCGAGCGAACCGGTGAAGCCGGGACGCCGGCTCTCTGTGCGCGGGGCGTTGTCGCGCCAGCTCTGCCCGAAGTAGCCAAGGTATGCGCGAGCGGCTTCGATCGCAGCCTTGTCGTCGGGAACGAGCAGATCGCCGCATCCGGATACCTCGCAATGCATCCGGGCCCCGCCCATCTCTTCCAGAGTGACCTTCTCGCCGATGACCTCTTGAGCCATCCGGGGTGAGCCGAGGTACATCGAAGCGTTGCCCTCGACCATGAAAACGACATCACAGAAGGCAGGGATGTAGGCGCCGCCCGCCGCCGAGGGCCCGAACAAGCAGCAGACCTGCGGCACCTTGCCGGACGCCTGCACCTGGTTGTAGAAGATCTTCCCGGCGCCGCGGCGCCCGGGAAAGAGATCGACTTGATCGGTGATCCTGGCTCCTGCCGAGTCGACCAGGTACACGAGCGGATGCTCGTGACGGCGGGCGAGCTCGATGATGCGGATGATCTTCTCAACAGTTCGGGCCCCCCACGAGCCCGCTTTGACTGTCGAGTCGTTAGCCATCACTGCTACCGGCCGTCCGTCGATCGATCCAACACCGGTCACAACGCCGTCCGCCGGGAGATCGCCGGCCAGCGCGTTCACCAGGAGACCGTCTTCAGCGAAGCCTTCGGCAGAATCAAGCAGTAGCGACAGCCTGTCGCGCACGAAGAGTTTGCCTTGTGTCGCGAGCTTTTCGTGATACTTGGCAGCCCCGCCCGATCGGGCGCGCTTCAGTAGGGAACCGAGGTCTCCCGGCTCGGTGTCCGGTGTGGTCATCGTCCTTTATTGAAGACGATCGAGGAGGCCTCGAAGGTGCGCGACTCCTCACCGCCTCTGCCGCCGCGAACCATCTGCCACAGCGACTTGCGGCTCTTGTCGCGCTCGAGCTGCGCGACCCGCAGCCTCTCGACCTGTCCGGCCACGCAGGACATATGGGAGATGTAGTTGATCTGCATCATCTCGATCTCCCTCCTGGAGCGTGACACGGAGCGTGCCTTACCCTCCACGGTACTTGAAGCGGAGGCTTGATTACGCCTCGGGGCTCGGTGCGGCGGCCCCCCGGGCACGCAGATGCTCGATCTCGCCCACCTGGATCGGGATGTGGAAGCCGCCGGATGCCACTTCCAGGGCTCCGGAGGGCAGCAATCTGGTTGCGATCCCCTGCACCCTGGTCCCATCTACGCGGTGCACGATCACCTCTTGCCCCAGCACTTCCGAGCGCTCGCTCGCCCGACGGAGGAGCTCGACTGCCCCTCTCCCCGTCTCGACCAGGCCGTAGACGGCCTCGATCCTTTCGAGCGCGGCGGCGAGGAGCTGCGCCCGGTCGATGCTCGGGTCGCGCCCCACGCGGGTCAGCTCGGCACCGATGCTCGTCGCCGCAAGCCCTGAAGGCAAAGCTTCGTGCGGCGACACGTTTATGCCGATGCCTGCCACCGCGACGTCCACCCGATGCCCGGCAACCCGGCTCTCGACCAGGATGCCCGCCAGCTTGCGCGTTTCGATCGTCACGTCGTTGGGCCATTTCAGCGTGACCGGCAGACCGGTGAGCGCCTCGATCGCTTCTGCACATGCGAGTCCAAGAGCCGTCGACACCAGCCCGAACACGTCTAGAGGAATGACGGGACGCAGGATCAATGAGAACTGCAGCGCGGTGCCCGGCTCGGAGAACCAGGTGCGACCGCGGCGGCCTCGTCCCTGGTTCTGATGGTCGGTTACAACGATGGCGCCGTGTGGCGCTCCCTCACGGGACCACTCCAGCGCTTCAGTATTGGTCGAGCCCACCTCGTCGAAGTACTTGAACGGGCTGCCGAAACGGCCTCGGAGCGCCAGCTCGATCACGTACTTGTTCAGGTCGACCGGCACCCCCCTAGGATACGGACCGATGTTCTCCAAGCTTCTCGTCGCCAACCGTGGGGAGATAGCCGTGCGGGTCATGCGCGGCTGCCGGGACCTCGGGATCGCAACCGTTGCCGTCTTCTCCGATCTCGACGTCGAGGCGGTGCACACCCGTTTCGCCGACGAGGCCTACAACGTTGGACCGGGACCTGCAGCGCAGTCCTATCTCAACATCGACGCGATCCTGCAGGCTGCAAGGAGGTCCGGCGCCGAGGCGGTCCACCCCGGCTATGGGTTCCTGGCCGAGAACGCCGGCTTCGCTCGGGCGGTGACGGAAGCCGGCCTCACATGGGTGGGTCCGTCCGCGGAAGTTATCGATGCGATGGGCGACAAGGTCGCCGCCCGCCGCGCGGCTACTGATGCCGGCGTTGCCACGGTCCCTGGAACACCACAGCCGGTCACCTCCGCCAGCGAGGTCGAAGCTTTCGCCGCCGAGCACGGACTGCCGGTTGCCATCAAGGCGTCCGCGGGAGGAGGCGGCAAAGGTTTCCGGGTCGTCGCCGACCTAGCGTCCGCGACCGAGGCCTTGTCGGGGGCCGCACGGGAAGCACTCGCCTACTTCTCGTCACCCGACGTCTATCTCGAGCGCTACCTGCAGCGTCCTCGTCACATCGAGATCCAAGTCCTCGGCGACGCGTCCGGCGCCATCGTCTCGTTCCCGGAAAGGGATTGCTCGCTGCAACGACGCCACCAGAAGCTCATCGAGGAGTCTCCGTCTCCGGCTCTCGAACCGAAGGTGCGCGAGGCAATCATGGAGGCTGCAGCGCGCGTCTCGAAGCAGGTTGGATACCGCAATGCCGGAACCTGCGAATTCCTGCTCGACGCTGATGGCACCAGCTTCTATTTCCTCGAGATGAACACGCGGCTCCAGGTCGAGCATCCCGTCACCGAGCTGGTCACGTCGACCGACCTCGTGGTGGCCCAACTGTTGATCGCCGCCGGCGAACCGCTGCCTTTCTCGCAGGACGACATCGAGCTGCACGGACACGCGATCGAGTGCCGGATCAACGCTGAAGATGCCGCCCGTGGGTTCATGCCCTCACCGGGAACGATCGGTGACTACCGGGAACCGGGGGGGCCGGGGGTGCGGGTCGATTCGGGCATGGTCTCGGGGGCCACGGTCTCGCAGGCTTACGACCCACTCGTCTCGAAGCTGATCACGTTCGGGGCGCACCGGGATGAGGCTCGGCGCAGGATGCTGCGCGCATTGAGCGAGTACACCATCGAAGGGCTTCGCACCTCCATCCCCTTCCATGAGCTGATGCTCAAGGACGAACGCTTCATCTCGGGCGCGTACCACACCGGAACTGTGGAGAACGAGTTGGATCTGTCGGTCCTGCCGGACGCAGCCGAAGAGGAAGTCGACGTCCCCGACCAAACCGCCCAGCGCCACCTCGACCTCGAGCTGGACGGGAAGCGTTTCGAAGTTGTGGTGCGCGAGCGATCGGGGAGCGCTACAAGCGCGAGGAAGCCCACTCCTCCGCAGCACTCCGGGAAGGGGCAGGCGGGCGGCGGTGAGGTGCTCTCGGCCCCCATGCAGGGCACCATCGTCAAGGTGTCAGTAGAGGTGGGCGACACCGTGAGCGCAGGCGACACGGTGTGCATCCTGGAGGCCATGAAGATGGAGAACTCGATCCTGGCCCATTCCGATGGAACTATCGCAGAGCTGCCGGTCCGAGCAGGTCAGTCGGTAGAGGCAGGTGCAACGGTGGCGGTGATCCGCTAGCTCACTGCGAGGTGTGGTTGCCGCACGGGTTCCGACGGCTCACTCCGGGAGGTTCGTGATGTGGATGCCGGCTCTGTCGATCTTGTAGCGACGGTTGATGCCTATCAATAGAGCCGTGATGGTTTCGACGATGCGCGCGTTCTCGAGGGGGCCGGCATCGACGAAACACAGCTCGGGGATGGCTTCGGTGAGCGCCTTGACCGTGTCTTTACCGGCCTTGCTTCCGCACGCAAGAACATCTCCATGCAGCGCGACCTCTCGGTCAGACAGCGCGGCGGCCGAAAGCGAGTGAAACGCCGCGCACATCTTGACGTGGTCTGGAAGCAGACTCTTGGCCAGTTGCGCAGCCGAGCCCTCCCACACGCCGAACACATGCGTGGGCCGGCCGCCTATCGAGGCCTGCACGGGAACCGTCGCGTCGATGACGACTGCGCCTTCTGTCAGATGCTCAGCTATGGATCTGTAGATCGAAGGGATACCGGAGAACGGGACGGTCACCACCACGACCTCGGCGCCCGCAGCAGCCTGCGGGTTCTCGGCTCCGCGCACGTTTCCGTCAGGCACCACTTCGGTGAGACGGCGCGCGGCGTCCTCAGCCTTGGTGGCCTCGCGCGACCCGATGATGACCTCGATCCCGGCCCCCGCCCACCTCGTTGCAAGCCCGAAGCCTTCCGCGCCCGTGGCACCGATCACTGCAACGCGCTCGATCTTCACTCAACCACCGCGACCCGGCTCGTACTCACCGAAGACCTCCCGGAGCGCGTCTGACACTTCGCCCAGAGTTGCCCGCGCGGCAAGCGCCTCTCGCATGCTGGGCAGCAAGTTATCGCGTCCTCGTGCGGTCTCCTCCACCGCTTTAAGGGCTGCGTCCACAGCTGCTTGGTCGCGCTCCTTACGCAGCTTCTCCAGACGCTTCCATTGCTGCTCCTGCAGCTCAGGATCCAGCTCGTAGACCTCGGCCCCCTCCCCCGCTTCCTCGGTGAACCGGTTTACCCCGACGATGACGCGCTCGCCCGATTCGGTGGTCTGTGCGATCCGGTAGGCCGACTCTTCGATCTCCCGCTTCATCCACCCCGTCTCGATCGCTTCGACCGCTCCGCCCATCTCGTCCACCTGATCTAGCAGCGCCTGAGCTCGCTCCTCCAGCTCGTCTGTCAACGATTCGATGAACCATGAGCCCCCCAGTGGGTCCGCGGTGTCCACGACTCCGGACTCGTATCCGAGCACCTGCTGCGTGCGCAGCGCGATCCGAGCTGCCCTCTCGCTGGGCAATGACACCGCCTCGTCGAACGAGTTGGTGTGCAGTGACTGTGTACCTCCGAGGACCGCGGAGAGAGCCTCGAGAGTGGTTCGGACGATGTTGTTCTCGGGCTGTTGTGCGGTAAGCGTGGCGCCGCCGGTTTGCGTGTGGAAGCGCAGCGTCAGTGACTTGGGGTCGCGCGCCTTGAAGCGCTCCTTCATCAGCCGAGCCCACAGCCGGCGGGCGGCACGGAACTTTGCTACCTCTTCGAAGAAGTTCATGTGACAGGCAAAGAAGAACGAGAGCCGTGGAGCGAACTCGTCGACCTCCAAGCCGGCCGCGATCGCCGCATCAACGTAGGCGATGCCGTCCGCGAGGGTGAAGGCGATCTCCTGTGCTGCCGTGCAGCCCGCCTCGCGCATGTGATACCCGGAGATAGAGATCGTGTTCCAACGCGGCAACCGGTCGCGGCAGTAGGCGAAGAGGTCTGTGACGATCCGCATCGAGGGTTTGGGCGGATAGATGTAGGTCCCGCGAGCCGTGTATTCCTTCAGGATGTCGTTCTGGGTGGTGCCCGTTATCTTCTCCGGCGCCACCCCCTGGCCCTCCGCTACCAGTTCGTAGAGGAGCAGGAGGATGGCTGCCGTGGCGTTGATGGTCATCGAAGTGGAGACGTCCGCCAGCGGTATCTGAGCGAGAAGGGCCTCCATGTCCGCAAGGGAGTCGATCGCTACGCCGACGCGGCCCACCTCGCCGAGCGCCTTGGAATGGTCCGAGTCCAGACCCATCTGGGTCGGCAGATCAAAGGCAGTTGATAGACCCGTCTGGCCGGCCGCCAACAGGTACCGGAAGCGTGCATTCGTCTCAGTTGCGCTGCCGAACCCTGCGTACTGCCGCATGGTCCAGAGCCGCCCCCGATACATGTCGGGATAGATCCCGCGCGTGTACGGGTAGTCGCCCGGAGCTCCCAGGCCGGAGGCCACATCGATCGTCACGTCATCGGGCGTATAGACCGGCTGTACGTCGATGCCGGAATCGGTACGGCGTTCCTGGCTCACGAGGCCATGCTAAGTGGCGCCGGCGATGAGGGCTCTAGCCGTTAACCGGAGGGGAGCGTTCGCTGCCATTAGGATTCGGTTCGTCCATGGCGATTGTCGAAGACGTCTACCGCAAACACCGCCCTCAGGCCTTCAGTCCTGATAGGCGGCCTTCTTCCTTCGAAGTGTGGTCATGGTTCTTCATGCGCATCTCTGGCGTGATCCTGCTGTTCCTCGTCCTGATCCATCTTTACATCATGCATCTGATGGGCAAGGGGGTGGAGCGGGTCGACTACGCGTTCGTCGCGAGTCGCTGGGCTTCGGTGGGATGGAAGACATTCGACTGGACCATGCTGTTCCTTGCCCTGCTCCACGGAACCAATGGGCTTCGAGTGATCATCGAGGACTACGTGCACTCTCCTGCGTGGCGCACCACCATAAAGGCGTTCCTTTACACGTTGACGTTTGTGTTGATGATCATGGGCACCGCGGTGGTCGTCACCTTCAAAGCTCCTGCATGACCCGGTTTCACGAGTACGACGCAGTCATCGTGGGGGCGGGCGGCGCAGGGCTGAGGGCCGCCCTCGAGGCCGGAACCAGGGTTAAGACCGCCGTCGTCTCCAAGCTGTACCCCACCCGCTCGCACACCGGCGCGGCTCAAGGCGGTATGTGCGCGGCCCTGGCGAACGTGGAAGAAGACTCCTGGGAATGGCACGCCTTCGACACTGTCAAGGGCTCGGACTTCCTCGCCGATCAGGACGCAGTAGACGTCATGTGCAAGGAAGCCGTCGAGTCCGTGCTCGAGCTGGAGCGCATGGGATTGCCCTTCAACCGCACTCCAGACGGCAAGATCGATCAGCGCCGCTTCGGGGGCCATACGCGCAACCACGGCGAGTCGGCGGTCAAGCGTGCGTGCTACGCGGCGGACCGCACCGGTCACATGATCCTTCAGACGCTCTATCAGCAGTGCAACAAGCAAGGTGTCGAATTCTTCAACGAATTCTTCGTTCTCGACCTACTGATGGAAGAAGGGGTATGTGCGGGGATCGTCGCGTACGAGCTGGCGACCGGCGAGCTTCATGTCTTCCACGCCACCTCAGTGCTGTTCGCGACCGGGGGCTACGGAAAGATGTTCAAGATCACCTCGAACGCCCACACCTTGACCGGTGATGGCCCAGGTGTGGTCTATCGCAGTGGGCTTCCGCTCGAAGACATGGAGTTCTTCCAGTTCCATCCCACCGGTCTCTACGGGTTGGGCATCCTGCTCTCGGAAGCAGCGCGTGGCGAGGGAGCGATCCTGCGCAACAGCACCGGTGAGCGTTTCATGGAGCGCTACGCGCCGACGATCAAGGACCTCGCTCCTCGCGACATGGTGTCGCGGGCGGAGTTCTTTGAGATCAAGGAGGGCAGGGGGGCAGGCCCCGACAAGGACTACATCCTTCTAGACCTCACCGACGTCGACCCCGAAGTGATCGAGAAGAAGCTTCCCGACATCACCGAGTTCGCCCGCACCTACCTCAGCGTCGATCCGGTCAAAGAGCCAGTCCCCATCGTTCCGACCGCGCACTATGCGATGGGGGGGATCCCCACCAATGTCGAGGCAGAGGTCCTGCGTGACAGTACGGGAGAGGTAGTTCCTGGCTTCTATGCCGCCGGCGAGTGTGCGTGCGTATCGGTCCATGGAGCGAACCGGCTCGGCACCAACTCGCTGCTCGACATAGTGGTGTTCGGCCGCCGAGGCGGTCTTGCGATGAGCGAATACTCCTCGACCCACAAACGTCCGGCGCTGCGAGAGGACGCGGAAGCCGCCAGCCGGCAGTGGCTCGCGTCGCTCTACGACGGCCCGGGGAGCGATTCACCCGCCGAGATCCGCAAGACCTTGCAAGACGAGATGATGGACAAAGCGTCGGTGGTGCGGACGGAGGAATCGCTCAGCTCTGTGTCGGACTGCCTCCATAGCCTCCGAGAGCGCTACGCAAAGACGAGGGTCAAGGATCGCAGCAAAGTGTTCAATACCGAGCTCACCGAGCACCTGGAGCTTGGCTTCCTGCTCGAGATGGCCGAGGCACTGGTGGTTTCCGCGCGCGCCCGGACCGAGAGCCGCGGCGGGCATTATCGTGAAGATCATCAGCTTCGAGAAGACGAACACTGGCTCAAGCACACATTCATCACGAAGACTGGTGAAGGACAGCACGAGCTGTCATATAAGGACGTGACTATGGGCCGCTACATCCCGGTCGAAAGGAAATACTGAGCGCGTGGACGTTCGGTTAGAGATCCTGCGATTCGACCCCGAGAAGGACCCCGAGCCTCATTTCGAGAGCTACACGGTTCAAGCAGAGCCCATGAATACGCTCCTCGCCTGCCTTCACAGCATCAAGTGGTACCAGGACTCCTCCCTCGCTTTGCGCCGGTCGTGTGCGCACGGCGTCTGCGGGTCTGATGCGATGCTGATCAACGGCCACAACGCACTCGCCTGCAAAGCCCTGGTAAGGGATCTGAAGCAGCCCATCCGGGTCGAGCCACTCCGGGGCCTGCCAATGGTCAAGGACCTCGTCGTGGACATGGATCCGTTCTTCGACGGCTATCTCGCGGTCAAACCATGGTTGATCACCGATGACAAGGAGCGCGAGCCCGAGCGCGAGCGCATCCAGTCTCCGGAGGACCGCCAGCGGTTCGACGACACCACCAAGTGCATCCTGTGTGCTGCGTGCACGACCTCTTGCCCCATCTTCTGGGCAGACGAGCAGTATGTGGGACCTGCTGCCATCGTGAATGCACACCGTTTCATCTTTGATTCGCGCGATGCCGGGGGCCGCGAGCGGCTCGAGATCCTGTCCCAGAAAGACGGGGCTTTCAAGTGCCGGACCGCGTTCAACTGCACGGCTGCGTGCCCCCGTGGGATCAAGGTGACGCGGGCGATCCAAGAGGTAAAACAGGCAGCATTGTTCCAATCTTTCTAAGGGCAGGTGTCCGTGAGGGTCCTCCGGTGGCTCCTCGTAATAGTTCTGATCCTCGCCGCGTATCCGGCCTGGCTGGCATTCAGCATCTGGAGGCAATCGCACCACGACGAGCTGCACCCGGCGGACGCCATCGTGGTGTTGGGGGCCGCTCAGTACAATGGCATCCCTTCCCCGGTCTTCAAGGCGCGCCTCAACCATGCAGAGTTCCTCTACAACAACGGCTTCTCCCAGACCGTCATCGTCACGGGCGGTAAGGAGCCGGGAGATCGATTCACCGAAGCGCAGTCGGCACGAAAGTACCTAGTGGATCACGGCATACCCAACGATCGCATCCTGGGCCAGAACGTCGGGCGCAACACCCTCGAAAGCCTGAAGAGCGTGCACGACGTCGCGGTCAAGCACGACATCCACTCGGTGCTGCTCGTGTCCGATCCGCTCCACGGAGAACGGATCAAGACGATCGCCTCCGATCTGGGGTTCCATCCGGTCTACGCAAGCCCCGATTCGTACGTGGACCTCAACCGCAGCCGCACCACGAAGGCAGGCGAGCTTCTGCACGAGACCGCGTCACTCCTGCTGTACAAATTGCTCAAACGTTAGGCCGTCGCGGGAAGCGCAGGGTCCTATCCGCCATCGTCCCGCGGCTTGGCGCGGCCGGCGAGCCAGCTCTGCAGGCTAGATCGGGGTGGTGATCGGCTGGGTTGTCGGATGTTGGGAGCCTCCCGCGGGCTCGATCGTGATCGCAGCCGAGTCGACCCCGGCCAGCGATCGTCCCGTCTCGAACACGACAAGGTCGCCCTTGACAGAGAACGTGCCGGCACTGACCGGCGAGCCGTTCTTGATCAGCCATAGCTGATAGGTGTGCGCCCTCGGCGGTTTGCGCATGCCCGAGGCCACGAAGATCGAACCCTGCGAGGTAGGGACGATCTTTCCGACGGCATCGGCGGGACCCCTTAGATCGATCCCGTCGTTTTCGTGATGCAGGAGGATCGCCAGCACCCTCTGCTTCTGCTCCAGATCGTTGTGTTGGTTAACGAGGATCGCACCGGCAACTACCGCAAGGACGAGGAGCCCAGCGGTCGCCACGAGCCCAAAACGACTCCATAGCCCAGCCCACCGCGACCGGCCCGCGGCTGCGGATGGGGCCGGCGAGGGACGGGCGTCGTGCACCCGGGCCACCACGCGGTCGACGAAACCGGCCGGCAAGGGGGTGGAGGCTGCCGCGTGCGGTAAGGCAGCCGTAACCATCGAAAAGCTCTCCGCCTCCTGCATGCACTCGTCGCAGGTCAGGATGTGGGCGCGGATCTCGCGCTCTTCCTCGGGGGAGACGGCCCCCAGGACGTACGGAGCGATGAGCTCCTGTACGGCCTCGTGGCTCAATTCCATCCTGCACTCTCCTCCGACGCCCCGAGCAGCGTCCTCAACCTGACGAGTCCATCCCGGAGTCTCGTCTTTGCAGTTCCCTCGGGGATCTTCAGCTCTCGAGCCACCTCTCGATAGGTCCGGCCCCCGAAATACGCAAGGACGATGGCCTCTCGCTGGACCAATGAGAGCTGGGAAAGAGCTTTGCGGATCTCTTCCCTATCTTCTATACGTTCGTCGTCGGCTGCCGTATCGGATGCCGACCCCGCTTCCTGCAGCAAGCTGTCGGTAGCCCGCTTCCGGGCCTCCTCTCTGCGGACTAGATCGACCGCTTTGTTGCGTGCCACCACCAGAAGGAACGAGCGGAGACTTCCGCGTTCCGGATCGAAGGCGCCGGGCCGCCTCCAGAGAGCAACGAACGTGTCCTGGGCAACCTCTTCTGCCAGGTTGGGATCGGCGAGCACTCGCCTCGCGATCCCCAGTACCGAAGTGCCGTGCGTCTCGATCACAGAACGGAATGTGCTCTCGTCCCGCGCAAGAAGCCGCTCGAGGATGTCCCCGTCGGGTGCAATGGGCACGGGGGCATAGTAGCGGCCCCTCCCGTCCGAACAGTCGAACGCAGCGCCTGGCGAGGCGCGACGTCGGGCCAGGGCCATACTTCGGGTTCGAAGGCCTACAGGCCGTTGGATGTACTCGGTCTTATCCTGCGCTCGATGCATCGCCGAACCGAGGACGACCGATGACGGGAATCGGAGATTTCGCTCGACAGACCCCGGGGCTTCCCGCTATCGCGGCGCCCGGCGCGAGCATCACTTTCGGCGACCTCGACCACAGGCAACGGCTCCTCGCGGGGGCGCTGCAAGCAGGGGGGGTAACTCCCGGAGACCGCATCGCGGTCCTCTCGGGGAACCGTCCTGAATCGCTCGAAGTGACCACGGGTGCGTTGCGCGCCGGCGTGATTCCCGTTCCCATCAACCCGCTGCTCACGCCGGGCGAGATCGCGTTCTTGCTCGAGGATTCGGGGTCACGGTGGCTGCTCACGGATCGCGTCACCGAGCGAGACCCCGATGTCGAGCGAGTGGTGACCTTCGGGGACGCGTACGAGCGATGCCTCCACGAGGCAAGTCCGGCCGTCCTCGCCGATGTCACCAGGGGCCGACCGATGCATTACACATCGGGAACCACAGGGCAACCGAAGGGCGTCTGGGTTCCCCCGTCGAGCGACGCTGATGCACTGAGCGCAGCCCAAGCTTTTGTCGATCTCTGGGGCCTGACGCCCGATGACGTGCATCTGGTGTGTTCGCCGCTGGCGCACTCCGCCCCCCATCGCTTCGCGTTGCGCACGTTGGAGGCAGGGGGAACGGTGGTTCTGCAGCAACGCTTCGAAGCCGAGGAGACACTGGCATCGATCGACCTTCTCGGTGTCACGACCTCCTTCATGGTGCCGACACATCTGGAACGGATCTTGTCGCTCGCCCACAAGCTGGCGCGTTACGACGTGTCATCGGTGCGTCTGCTAGCCCACGCTGGGGCTCCTATCCGCGAAGACACCAAACGCACAGTCATCGATCTGTTCCCACGAGGCGCGGTGTGGGAGTTCTACGGATCTACCGAAGGAGTCGCCACGCGCATCTCCTCGGAAGAGTGGTTGCAGAAACCGGGCAGTGTCGGAACTGCCACGCCGCCCTGCCGGGTGATCGTCAGGTCTGAGGACGGAGGTGAAACGCGACGGGGAGAGGTTGGCGAGGTCTGGATATCGGATCCGAGCGAGGGCCGTTTCGAGTACTGGGGGGACCCGGGCAAGACTGCGGCTGCGTGGGACGACTCCGCCTTCACTGTAGGTGACCTCGGCTACCTCGACGAGAACGGTTACCTGTTCCTGACAGGGCGCAAGCACGACACGATCATCACGGGTGGGATCAACGTCTATCCCCTAGAGGTCGAAGCCGTCCTCGAGAGCCACCCGGCGGTCAGGGAAGCGATGGTCTACGCCGCGCCGCACCCGGAGTGGGGACAGGAGGTCGTGGCGAAAGTGGTGGGCGCGCCGGGGCTCCCTCTGGATCCGGAGTTGCTGCGTATGTGGGCGCGCGAGCGACTCGCCGGATTCAAGTGCCCGCGCCGGATCGAGGTCGTGGGATCGCTTCCTCGCACCGCAACCGGCAAATTGCAGCGCCATGGGGCTCCAGCATGCTCGTCCGATGAAGGGTGAGGAGGCCGGCCGGCGCGCGGCAGGGTGTGGGCCCGGACGGCAGGTGGTGCTCCGCCTACTTGTTGCGGCGTGTGGGGAGCTCCGCGCACTTATCACGGATGGCTTCGGCGGCTTCGCGCAGCTGGGTGAGCTCATCCTCGTTCAGATCGAGCTCGACGATGCCCGTGACTCCACCTTTGCCCAGAGAAGCGGGGACTCCCAGGTAGACATCGGAGATCCCGTACTGCCCTGAGGTCCACGCGCACGTCGGGAGGACCTCTCCGGTATCGCCGAGGATCGCGTTCACCATCCGAGCCGCCGCTGACGACGGAGCATAGAAGGCGCTGCCCTTCTGCAGGTACTTGACGATCTCGGCCCCCGCATCCTTCGTGCGTTGGAAGAGCTGCTGCAGCGTGGCTTCGTCCACCAGCTCCGGCAGAGGTTTGCCTTGCACAGTCGCGTGGCGCGGCAATGCAACCATCTGGTCGCCGTGGGAGCCCAGCGTCAAGGCCTCGACAGAGGCCGGGGGAACGTCGAGCTTCTCCGCGATGAAGAAGCGCAGCCTGGAGGAGTCCAGCACCCCCGCCATCCCCATGACTCGCTCTTTAGGGAAGTCCGATACGGTCGCGGTCAGATAAGTCATCTCGTCGAGCGGGTTGGAGACGACGATGATCTTTGTATCCGGCGAGTTGGCAGCGATCTGCTCGGTGACGCCCCCCACGATCTCGGAGTTCGTGTCGAGCAGGTCCATGCGGCTCATGCCGGGCTTGCGCGGAAGCCCGGCGGTGATAACTACGACGTCTGAGCCCGCGGTGTCGGTGTAATCGTTCGTTCCCACGACACGGCACTGGAACTCTTCAACCGCAGCAGACTGACTGATGTCGAGAGCTAGACCTTGGGGAAGCCCCTCGACGATGTCAATCATGACGACTTCGTCCGCCAGATCCTTCTCGGCGATCCGCCGCGCGGTGTTAGACCCGACATTGCCCGCCCCCACCACAGTCACCTTGCTAGTCATGTCACCTCCGACGCTTTGCGAGCTCAGTCACTCTTAGGTCACTTCCCGATCAAGAGATCGATCGCGAAGACTAGAAGGAGCTCGCGTCGAGCTTCTCTATGATCGCATCCGCCACTCCCGAAGTGCCCACTGCAGTGGGGTCGTCTCGGCTCGGCTTCATGTCGTAAGTCACGTGCGTTCCTTCTCGAATGACCGCCGAGATCGCCGATTCCAGCCGGTCGGCAGCACCCGGCTCTTCAAGATGCCGCAACATCAATACGCCCGAGAGCATCATCGCCATCGGATTGACTTTGTCCTGACCCGCGTACTTGGGGGCCGATCCGTGCGTGGGCTCAAACACCGCTGCGTCGTCACCGATGTTGCCCCCAGGGGCGACACCGAGGCCGCCGATCAAACCTGCGCCCAGATCGGAGACGACGTCGCCATACAGATTCGGCAACACCAGCACGTCGTACAGCTCAGGCTTCTGCACGAGCTGCATGCACATGTTGTCCACGATACGGTCCTCGAACTCAACCCCGCTGTCTGCATACTCATCGGCGGCCACTTCGCGGGCGGTCTTCAAGAACAGGCCGTCGGAGAACTTCATGATGTTGGCCTTGTGCACTGCGGTGACCTTCTTGCGTCCGTTCTTGATCGCGTAGTCGAAGGCTGCCCGGACTATGCGCTGGGTTCCGAAGACGGAGATCGGTTTGATGGAGATCCCACTGTCTTCACGGATCCGCCGGGTGCCAAGCTCGGCGAGGAAATCGATCAGCTTCTTGGCCTCCGACGAACCCTCTTCGAACTCGATCCCCGCGTAGAGGTCCTCGTGGTTCTCGCGCACGATGACCAGATCGATGTTCTCGTAGCGCGAGCGGACTCCGGGGTAGGACTTGCAGGGCCGGAGGCACATGTAGAGGTCGAGCTCCTTGCGTAGAGCCACATTCACGCTGCGGAAGCCGGTTCCAACGGGGGTCGTGATCGGTCCCTTGATCGCCACCTTGTTGGCCCGGATGGATTCGAGCACCTGATCCGGGAGCGGGGTGCCGAACTGCTCCATCACATCGACCCCGGCCAGCTGCACCTCCCACTCGAACTTGACGCCGGTAGCTTCCAAGACACGGCGGGTGGCTTCGGTGATCTCGGGGCCGGTACCGTCGCCCGGGATCAGCGTGACGCGATGAACCGGTTGTGACATTTTGCGCAGCTCCTGTCGCTAAGCGAGTGCCTAAGGTAAGGCATCCCGTTGGGCACCGCCGCCCGAACCCGTTCCTCCCAGCCGTAACAGGTCACCCGGCTGATAGCCTTATTCGTTCACACACCGGTCTCCCAGGAAGGCACAAGGGGTGGCTACTTCAGGCAAAGGACTCGAAGGCGTTGTTGCCGCCGAAACCGCTCTTAGCGACATCGACGGCAAGGAGGGCCGGCTCTCGTACGTCGGCTACGACATCCATGATCTTGCCGAGCATGCGAGCTTCGAAGAGATCATCTACTTGCTCCAGAATCTCGAACTCCCGAACTCCTCCCAGCTCGAGCAGCTGCGCGTCCAGCTCGGTGGCGAGCGGGAGCCCAACTCATTAGCGATGAAGTTGATACCTCCGCTTGCCGAAAACTCATCGCCGATGTCGATGCTCCGAACTGCCGTGTCTGCATCCTCCGCTCGAGACCCCGATGGCTGGGAGATCTCTCCCGAGGCCAACCTTCGCAAGGCCATTCGGCTTTGCGCGGTCTTCCCGACGCTCGTGGCTTATTACGACAGGATCCGGAACGGCCACGACCTCATCCCGCCGGATCCCAGCCTGTCGCAGGCGGCGAACTTCCTGTACATGCTGAAGGGTGAAAAGGCCGACGACGACGTCGCCCGCATCTTCGACGTTTGCCTCGTCCTCCACGCCGATCACACGATGAACGCCTCCACCTTCGCGGCGCGGGTGTGCGCGGCAACACTCTCGGACATCCACTCCGCCGTCACCGCGGCGATCGCCGCCCTCAAAGGACCGCTGCACGGCGGTGCTAATGAAGCGGTGATGAAGATGATCAAACAGATCAAAGAGCCCTCCAAGGCACGCTCCTTTATCCAGGAAAAGCTGAAGAACAAGGAGAAGGTGTCGGGGTTCGGGCACCGGGTCTACAAGACCGAGGACCCCAGGGCGACGCACCTGCGTGAAATGGCAAAGGAACTGGCCGAGAAGACCGGCAACCCGACGAACTGGGAGATCTCGAAGGAGATCGAAAAGACCGTGATGGACGAGAAGGGCCTGTATCCCAACGTCGACTTCTATGCGGCCTCCGTGTACGGATACCTGCGCATCCCCACGGATCTGTTCACCCCGATCTTCGCCTGTAGCCGCGTTGCCGGCTGGACCGCGCACGTGAGGGAGCAGTACGCCGACAACCGCCTCATCAGGCCCGACAGCGACTACGTGGGGCCGCCCCCGCGAAAGTGGATCCCTCAGTCCGAGCGCTGATCCATCACTGGGATGCCCTCATCCCGTTCCAGCGCTGATCCATCAGTTCCGAGCCGACACCCGCCCAAGCCGGCTCACCTCCGACGTGCCCCGGCGGTCGGTCGGGCAGCCAAAGTCTCCAACGATCGCTTCCCAGGAAACCGTGTGGTGCCGGTGGTGCCTGTGGTGCTTTCAGCCATGAGCACCGCTGTGATCGAGATCACACATCGCCCCTTAGGTCGTACTCCCGGACAAAAGCTCGCAGAAGGGACGCGTGAGCGAGCCGCGAACGCTTAAGCCGGTCGCTAACGCTTGAGCGCGCAGCGCCGGATGCGCATCGCGCGCCGCGCACGGCCTGGGCTGTGGTGCTTTTGGTCTTGCCCCGGTTTGGTGGACACTCATTAGTGGCGCATACAGCGCCAGAAGGAGGGTGTCCATGGACCGACCCGACCGATGGTCCGAAGAGTTCCGAGAGGAGGCCCTGATCAGCTACCTGAGCCGGCGTCACGAGATGTCGGCGAACGCGGTTGCCCGCGAGCTCGGCGTCCCTGCCAACACCTTTCGACGGTGGATCAAGAAGCACGATGCTGAGGCTCA
>JAXDJR010000034.1:0-16171 GCA_034667545.1 Actinomycetota bacterium
TGCACGTCCCCCTCCGCCTCGTCGAGGAAGTCTGCATAGCGAGCGCCCCACGGGTCGGCCGCCGCAGGATCCATCTCCAGCAGGGGGATGAGCACGAAACGACGACTCGTAAGGCGCGGGTGCGGGATCTCGAGGTCGGGCTCGTTCACCTTGTCCTCGCCGTAAGTGAGGATGTCGAGGTCCGCGACCCGCGGCCCCCAGCGGATCTCGCCCGGTTCCCTGCCGAGACGGCGCTCGATCTCCTTGCACACCCCAAGGAGCTCCCGAGCGCTCACCTGGGTCTCGATCTCCACCACCAGATTGACGAACGAACGCTGCGGCGGACCGCCCACTGGTGAGGTTTCGTACAGGCTCGAGATCGCACCCACTGAGATGCCCGGACTCGTTCGAAGAGATTCGACCGCGCGCCGGCAGAACGCCGCGCGGTCGCCGACGTTGGATCCCACTCCGATGTATGCACGGGTCATCGGGACGGCCTCTCGATCTTGACGGATACTGCCCTCACATCCTCCGCGAGCGGCGGAGATTCCTTGGTCACTTCTACGCTAACGCCGTTGACCCCTTGGAACGCGCCAACCAACGCCGCGATCTTCTCGGCGACGTGCTCGAGCAGCCTCGCCTCGGTTGTCCGAAGCAGCTTGGCGATCTCGATGGTGACGGCGTGGTAATCGACCGTCTCCGCGAGCTTGTCGCTGTCTCCCGGTGAGATGAGATCCACCCACATGTCAACAGAGATAAGGATAGGTCGGGGCGTTGCGCGCTCCTCTTCGGTGACGCCGATCCGCATCTCGACGCGGAGGTCGTGGATCGAGATCTTGTCCACTAGAGACGAGCTCCGCTCGACGATGCTCGCTGGATAGCTTCCGTCATCCGAACCGCCCTCACAGTGGGAAGAACGTCGTGCACCCTGACGATTCGTGCGCCCTTCCCCACCGCCCATACGACGGTCGCGATGGTCCCCTCCAGCCGGTCGGAAGCTTCAGCGTCGAGAACTTTTCCGATGAAAGATTTGCGGGAGGTGCCTGCCACGACCGGGTAGCCGAGCCCGCTGACTTCGTCGAAACGCGCGAGAAGCTCGAGGTTCTGCTCGGCAGTCTTGGCGAAGCCGAAGCCAGGGTCCACTGCGATGGACTGGTGCCCCACGCCCTTTTTTTCCAGATCGCCGGCGCGCCGGACGAGGAAGCTTGTGACGTCGTTCACCACGTCTGAATATCTGGTGAGGTCCCGCATCGTTTCCGGCGTCCCCCGGGAGTGCATCACGACGACGCCCGCCCCGGTGCTCGCAATGACGGCAGCCATATCGGGGTCCGTTGCTTCGCCGGAGGTGTCGTTGATCAGCGAAGCGCCGGCGTCGAGGGCTGCCCCGGCCACACGCGGACGGCGAGTGTCAATCGAGATGGGGACGGAGACTCTTCCAGACAGCGCCTCGACCACAGGCAGGACCCTTCGCAGCTCTTCGGTTTCCGTTATGGGGGCTGCCCCGGGACGTGTGGACTCACCGCCAATATCGATGATGGCTGCTCCTTCCGCCACCATCGCAACGCCGTGGCGGACCGCTGAATCAGGTTCGAGCCACAGGCCGCCATCGGAGAAGGAATCGGGGGTCACGTTGAGGACGCCCATGACCACTACGGATTCCAGACCGAGATCGAAATTGCGGCAGCGCAGAACCATCTCATGTGAGTCTAAAGAATGTGCGTTCCTGATTACGAGTGGATCAAACCCATCGCCTCGGCCCGGGTGGACTCGTTGTCACGGAAGATTCCCCTGACTGCCGACGTGATCGTGTGGCTCCCGGGCTTGCTCACGCCACGCATGGTCATGCAGAGGTGTTCGGCTTCAATGACCACGAAGACGCCGCGCGGCTGCAGAACCTTTTCGATGCAGTCAGCGATCTGGGTGGTCAGCCGTTCTTGCACCTGGGGGCGATGTGCCAGGAGGTCGACGACGCGCGCGAGTTTTGAAAGCCCTGTGATGCAACCTCTTTCGTTGGGGACGTAGGCAACATGGGCCCGTCCGATGAACGGCAGCAAGTGATGCTCGCACATCGAATAGAGGGGTATGTCCCGCACCATGATCATCTCGTCATGTTCGGCCTCGAACACGACCTCGAGCAGGTCCTCGGGATCGCTGTGAAGCCCCCAGAAGAGCTCCTCATACATCCTGGCAACGCGCAGAGGGGTGCGGAGCAAACCGTCCCGGCCCGGGTCTTCGCCGATCGCTTCCAGAACCTGGCGCATCGCAGTTTCGATCCGATGCCTGTCGACGCGCGGCTCGGTGGGTAACGACCGGACGTTCTCTCGCTCTTGCTCGCTCATGAGCTCATTCCTTGTCGGACAGTGACGCCATAGGTGACTGAGCCCGCAGGGGATCCATGGTGAGGAGCCACGCTATGCGCGGCCGGGGATCAGGCTTCGCCTAGACGCGGTTTCGGTCGAGGCAGGGGGAGGCGCTTGCGCTCGGGGGTTACCTCTTGCGGCTCGCCACCATCGCGGGCCTCGCGGCGCAGTCGCGTCCTTTCGAGAGGATTAGACGGAGACTGTTTGGCTACTTCGGCCAGGATCTCGGCGACCTCCTCTTTCTCCAGTGACTCTTTCTCGAGCAGGCTCGCAACCATGAGATCGAGCTTCTCTCGGTACTTCAACAAAATCTCGCGCGCTTCTTCGTGGGCTTCCTCTACCAAACGGCGGACCTCGGAGTCGATCTTTGCCGCAACCGCATCCGAATAGTCCTGCACGTGGCCATAGTCACGACCAAGGAACGGCTGCGACTCACTCTGGCCGAGCGCGAGGGGGCCGAGTTGGGACATCCCGAACTCGGTCACCATCTGCTTGGCGATGCGGGTGCAACGTTGGATGTCATCCTGAGCGCCGGTCGTGGGCTCGTCGAACACGATCTCTTCGGCAACCCGGCCCCCGAGGAGCATCGCAAGCTCGTCGATCAACTCCGAGCGGGTGACCAGGAAGCGGTCTTCGGTGGGAAGCGTCAACGTATACCCAAGAGCGCGGCCGCGCGACACGATCGAAACCTTGTGTACCGGATCGGCGTTGGGCAGAGCGTGCGAGACGAGCGCGTGTCCCGCCTCGTGGTACGCGATGACTTTCTTTTCCTTGTCCGAGATGACGCGACTGCGCCGTTGGGGGCCGGCGAGCACACGGTCGATCGCTTCTTCGAGCTCCTCCATGCTGATCTCCGAGCGAGAGAAGCGCGCGGCAAGAAGCGCGGCTTCGTTGACAACGTTGGCAAGGTCTGCACCGGTGAACCCGGGCGTGCGGCGCGCTAGCACCTCGATGTCGATCTCTTTCGCGAGCGGCTTGCCACGGGTATGCACCTTCAAGATGCCTGTCCGCCCATTGAGATCGGGCCGGTCGACCACGATCTGGCGATCGAAGCGGCCGGGACGCAGCAAGGCGGGGTCGAGGATGTCCGGCCGGTTCGTGGCCGCGATCAGGATCACGCCTCCCTTGACATCGAAGCCGTCCATCTCGACGAGGAGTTGGTTCAGTGTTTGCTCGCGCTCGTCATGGCCGCCGCCGAGGCCTGCCCCCCGATGCCTCCCGACGGCATCGATCTCGTCCATGAAAACGATCGACGGCGCGTTCGCTTTGGCCTGCTCGAAGAGGTCGCGCACGCGGCTGGCGCCGACGCCAACGAACATCTCAACGAAGTCCGAGCCGGAGATGGAAAAGAAGGGCACGCCAGCTTCGCCTGCAACCGCGCGAGCGAGCAAGGTCTTGCCCGTTCCCGGGGGGCCGTACAGCAAAACGCCCTTCGGGATCTTGGCGCCCATCGCCTGGAACTTCTGGGGAGCCTCGAGGTACTCCTTTATCTCTTGCAGCTCCTCGACCGCCTCGTCAAGCCCGGCAACGTCGGCGAAGGTAATCTTCGGTTGATCCTTGCTTACGAGCCGCGCCCGGGATTTCCCGAAGGACATCACGCGGTTTCCGCCTCCTTGCATCTGCTGCATCATGAACAGGAAGAACCCGAGGATTATCAGGATGGGTAGGAACTGGAATATCGCCGTCCAAATCACCGAACCCGCTTGAGGGTCGGCAGTGATCGGCACTTTGGCTTTCTCGGCGATGCGCGAATAGAACGGGATCGTGTCCTTCGGAAGGTTCACTTCGTACGCGCGCTGTGTGGTGAGCTCGCCCGTGACCTTCTCGTCTTTCGTGAGGAACTTGGCGCTGGCGATCTGATCCTGATGGACCAGGTCAACCCATTGATTCACCGATCCGATCTCGAGCGGCTTCTCGGAGCTGCTGCGGTAGGCGTTGAACACCCAGACCACAGCGATGACAAGGATCAGATAGAAAACAGCGGACCTAAAGATGCGATTCATCGTCGTTCAAGGGTAGCAGCCGGGGATTTTACGAAGACCCCCGCTACTCGGTTTCGGCATCTCCCTGAGGAAGGTACGCGGACTCCTTGAGGACTCCTATATAGGGCAGGTTCCGGTACTTCTCCGCGTAATCGAGCCCGTACCCGACGACGAACACCGGCGGTATCTCGAAGCCCGGATACTTGACGTTCAGGTTGACCGCTTGCTCCCCCTTTTTCCAGAAGAGTGAGCAGATCTCGAGGGACGCGGGTCGTCGTGCCTCCAGATAGCGCAGCAGATACGAGATCGTCAAACCGGAATCGATGATGTCTTCGACCAACAGCACGTGCCTGTCGGTGATCTCGTAGTCGAGGTCTTTCAAGATACGAACCACGCCTGACGATTTTGTTGCCGACCCGTACGAAGACACGGCCATGAAATCGAATTCGATCGGAAGCTGGATCTCGCGGGCGAGGTCGGACATGAACACGAACGCACCCTTCAGAACGCCCACGAGCAAGAGATCTTGGCCCCGATAGTCCTCGGTGATCTGCTTCGCAAGAGATGCGATCTTGTCCTGGATCTCTTCGGAGTTGACAAGGATGCTGTCAACATCCTCGTGGACTTCGGTCATGGCGGCATCCTACTCACCAGCAACTGCTGCGGATCGATGGCGATCTCGATGCCGGAAGCCACTGCGAAACGTTTGGCGCCCGGTGGTGAACCGTACGAACCTTCGAGTTCGTCCAAAGCGGCTTCGATACCGCCTGAACGATCGCGCACCTCCCCCACAGCCCGTTCGAGCATCCGGCGGCGCAGCGCTCGTGGCATGGCCAGCATGGCGTCGCGATCCAAAGCGACGCCGGTGTCATGCTCGCGTGCGATCTCTTTGAAGAGCCGGTCCGCCAAGAAGCCGAGCGCGTCTGCGTCTTCCCGCAGCCGGCCCCCAGATTCCGCGATCGCCCGGATCGCGCCCTCGCCGAAACGCTTTTCGATCACGGGTATCAGCTTGTGGCGAACGAAGGCCCGTTCGAAACGTTCGTCCTCGTTGGCGGGATCGTCGTTGAAGGCGAGCTGAGCGGCCTCGCAGTAGGCGCGCGTCTCGTCACGCCGGATGCCCACCAGCGGCCTGATCCTGTCGCCTGCCACGGGGCGCATCCCAGCGAGCACCTCCGTCCCACCTCCGTGGATAAGGCGGGCGACGATGGTCTCGACGAGGTCGTCGAGTGTGTGGCCGGTCGCGACCTTGCTCGCACGTACCTGCGTGGCGACGATGCCGAAGAATTCGTAACGAAAATCACGGGCGCGCGCCTGCAGGTTGGGCCCGGCCAGCTCTGGAGCCCGAGCCAGATGAACGTCGAGACCGGCCGTCGATGCTTCTGCTGCGACGCGGGCTGCGATCTTGTCGGATCCCTCGGAGAGCCCGTGGTCTACGTGAGCCACAACGAGCTTCAGGCCCAGCGGCAGGCGCCTGAGGACATCTAACAAACAGGTTGAATCCGGCCCCCCCGACACCCCGACCACGACGGTGTCCTCTTCGGCCACCATCCGGTGACGCTGAACGGTGTCGCGGGCGCGCTCGAAGAGGCCGAACGCAGCCGGATCTAGCCGACCCGGGCGAGCCACGTTGCCGGAGCGCGCAGTTCGTCGAGGGTTGGCAGGTTGTCCGGGGACTCCCACAGATGGGATAGGGCGGTCATGCCCCCGCGCTCCACTACCTCATTGCAGAACCTCTGGCCCAGCTCGTATTGACGCAACTTCATCTCCAGGCCGATGACGTGGTTGACAGCTCTCTGTATCGCGGTGGTCTGCGCCCGGCGCCCCTCGAACATCTCGCGCATGCGTTCGAAAGAGGGGATGACCTTTGCTCCTACCGAGTCCATGACGAAGTTGCCGTGGCCCTCCACAACCGCCATCAGAGCTTGCATCTGGTCGAGGATCTTCCGTTGATCGTCGCTCGCCAACAGATACATGGGATTGCGTTCCTCAGGCGCAAGCGAGCGAGACACAAGTTTCGTTCCGGCCGTCGCAAGACGTTCGGCCAGGCCTTTGGCATTCATCTCGATCGAACCGAGATAGGTATGAACCAGGTCAAGGAAACGCTCTCGCAACCATGGAACGCCTGCGAACTGGAACCTGTGAGTAACCTCATGCAGCGCCACCCACAGCGCGAACTCGTCTGGGATGAAACCGAATCTCTTTTCCATCTCGATCATGTTCGGACCCACGAAATAGAGGGCACCATCGTCGGTCTCGGTGGTTGACCGCAACCCACTACGTCGCGAGAAGGCGCGCGCCCTGACGTTGTCTGCTCCCGGAACGAGAAGGTCGTATTGCCCCAACACACGGCGCGAGATGTAACCCAGAAGCGCCCCTACCTCGACCGAGACGATCCCTCGTTGGGCGGTCCGGATCGGAACCGAAGACTGCTCGAGGCGCTGCCCGATCTTGTCCGCGAGCGGCCCCATCAAGGCAATCATCCCGGTGATGTTGGCGTCCGCCCACTCGGCGCGGTTGATCACTCCCCAGCGGACCGGTGAGGGGGCCGGGATCCCGCTGGCCTCCCCGACCAGGGTCTCGGACCGGGGGACCGCCACATCCAGGTCCCCTTGAAGGCGTTCCAGCTCGAGCGAACCCTTCAGTGCGTCGTCTCCCGCCACGCGCCGGGCAACGGAGCGCGCTATCCAGGGCTCTATCAGACGTGCCATCGGCGAACCGGGCCGCGCTCGCGCGGCAGCGGTTAAACCTCCCCTCGTTGGCGCGCGATGACGAGTCTGTAATAGAGCAGTGCTACCGCAGCGATGATGAGCACGAGCAGCACGATGCTGATGCGCGCCATCTGGTAGGTCCATGGGGGCCCGGGTGTGGGCGTCGCGGCCGGCTTGGCCTTTCCTCCGGCTCCTGCGGCGAGCACAACCGGGCGGCTGGCGTGAGCCACCGCGAGCGGCGACCCGGCGACCACCGGCGAAACGAGCATGAAAGCTAGGAGAATGACCAACCGTGAACGCAATCGGACCCCTAAATCACTACGTCCTGGAAACGGACGACAGGATATATGGAGAAGGCGGCCGTCCGGCTAACTGCTGCCGGGTGCGGGCTTGCGACCGCGGAGCCGGGGCACCTTCATCTCCGCATGAAGCCAGCAGCGGTCGCGCCGGTTATAGGTCGAGAGCTTCGTTTCGCATCCCGGCATGCTGCAGATGCGATCTTCGGGAAACGTGGCGGAGGGTCGCGGAAGACCCTGCGGCTTGGACCCCCGCATGTTTTCGCCCATCGGTGCCGATCTCCTTCCACAAGCGATCCCCCGGTATGTATTCGTTGCGAGGGTGCCTATCGGTTTGCACTTGCCGGGCAAAGACCCAATGAATCGGGAGCCCCGGCGCAGACGGCTGACGTTGCCCCTCCGGTGGACGGGCCGGTTCATCAAGGCCCTCGCTGGCACCCCGCGTCTGGCCCTGCGGGGCACGGCGAGGCTCGTGGCAGACCCGGCGCGGCAGGTCGTCGACTACTGGGGATCGGAGCGAGCCACCGTCCGGCAGGGTTTCGTGGCCAATTTCATCTCCGCTCTCACCTCGCTCATCTCGGGCTTGGTGCTGGCGGGGATGACCCACCGGCTGGAGCTCATACCGGGACTATTCGTCCTCATCCCGGTGTCGGTTGGGATGCGCGGAAACATCTTCGGAGCCCTGTCGGCTCGTCTCGGTACATCGATCCACACCGGTCTCTTCGAGATCTCACGGCGGCGAGAGGGGATCCTCTATCAGAACGTCTACGCGACCACGCTGCTGACGCTGGGCACCTCGGTTGCGATGGGTCTTCTGGCCTGGTCGATAGCCAGCCTCCTCGGACAGCGCACGGTCTCGGTCTGGGATCTGACACTCGTGGCGCTGGTGGGAGGCATCTTGTCTTCGATCCTGGTGCTCGCTTTCACGATCGTGCTTTCGATCGCATCTTTCCGCAGGGGCTGGGACCTCGACTCGGTCGGAGCCGTTCTTATCACCGTCATCGGAGACCTCGTCACGCTTCCCTGCCTGCTGCTCGCTTCCTACCTTGTGGGTATCCGCGTTGTCTCGGCGGTAGCCGGCGGTGTGGCGGTGTTCGTCGGGATCGCGGCGATGGTGCGCGGATGGACGACCGTGCGAATCGTGGCTCGGAGGATCATCAGGGAGAGCTTCCCGGTCCTTTGTCTCGCAGCAGTTCTCGATATCCTGGCGGGTACCGTGGTACAGCCGCGCTTGGGTGGGGTGTTCACGCCCTACCCCGCCTTCCTCATCTTTCTCCCTGGGTTCCTGGAGAACACCGGAGCGCTCGGTTCGATCCTGGCGGCCCGCCTGGGGACGAAGTTGCACCTTGGCGCGGCATCCCCAAGCGCCCGACCGGGGGCGGCGGCTTTGCTCGACGGCACGATAGTCGTCGTCCTCGGCTTGTTCATCTATTCGCTGACCGCGGTATCCAGTCTGTGGGTGGCGCAGATCTTCCACAAGGCCTATCCGGGGGCGTGGAAGTTCCTCGGCGTGGCGATGCTGGGAGGGATCCTCGCGATGCTGATCGCGTCGGTTATCGGCTACTACGCCGCGATCCTGACCTACCGATTCGGGTTCGATCCCGATAACCACACGATCCCGCTGGTCACAAGCGGGATGGACCTGCTCGGCGTTATCTGTCTCGTGATCGCGCTCGTGGTGTTCGCAGTAGCCTGAAGCTAGGAGGGAGAAACGGTGGATCAGCAAGGTCCAAATACGGTCAAGGAGTTCCTGGCCGAGATCAAGGACTCCTCGGAGCTCATGGTCGATCTGGCTTACGCCGCGGTCTTCTTCTCCGACATGGACCTCGCCAAAGAGGTCGGCCGGCTCGAAGAGCGGATGTTCGGACACCTACATCAGCTCCGCAAGCGCGCGATCCTGGGAGCGCGCAGTCCCGAGGACGCTGAGCACATGGCCGGTGTGCTCGAGATCGCATCAGCAGTGGAGAAGATCGGCGATGCAGCGGAAGACATCGCGCGTGTCGTTTCCTCGGGGCTCGGCATCGTTGACGACCTCAAGAAGGACCTCCGCCACGCCGACGAGATCGTCTCCCGCATCAAAGTGCGAGAGGGATCGACCGCTAGCGGTCGCTCCCTGCGCGATCTGAGTCTGCCGGTCGAAGCCGGGATGTGGATAATCGCGGCGCGGCGCGGTGGAGAGTGGAACTTCTCACCGGGCCCCGACTTCGTGATTGCAGCGAACGATGCGCTGTTGGTGAAAGGACCCGAAGATGGGGTTGCGCTGATGCGGACGATCCTTGGTGCCCCGGCCTTGCCGGAGCTCCCCGACCTTCCCGAAATCGTGCTTTCAGATCTCGATCGCGCGGTAGACATCCTCATCGAGATGAAGAACTCCGCCGAGGTAGCGGTAGGGCTCGCCTATTCCGCGCTGCTCTTCAACGACCAGGCCCTGGCCGCCGAAGTGGGGAACCTCGAAGGTCGCTCGGACGTGCTCCACGACGAGATCGAGTCGTGGGTGCTGCGCAGCGCGCAGGAGGCGCGCGATCCCGATCAGTTACGCGGACTGATCCGGTTGGCCCACGCTACGGAGATGATCTTCGATTCCGCACGCGAGATGACTCGCCTTGTAGAGCAAGGTGAGGAACTACACCCCGTTGTCGCAGCCGCCCTGGTCGAATCGGACGAAGTCGGGTACGAGACGGTGGTCGCAGCAGGATCCCCGGCAGACGGCAAGTCGATCAAGGATCTGTCGATCGAGACCGAGACGGGGATGTTCGTGCTTGCGGTCGAGCGGGGACGCCGCTGGAGCTACCGTCCGAAACCCGGATTCGTCTTCGCAGCCGGGGACAGGATCATCGCTATCGGCCCCCCCGAAGGCGGCGAAGAGCTGGATGAGCTGGCGGGCATGCAACGGGAGTTGGCCGAGGCTTAGAGGTGCTCCCATCGGGGCAAGCTAAGCCTCACCGACAAAGGAGGATCGATGGCCAAAGATCGGGTAGTCAAACCCGACGGTTCGGTAGCGCAGAAGCCGAGCATGTTCCAAACCGTCGGCGCGATGCTCGCCGGGATCGTTGCAGTCAAGCTCTCTACCTACGTGGTGGTGACCCTATGGCGCTTGGTTACCCGGGAAGATCCACCGGACATCGATCAGGCAGTGCACTGGAGTAAGAAAGCCGCGTGGCTGGCTCTGATCGGCGCCGCGACGGGGGCATCCCGCCAGGCAGCCCGTGAGCTGATCAAACCCCCGACCGCCGGCGCCGCATAGAACAAGGCGGCGGTCGCCGGCGCCGCGAACCTGACCAAGGTGAACGGAGAGCAGCAGCGATCCAAACGGTCCAAGTGCCCTCCAGTTAGAGCTCGATCTGACTCATGGCGCGCCGACCGAGGCGGTCTACGTCCGGTCGGCGATCTATGGAGAAAGTCCCTCTAGGAGTGTGACCTAAGCAGTCTGCGCATGATTCTCAAGTACCTCGCGGCCGGAGTCGATGGAAAAGGAAGGATCGATCCGACTTTGGAGGTCAATGAGAACGTGGACGTTGCAGCGCGGGGCAGAGGCTCCCACAAGAAGCGTCTGGCCCTTGGCGTGGCGTCCGGCATGGCTATGGCCCTTTCGCTATCGGGTCTGGCGCTCGCAAACGAGCGACCTTATGTCGCGATTTCGAGCCCGATCCCCCAGGGTGCCGGCTGGACGCCTCGGCCCCTCCGGGTGTCCCTGCTTTCGGATGACATAGCCCCCCACACCTACGTGCTTGCACGTCTGAAGATCAAGCCGGACAAGCGGACGCACCCTGACAAGCCCTATATGTTGCCGGTGGCCCGCCGTCTTATCACGCGCGCGGAGCTGGACAGGCCGCATCACGACTACCCAGCCTGGGATCTCCCGGTGCCGGTCGGAACGAGAGTGGTTGCGGTCAGAGCGGGAGTCGTTGAGGACGTCACCGATGCCGGAAGTTGCGGCAACGGAGTCATCGTGATCGGAACGGATGGCTACACCTATACCTACTGCCACGGGTCGAAAGTGCTGGCCCGGCCCGGAGATGAGCTCGGGACCGGCCAGCTGCTGATGCTCAGCGGCAGCAGCGGGCACTCGACAGGTCCTCACCTCCATCTTCAGATCGAGAGCCCTTCGGGTCAGTTGCTGTGCCCCCAGTCGCTTGTCACTTCGTGGTTCAACGGGGGCCATGCGAGCCCCGCGACGGCGACGTCGACCGGCTGCTTCTATCGCACGCGCCCTCGCCACTGGCACCGGAAGCCCAACCACCATCACGCACGTAGAGAGGGCGAGGGCGAAAACACAAAACCCCGCCATCACACGCGCAGGTCGAAACCAACTCCAACCCCAACGCCTACCCCCACGCCCACCCCCGTACGTACGCCGACGCCCGTCCCGTCGCCGTCCCCGTCACCCACCCCGACACCGGTGCCGAGCCCAACAGCTACCTAAGCGGGTTTCATGTGCCCGCGACGGGGTAGCCTCGAGCGCATGCCAGAAGACGCAGCACCCCCGCCGATAGAGTCACAACCCCCCGGCCCCCAACCAGACGATCCCCCACGACCCAAGCATGCCGACGAGGATCCGGCTGGAGGGTCCGGCGTGGACGAAACCTCTGACGATTCCTTCCCTGCCAGCGACCCACCTTCCTGGTAGCGCGATGGGCATCTACGAACTGACCGAACGTCTCGAGCGCCTCGAAGGACTCGACGACTTCGCGGGGACCGTCGCGGACCTCGTCGGAAAGTTGGTGCCGCCTGGCGGGCTGAAGAACGCACTGAGCGGGACGTGGCTGGGGCACACGCTTCACCCGGTACTCACCGACCTGCCGATCGGCACATGGACGAGCGCCGCCCTGCTCGATCTAGTGGGCGGGGAGGACTCGGCCAAGGCAGCCGAGCTGCTCGTCGGTCTGGGGATCCTTTCGTCCCTTCCCACCGCAGCGTCCGGCTTCTCGGACTGGGCCGATACGCAAGAAGGCGAGCGGCGGGTGGGATTGGTGCACGCGCTCAGCAACACCGCTGCGTTGGGTCTTCTGAGCGGGTCCTATGCCGCCCGCCGGCGAGGCAGCCGCCGCGCCGGAGTGGTCCTTGGCCTCATGGGAACCGGGGTAGCGACCTTTGGCGCCTATCTCGGAGGTCACCTCACCATGGGTCTCGGAGTGGGCACCAACCAGGCCGCGCTCGAGGAGGGACTACCCGAGTGGACCGCGGTCACCGATTCGGCGGCGCTCGACAAGGGCCGGCCTGTGAAAGCGGTCTATGAGGGAACCCAGCTGGTGCTGGTCAAACTCGGCTCTCGTTTCTACGGGCTATCGAGCCGGTGTAGTCACCTCGGAGGACCGTTGGAAGATGGTGAGCTCGACGGCAAGGCCATCACATGTCCGTGGCATGGCAGCAGCTTCGACCTCGAAGATGGTGCGGTGGTCGAGGGTCCCGCCCGCTGCCCGCAACCCGCCTACGAGGTGCGCGAGCGCGATGGCAAGATCGAAGTGCGGCTGCGGGAGCCCGCCAGAGCCTGACCACGGGGCCTAAGAGGGCCCGTTGCCGCGCCAGTCCTCCAGGGTGATCGCGAACGTTTCGTGATCTTCCCACACGCCGTTTATCTGAAGGTACTTGGTCGACCGGCCCTCGCGCGAGAACCCTGCCTTCTCCAGCACGCGACGAGAGGCGACGTTGCGCGGAAGAACCGCCGCCTGCACCCGGTGCAGCCCAGCGGGTCCAAAAGCAAACTGCAACGCGAGCCGCACGGCCTCGGTGGCATAGCCGTGCCCATTGTGGGCTTCATCGATGTAATAGCCGAGGGTGGCGTTCTGCCATGCCCCCCGCGAAACGTTAGACAACGCAACCCTTCCGATGAGCTCATCGCTCTCCTTCAGGAAGACGCCGAAGGCATACCGCACATCCCTGCGGGCATCCGCGCTGGCCCGCTCGATCTCTTCACGTTGACCTTGCAAAGTGAAGTGACGTGCTGATTGTTCCGGCTCCCACGGTTCAAAGAATTCCTTGTTGCGAGTCCTAACCCCAAGCAGAACAGCTGCATCTTCTGTCGTTAGCGAACGCAGGTAGACGTTTATGTGTACCTGCTTATGTAACCGCGGCGGCGGAATATCTTCATCATCCGTGCGAGGAAACCGACCGCCAGGAGCCCGAAAGCGACGGTGCTGAGGGCGGCGATGATGATCTGGTCCCACTGCATCCCCCGCCCGTCCACCAACGCACGGCCGGCATCGAACGCGTGCGTGGTGGGCAGCACCAGTGCGATCGGACGAACCAGCGCAGGGAGAGCGCTGACCGGATAGAAGACACCCGAGAGCGGCAACACAGCAAAGAGCACCCCCCAAGTCAGCGCCTCGGCGCCGTTGCCGAATCGGAACATGCAGCCGATGACGAAGAGCGAGATGACCCATCCTGTTACAAGCAGGATCACCATCACCGGGACCAGTCCCCATCCCAGCGTCGTGACGTTGAATGCGAAAGCGAGTGCCGCCACGAGCGCCACTAACCCGACTCCCAGCGCGAGCTTGACCAAGCCGAACAGCGCCACCCCGGCCGCGTACTCGATCTCGGTCATCGGTGTCACCATGAGACTCAAGATGTGACGCGACCACGTCTCCTCGAGCACTCCGGTCGAGAGGGCTATCTGGGATTGATAAACCACATGCCACAGCACGATGCCGGTTAAGAGATATCCATAGGCGGTGTGACCGACCCCCGGTTGCCTCGACACGAACGCCCCGATGGAACCGAATAGGAGGACGTCGACCACCGGCCACACCGTGACGTCGAACAGCCGATGGGGGCCGCGTCGCAAGACGTAGGCGTGTCGCCTTGCGACCGATCTGATCCGAAGCCAGCTGAGGGAGCGGCCACTCATGACGCCGGCCGATCGGTTTCTTGCGACCGAGGGATCAAGAGTTTGTCTGCAGCCAGTTGCAGGAAAACGCCTTCCAGATCACCGCGCCCGAATTGCTCGGCGACCGCTCGCGGAGCGTTATCGGCCACGACGCGGCCTGCAGAAAGAAAGATCACGCGATCGCACAGTGACTCGATCTCTCGCATGTTGTGACTTGTTATGAGCAGCGACATCCGACCCTCGCCGCACAGCTCGGCGAGCCCCTCTCGGACCTGCAGCGCCACATCGGGGTCCAAGGAGGCCGTGGGCTCGTCCAGGACCAGCACCTTGGGCCGGTGGAGAGTTGCTTTCACGATGCCGACCAACGTCCGCTGCCCGGACGAAAGCTCGTTGCCCATCGCGCGACCGAGATGACTGATATGGAAGCGCTCGAGCCCAGCTTCGATTTGGGGGCGGGGATCGGCCATCCCGTAGAGCTCGCCATACATGCGAAGTAGCTCCGAGACGCGCAGGCGGTCGGGCAAAGGCATGTAGCCGGCCGAGAACCCGATGTTCATCATGGCCTCACTGCGGCCCTTGGGCATCCGGTGACCGGCTACCTCAACCCATCCCGCGTCGGGCTCGATGATCCCCAACAGCATGAACAGCGTGGTGGTCTTTCCCGCACCGTTTGGTCCGAGAAGGCCGAGACGCTCGCCTTCGTGGAGAGCAAAGTCGACCCCATCCACCGCCCGAGTGCCGCGGAAGTCCTTGACTAGCTGGTGCGCGCGCAACAGTTCCTGCATCTCGCAACTATCGCAGCCGCGTGCTGCAGTAAAGCCTCTTTACGCAGTTCGCGGTCTATGCCCCCCTGTCACCAAGTCAAGATCACTGGCACAGTGGGGGCGGTTGCATCCACACCCTCGAAAGGAGCTTGCATGGGAACGATCACCAAGTCAGCAGGCTATCGAGTCCCCAGTGACGAGATGTGGAAACGGATCGGCGATTTCCGGAGCATGGAGTGGCACCCGGCGGTCCGGCGCGTGGAAACTTCCGAGGACGGCACCAGCAGAACCCTCACAACGTCCGACGGTGCAGTCCTTGCCGAGTCTTTGATCGACTCCGGCTCGCGCCACTACACCTACCGGCTCGAGGGTGGCTCAGTGCCCGCCGCCGATGCGATCTCGACGCTCCGGGTTCGGGCACAGAACCGGGGGGCATGCGTTGTCGAGTGGGAGGCGCACTTCACCGCGACCGGACGTGCCGGTGAAGAAGCTCAGTCGTTCATCTCGCGCATCTTTCAAGCAGGTCTCAACGCGCTGTAGTTGCGCGACAAGCCCGAGTCCACCCTCGGCATACTTCTCTCTGTGCTTCCATCACCTTTCTCCGCCCGCCCGCCGCAACCGGCTGATCTTGACCAGGTAGCCGAAGTCGTATCGGCGGCCGAGCTTGCCGACATCGGCGAAGCGATGGCCACCAAGGAGGACATCGCAGCCGCGTGGGCTCAGCCAAGTTTCGACCTTGATCGAGACGCGAGGGTCATCGAAGCGAATGGCCGGATCGTGGCGGCTGCTGAGACCTTCCGCACGAGAGCCGAGGCCAGCATCCATCCTGAACAGCGCGGAGTCGGGTTGGGGACATGGTTGTTGAGTTGGATCGAGGAGTGCGGCCGGGCGAAAGGAGAACTCAGGACGCGCCAGACGGTCCTGGATCGCGATGTCCGGGCAATGGCGATGCTCCGGGAGCATGGATACGACGTCGGATACGTCAGCTGGATACTCGAGATCGCTTTCGACGAGCGGCCTCTGGAGCCGCGGACCCCTGAAGGCATTGAGATCCGCGGCTTCGTGCCCGGACAGGATGATCGCGAGGTCCACCGCGTGATCGAGGATGCATTCAACGAATGGGCTGATCGAGAGCCTTCGTCGTTCGAGGATTGGCAGGCCATGCTTACGCGGCGGCTGGTCTTCGACCCCGGATTGCTCGATTTAGCGGTCTAAGGGGACAGTGTAGTGGGCGCCTGCGTAGGTATTAACTATCC
>JAXDJR010000035.1:0-21847 GCA_034667545.1 Actinomycetota bacterium
TACGCCCTGTACTTCGATGACCGGAAGATGGATGACGACAACGTCAGCAATTCCTCCGGAGTCGAGATCCGGATCGACAAGATGAGCGCCCCCTATCTACGCGGCGCCGAGATCGATTATGTGGATGGGCTCCAGCAGTCGGGATTCACTATCAACAACCCGAACGCCAAAGGCTCGTGCGCCTGCGGAGATTCCGCACACTTCTAACTCCATCAACCGTGGAGAGGCCCCCCTCCCGAGGGGGGTCTTTTCTCTTATGGAGCTCGGCATTGCCGCTGGAGGCACGCCCGGGGACCCCGGTCGCGAGCGCGTGGACTTATAGTTCGTCACTCGAATCCGGGGCCCTGCACCGGCAGGGCTTTCTTTCTTTCCGAGAGGAGTGCGACGATCCAAACAACAGTCGTCGGCTCTTACCCCAAACCGCCGGACGAAGGTCAGCCCTTTCTCCTCAGAAAGACTCTCCACTCGCTCGACCGAGGCGAAGCGACGCACGCCGATGTTGTCACGGCTGTGGAGGAGCTCACCGCGCAGATGATCGCCGAGCAGGAAGCGGCAGGCATAGACATCGTCACCGACGGCCATGCGGGATGGCCAGACCTTCTGCGGCCGTTCGCAGAAACATGGGCGGGTATCGAGGTCGGCGGGCTCCTCCGCTGGTTTGATAACAACACTTACTACCGCCGTCCCGTGTGTGTTGCGCCGGTTGAGTGGAGGGGGCCGTCATCAGTCGATGCGTTCCGTTTCGCCAGCTCTGTGGCAACACGTCCTGTCAAGGCCATCGTTCCGGGGCCGGTGACCTTTGCACGCTTGTCCGTCGACGAGCACTATAGAGATCACAGCCAGTTCGTGATGGCAGTAGCCCAGGTGCTCGCGCAGGAGGCATTCGAGCTAGTGGCGGCCGGAGCGCGCCACATCCAGATCGATGAGCCCGCTTTGCTCCAGGCCCCGAACGACCTCCCACTCGCGCAGCGTGCCCTTGGGCTGGTCGTTGCCGAGATCGGCTCGGCGGAGGTCACCATCGCCACCTATTTCGGAGATGCGCTCGGGCTGGGTCGGGAGTTATTCGACCTACCGGGAGACGTGGTCGGTGTGGACCTCGTCTCGGGCCCCGCGAACCTCGAGCTGATCAAGGGGGCCCCCAGTGGAACGAAGCTCCAGGCAGGGATCGTCGATGCCCGCAATACGAGACTTGAATCCGTGGAGGGGCTCGCCGCGATGATCGATGCGATCGAGACGGCTATCGACGATGACGATCTGCGACTCAGCCCCTCGGCAGGACTTGAATTCCTCCCGCGAGAGAAAGCGAGGGCTAAGTTGGAGCGGCTCGGTGAAGTCGCGCAGAGAGTGGGGAAGTGATGAGCGAAATAGACCTTCCAGGTATTGGCCTGTGGACCACATCGGTGGGAAGCCTCCCCAAGCCGCCTTACATCCTGGCGGCGCGTTCGAAGAGGGCACGCGGCGAGATCGAGCTGAAAGAGCTGAGAGATCTCGAGAGGCAGGCGACTAGGGAGTGGATCGAGTTCCAGAATTCGATCGACACCGATCTCCTCGTCGATGGCGAGCAATATCGCGGCGACATGGTGGCATTCTTCGCGGAAGAGATGCCGGGTCTGGAGATCGGGGGGCTCGTTCGCTCGTACGGCAATCGTTATTACCGAAAGCCCATCGCGACCGGCCCGGTTGGAAGGGACCACCCCCTGACGGTTGAGTGGTGGCAATTCGCGCAGGCCCTCACCGACAGGCCTGTCAAGGGCATGCTCACCGGCCCTTACACGATCTGCGACTGGTCGTTCAACGAGCACTACGACAACCGGCGTGACTTCGTTCTGGATCTGGCTCGGGCGATCCGGGATGAGGCACTTGATCTCGAACGCGCCGGCGCCAAGTACATCCAGATCGACGAACCGGCCGCCTCCACCCGGATGGACGAGCTCGATCTCGTGATCGAAGCCATGGGGATCGTCACCGAGCCCCTCAGCGTGCATACGATCACACACATCTGTTACGGCGACTTCCATCAGGCCTACCCAAGGATGCTGGATATCCCGGTCGATCAGATCGACCTGGAGTTCGCGAACTCCGAATACTCGCTGCTCGAGACCTTCAACTCGACGCCTTTCACCAAGTACATCGGCCTCGGTGTGGTCGACGTGCATTCACACACCATCGAGCCCGTCGAGGAGATCGCCGACGGCATCCGGCGTTCTCTCGAGTACATTCCCGCAGACCGGATGTTCGTGGATCCGGATTGTGGTCTTAAGACGCGTACGGTGGATGAGGCCAAGCGGATGCTGACGAACATCAAGCAGGCAGTGGATCAAGTGAAGTCTGAGGTCGCAGTCGCTCTAAGATGAGCCTGCAGCGCGGGGGAGCTCGCCGCATGGCGAGCTGAGAGGCTTTTGGGCGACCCCACCACCTGATCAGGTTAGGACCTGCGAAGGGAGTCGCGACGTAGATGAGCACCGTCCTCGATCGCTTGGCGTCGGTCCCTGATTGGGGGATCGAGCCTGTGCCGCCGCAGGATCGCATCCTGTCGGCGTTCGATCTGGCAGTTCTGTGGGGTGACTTCGGCATCGGATTGCTCGTTCTCGTCACAGGAGCCCTGCTCGTACCGGGACTTGGTTTTCCCGCGGCGATGGCGGCCATCCTCCTCGGTTCGGCTATCGGAGTCGGGGTGTTGGCTGTCGCCGGTGTAGCGGGCGCCGATCACGGCATCCCCACGATGGTGCTGTTCCGTCCCGTGCTCGGCCTGCGCGGTTCGTGGCTGCCCAGCCTGCTGAACGCGCTTCAACTGCTCGGATGGACCGCCGTCGAGCTGTGGGCGATGTCCTTCGTAGCCGATCTCGTCACCCAGAAGGTCTTCGGTTTCTCGGCGCGATGGTTGTGGCTCGCTATCGCCGCAGTGCTGTGCGCGGGGTTGGCGCTGTGGGGTCCGCTCGGCGTGACCCGTGTGTGGCTCGAGCGGTTCGGAGTGTGGGTGGTCGTCGGGATCTGTGTGGCGATCTCGGCTCTCGTTCTGACGAGCGGAGACCTCGGCGCCGTTCTCGGTGCCCGGGGACACGGCGGATTTCCAACCTTCGGTCCCGCACTCGATCTGGTGATCGCGATGCCGGTCTCGTGGCTGCCACTGGTCGCCGACTACAACCGGTTCGCGCGCGGGGGGCGGGCAGCGTTCCTGGGAACTGGTATCGGTTATCTGATCGCCAATGTGTGGTTGTACGCGCTGGGGGCCGCGTTGGTGTTGACGCAGGGAGCCAACCCGAGCCCTGCGGGCATCGCATCGGGCATCCTTGCAGTGGCCGGCGGCTCGGTCGCAGGGCTGCTCTTCCTCGTTGGATTGTTGGTGGGGGAGACGGACGAGGCGTTCGCCGACATCTATTCCTCGGCTGTGTCACTCAAGAACATCTTTCCCGAGCTACCTCAGAGCGCCTTCGCCATCGGCATCGCCGCGCTTGGAACCGGGCTCGCTGCCTGGCTGACGATGGACCGGTTCGAGAGTTTCCTTTTTCTATTGGGATCGATCTTCGTCCCGCTCTTCGGCATCCTGATTGCCGATCACTTCGTTATCAGGAAGAGGACGATCGATGTCGAGCACCTGTATGCGACGGCGGGCCCCTACTGGTTCAGGGGCGGCGTCCGGATGATCGCGTTCGTGCCGTGGATCGCCGGTTTCTTTGTGTACCACTGGGTGATCCCAACGGGCCCTGCGTATTGGACCAGGGCTGTTCAGGCGGTTGTGGGGACACCGCTTTCGGTGCGGCTGCCCTGGTTGGCAGCTTCCATTCCCTCATTCGGAGTGGCGTTTCTGCTGACCTTGGCCGGGCCTCGCTTATCATCCCGACGCAGAGTTGCGAGCGAAGGAGCGGAATGAAGATCGAAGGGACATGCAACACGTGTGGAAGGACATTCCTCCTGTCTCAGATCGGCCTCGAGTCAGAGGCTCCGGGGCGGTGCCCGTTCTGCGGCGCCCATTTCGCACGTCACTACACGACGCTGCTTCCAGAGACGGTTGAGGAAGCTGAGGCCGCGGCGGCCCATTTCGTTGCTGCTGTGAACAGGCTGCAAGCGCTGCAGACTGGCTTCCGGATCGATTTCGAGGGACTGTTGAAGGTGCTGGAGGAACAAGTTCGTTCGGGTGAAGGAAACACTCCTAGCGTCCAAGTCTGAGCGCGTGGCGGATCCAGCTACCAGCCCGAAACACATACGGATCGTTGCGGTCACGGACGACCATCGGCTGCGAGAAGAGCTGAGCTACGGATTTCCTCAACAAGTCGATGTCGTCGAAACCGTTGATGCTCGAGACGCGGTTCGATCGATGCGGGAAACGGTTCCCTCGGCGGTCGTCGTAGACCTGCAGACCGGCAGCTCGGGCGGAATCAGCTTGTTGAAGGAGATGCAACAGCATCCTGCGCTCGCCTCGGTTCCCGTCCTCATCTTGTTGGAACGAGAACAAGACGCCTGGCTTGCACGTGCTTTCGGAGCTGCCGGGCATCTGACCAAGCCCGTGGAGACGGGCGAGTTGGTGGCCGGGCTTCTATCGCTCGTCGACTGAGTCAAGCACCTCCAAACCACTGCGGCGTTTTCCCTCTTGTCAGGTGGCGAATCACAAGCTTAGAATTACAACAATGTGATTCGCCACGCGACGGCTTGCGACTGTCGCGTCGAGGAAAGGCCGGGGAGATGCAAAGGATTACGACCAAGCTGTTGCAGCCCGTCGAGTGGCAAACCAATGCGCGCTGCCACGAGGCCGATCCAGAGATCTTCTTTCCCGAACGCGGCGGTTCTTCGAAGTTGGCGCGCGCAGTCTGCTCGAAGTGCGAGGTGCGAACGAAGTGTCTCGAATACGCGCTCAATAACAAAGAGCAGTTCGGTATCTGGGGTGGAACGTCTGAACGCGAGCGACGAAAGCTTCGTCGCGAACGTAACCTGCGGCGTTTGAAAGCTGCATCGTGACGGTCATAACACCCTCGCGTCGCCGGCGTCGACCGCGCGTCTTGACGCTCAAGGGCAGATAGGCACCGACACTCTTTTTAGAAAGGTGCTTGCACACAGCGCACAAATCGTGCCTAAATAAACGTGAATGTGCATTTGTTCCACGCGCATTCAGCTTGGAACAGGGGAAAGACGGGAAGATTTCTCGTCGATCGCATGAATGGAGGTGTGTGATTTGGCGGTAAAGAAGACGACGGGACGCAAGCGGTCCACGACTCGTTCAACCGGTGCTAGCAAGTCGACAGGCACGCGCAAGAGCACGGCGCGCAAGTCGACCGGCACGCGCAAGTCCACCGGTACGCGTAAGACGACCGCTCGTAAGGCCGCCGCACGCAAGGGTGGACGCGCAACTGCCCGCAAGACGACTGCTCGTAAGGCCGCCGCACGCAAGGGTGGACGGGCATCTGCCCGCAAGACGACTGCTCGTAAGGCCGCCGCACGCAAGGGCGGAAGGGCCGCAGCTCGTAAGACCACGGGTCGTAAGACCACGGGTCGTAAGACCACGGGTCGCAAGACCACGGGTCGCAAGACCACGGGTCGCAAGACGACGGCTCGCAAGACGACGGGCCGTAAGTCCACAGCACGCAAGGCCGCTGGGCGCAAGGGCGGAAGGGCCACCGCGCGCAAAACCGCAGCACGTAAGGCTGCCGGTCGCAAGGGTGGAAGAGCTACGGCTCGTAAGACCACCGGCCGCAAGACCACCGCACGGAAGACCACAGGCCGGAAGTCGACGGCACGTAAGGCTGCCGGTCGTAAGGGTGGAAGAGCTACGGCCCGTAAGAGCCCGGCACGTAAGTCCACGGCGGGCAGAAGCCCCGCGCGTAAGTCGACACGGCGCAGGACGACCCGGCGCAAGTCGACGACTAGCTCGAGCTAGATCGCAACTTCGCTTCCAAGCAAAGGCCCGGCTGTTTCAGCAGCCGGGCCGCTTGCTTTTCCGGATCCGGAAGGAAACGTGCCGGCACCAAACCAACAACCTCGCAGTCCAATACCTGTGCCGCACCATCTGCCGCGGCGGCGATCGTGTCGAAGGCGAGATCGATACCTGCGAGCTCGGGCTGGGTCAGGTTCATCGATATCTGACATATGCCCTGCCGCATGGGGAACGTGAGTGCCCGCACGCCGGGCAACCCTCCTCCGGACTCTCTGATCGTCGCCGCGATCGATCGGGCGACTGACAGATCGGATCTGATGTTCACGTTGAATGCGATGAGCGGCCCCCGGGCCCCCACGCAGACAACTCCCGTTTCGGCGCTTATGCGCGTCCCGAGATCAGGGACCAAGACGCCTTTGCCGCCGCCTATTAAATTTGCGAGTCCACCCCGGCGGATGTCCGGTAGGTCGCGCGTCTCAGCGCGAAGAGCCGCCTCGCCGTAGAAAAAGATGGGTAGACCCGTGCGATCGTGGATCGACTCGCCCACGCCGTGCGCGAGCTTGACCGCGCCTCTCATCGTCCCCTCATGAGGAACGAGGGGACATACATCGAGAGCTCCGAGGCGCGGATGTACACCCTCGTGCAGATCGAGTCTTATCTCCAGCGCGATGCCGGCCAGCCTCGTAAGGGCCCTGCACAAGCGGTCTGCCGGCGCAGAAAGGGTGAATACGCTCCGGTGGTGCACGGGATCGGAATGGACGTCCAATAGCGCTGCACCCTCAGCGCGAAGGGCTCCGATCATCCTGTCGATCCTCCCCTGGTCCCGTCCCTCGGAGACGTTGGGGATTGCTAGGTACGGCATACGCGTTACCGTAGGCCAAGTGAACCAGAGCGAGTTTGGGTACAGCGTGGAGGTACCGGAGGGGTACGACGAAGCGATAGTGCGGACGCGCCTTGCTTTGAAGAGGGAGGGTTTCTCGATACTGAGTGAGATGCACGTTGGCGGGCTCGTTGAGGAGAGTGCCGGTGCTGGCCGCCAATACCTCTTCCTTGGGGCATGGAGCTCGTCGGTGGCGAGCCGCCCGGTTGCCGGCGACCTACAAGTTGCAGTCCACCTGCCTTCGAATGTTGTCGTGCAGGAGATGCCCGAAGCGGCCCTCGTTGCAGCCCTCGACCCTGCGGACAACGTCGAAGTCTCGGAATCATCCGATGAAGTGGTCGAACTTGCACGTGAAGCCCTCGGACGCGTGCTGACGATCGTAAGGACGGGCTAGATGACTCCTGTGACAGCAGTACGAACGATCATCGAACGATTCCTTGGTCAGCTTGACGACGTGGTGGACCGCTGCACGACGGCGATCAACGACAACATCCCTTCCTATAACCGTGCGGGCGAACCACTCATGGAAGACGTCCGTGAGTCGGTGCGCGAGAACGTGGCGAACCTGTCCCAGGTCCTGAGTCAGGGCAGAGACGTCCGGCGGGATGAGCTCGAGGCGATCGAGAGGGTTGGTGCTCGCCGCGCCGAGGCGGGCATCCCCTTGGACGACGTTCTCCACGCCTATCGAACCGTCACCAGAGTCTGCTGGGACGCGCTTGCCGAAGAGTGCCGCGGGTTCTCGGGCGACGCGCTCGAGGCGACGATCGAACTAGCCCAGTCCACCCTGCGCTATACCGACGTTATCTCGACCGCGGTGGCAGAGGCCTACGCGCGTGCCCAACGAGCCATCGTGCGTGAGCAAGAAGGGGCCCGCCGCGAGTTCCTCGCAGATGTCCTTTACGGCACCGAGGCGGCCCCAGAGGACATCCTTCGGCGAGCGCACACGTTCGGCTACGACCTTTCCTTGAGCTACATCGCGCTGTTGGGAATGGGTCCGGTCGGGGAGACGATGAAGGAAGCCGCGATAGCGAGCGCTGCTGCGAACGTTCTCCCGCAAGCGGGGGCCGACGCGATCGTGCTTCAACGAGCCGAACAAACCGTGGCGCTCGTCCCCGCAGATCCCGCGATCGATCCTTCGACCGTGCCCGAGAAGCTCGTAGGCGAGCTGGGGGATGGCTGGCGCTTCGGGATGGGCGGCCCGGCCCTCGGTCTCGAAGGGATCCGGCGGGCATATCTAGAGGCACGCGAGGCGCTCGAGATCGGCCTCGGCCTCGGCCTGCCCGGGCCGGTCTACTACTTCGACGACCTGCTGCTGTACCACTTCCTGCGCACCGAGCCAGCGTTGGTCGATCGTTTCATCGAAGAGACGCTCGGCCCTCTGATCGCCTACGACGAGCGCCGTCGCGGAGAACTAGTCAAAACGATGGATGCTTATTTCGAGTGCGATACCAGCGTGAAGCTGGCGGGCCAACGGTTGTTCGCGCACCCCCACACGGTGACTTACCGCCTCAAGCAGATCGAACGCTTGACGAGCTGGTCGTTACGTGACCCCGAGGATAAGTTGCGTTTGCAACTTGCGCTGAGGGCGCATCGTCTTGCCCAGGCCAGGACGGAATCACCAGAGTAGTAGCCTGCCGCGCGATGCCACAGAGAGCTTTGATCATCGGATGGGATGGTGCCGATTGGAAGGTGCTGCGTCCCATGCTGGATGCCGGCGAGCTTCCGAACCTGGCAGGGATGATGGAACGCGGGGCTTTTGGCGACTGTCTCTCGACGGTTCCATCTCACTCCTGGTGTGCCTGGCCCTCTTTCATGACGGCTCTGAACCCGGCCGGTCACGGCGTCTTCGACATCCTGGAGCACAAGCCGGGCGTGTCCCGGCGCCTCCCTGTCACCTACCGATCGATCAAGGCCCGAAGCATTTTCGATGACTTCACGGCCGCGGGAAAGACCTCTCTTGCCCTGAATATCCCGCTCACCTTCCCCACCCCAGAGATAAAGGGGAAGGTCATCGCGGGCGGGGTGCTCCCGGCGAGCCGTTCTTACACCTATCCCCTCGATCTCCAAAGCGAGCTCGACCAACACGCCCCTTTTCCGATCAACGGGATGAGCTGGACGACGTTCCGGCGCCGCCCCGAGGCCTTCCTGGAAGAAGCTTCTGCGATCACTTCCAAGAGGCAGAGAACGTTCGAGTATCTGCTCGACACGACTGACTGGGATCTCGGCGTCCTCGTGTACGTGTCTACCGACAGGGTTCAACACTGCTTGATGCAGTACCTCTCACCGGATCATCCGCAGTATGCCGAGCTCAAGGATTCCGCCGTCGCCAAACAGACTCGGGCGCTTTACCAACAGCTCGACGAGGGGCTGGGGCGGCTCCTCGAGCGCACCTCCGATGATGACCTGATCATGTTCATGTCGGATCACGGGCACCAGCCATGCACGCGGGCGTGCACGATGGACAAGATCCTGCATCATCTGGGCTGGCTCGAGTTCGGCCGCGGTTCGTTCGCGTACAACTTGATCCGCTGGGGGCCGGGACGCAATATGGCGCGGCGTGTCTACGATCTGCTGAAACTTCACGGACGTATCTCGATCCCTGCCTCACCCATCGACTGGGGCAAGACCCGCGCCTACACGAGCGTGGTGTCCACCGGCGAGGGGGTGTCTGTCAACCTCAAGGGCCGGGAGCCCGAGGGCACCGTGGCTCGAGCCGACTACGAGAAGGTCAGAACGGAATTAGCCCAGGCCCTCGAGGAGTTCCGTGACTTAGAAACGGGGACCTGTCCGATCGGCAAGATCTACAGGAAGGAAGAAGTCCTCTCCGGAGCTTTCCTCGACACGGCCCCCGACCTCTTGCTGGTCCCGGCGCCGCTCTACTCCTTGACCCATGCCAAAACGATGGTTGAAGCCGCCGACTGGATGTCCGGTGATCACCGCCTCGAGGGTGTCCTCGTCGCAACCGGCGCCGGCGTGGTCCCCGGCCCCCTGAAAGAGACCGCGCGTCTGATCGACCTCGGCCCGACTGCGATGGCAGCCCTAGGCGTTCCGAGTGCTGTCCCCCGTGACGGAGTTCCGCTCGAGTCCATCGCCGGAGCCGGGGCGAGACTCGACGTTCAGGCTGCTGCACTATCGGTTTCTGATGAGCCCGACGACACGGGACTGACCTCCGACGAAGCGGGCGAGATCGAAGAGCGGCTTCGGGGCCTCGGTTACGTCGAATGACCGCGACGCAGGGGACGATGACCGCCAGCCGGGCGTGCGAAACCTGTCAGGACGAGCAATGACCGCTACCCGGCCGCGCCGGTCGTGCCTGTCCGTGCCTGGGTCGAGTCCAAAGATGTTGTCGAAGGCCCCCGCTCTTGCCGCCGACGAAGTTTTCATGGATCTCGAAGACTCCGTCGCGCCGCTGGCGAAGGAAGAAGCGCGCGGCAACATCATCGACGCCCTAAAGAACAATGACTGGGGCGACAAGACGGTAGTGGTGCGGATCAACTCAATCGACACGCAGTGGGCGGCCGATGACCTCAAGACCATCGTCGAGAACGGTGCCCCGGCCCTCGACTGCATCATGATCCCGAAGGTTCAGCATGCGCACGAGGTCCATTTCGTGGACCACATGCTGCGCATGATCGAGACGAACCTATCCCTCGACAAGAGGATCGGGATCGAAGCGCAGATCGAAACTGCGACCGGATTGAAGAACATCCATGAGATCGCACACGCTTCGGATCGCCTTGAGACCCTGATCTTTGGGCCGGCCGACATGAGCGCGTCGCTCGGCCTTCCAACCGTCACTGCGGGCCTTCCGATGCCCGGATATCCGGGAGATCACTGGCACTGGGTGCTCGAGACCATCCTGGTGGCGGCTCGCGATGCTTCGCTCCAGGCGATCGACGGTCCCTACCTGCTGATCAAGGACCTCGACGGGTTCCGAGAGATGGCGATGCGTGCTCGGGCGCTTGGCTATGACGGCAAGTGGGCGCTGCATCCGGGCCAGGTGGATGTCTTGAACGAGGTCTTCACCCCCACGCAGGAGGAATTCGACAAGGCTGAGGCGATGCTCGACGCATACAAGCATGCAACCGATGTCGATCGCCGGGGGGCCGTGATGTTCGGCACCGAGATGATCGATGAGGCGTCGCGCAAGATGGCCGTGCAGTTCGCCGAGCGCGGTCGGGCGGCGGGCATGCAGCGAGCGCGCAAACTCGAAGACTTCGAGGCGGGATGGAGCAAGGCCTGATGCCCGAACTCTCCGATGTGCAGAAGGCGATCATCGAAACCGTTAGGGACTTCGTGGAGAACGAGGTCATTCCGGTCGCTAACGAGATGGAGCACCGTGATGAGTTCCCCGACAGGATCGTCGAGCAGATGAAAGAGCTAGGTCTCTTCGGTCTGACGGTGTCTGAGGAGTATGGGGGCGTAGGCGAATCGCTGACCACCTATGCGCTGGCAGTTGTCGAGCTGGCTCGTGGATGGATGAGCTTGTCCGGGATCTTGAACACTCACTTCATGGGCTGCTATCTGATCAACAAGTTCGGGACCGAAGAACAGAAGCAACGGCTCCTCCCGAAGATGGCAACCGGGGAAGTGCGCGCGGCCCTCGCGATGAGTGAGCCCGAAGCAGGATCCGACGTGCAGGCGATCCGCACCAAGGCAGTGCGTGATGGTGACGAATACGTGGTCGATGGTCAGAAGATGTGGCTCACGAACGGGTTGCGGGCCGGGATGGTGATGACGCTGGTCAAAACCGACCCGACCGCGGAGCCGCCGCACAAGGGCATGAGCATGCTGATAGTTGAGAAGGAGGCTGGCAACCCCCAACCGGCCCCCGGCCTCGACGTGGGCAAGAACATCGAGAAGATGGGCTACAAGGGCGTCGAGACCACGGAGATGAACTTCTCCGGGTTCCGCCTCCCGGCCACCGCGCTATTGGGCGGCGAGGAAGGGCAAGGTTTCCGCCAGGTGCTCGACGGGATCGAGATCGGGCGCGTGAACGTGGCGGCCCGGGCGGTAGGAGTTGCCACTCGCGCTTTCGAAGAGGCGATCCGCTACGCGCAACAACGCAGGGCTTTCGGCAAGCCGATCGCAGAGCACCAGGCGATCCAGATCCACCTCGCCGAGATGGGCACCACACTCGAAGCTGCACGGCTCATGCTGCTCTCGGCGGCGGAGAAGAAGTCCGCCGGTGAGCGCTCCGACCTCGAAGCCGGCATGGCCAAGCTCTTTGCCTCCGAGGCCTGCAACGAGATAGTCCTCAAGTCGCTGCGCGTCCACGGAGGCTACGGCTATTCGAAAGAGTTCACCATCGAACGCCTCTACCGCGATGCCCCCTTCCTGCTCATAGGAGAAGGCACCTCGGAGATACAGAAAACGGTGATAGCCCGCCGCCTACTGGAGCGCCACAAACTCGCCTGATGCTCGATGCCCCGGCCAAACGAAAACCGCGCGGTCAGCGGTCGCTGACGGTATGGCCACCGAGCGAGAGGATCTCGGCGATGGCCGGCGCGTGAAGGAATCTCGTTGCTCGTTCCGGGGCGAGCGCGGAGGCAAACGCTTCCACGAGTCCGGTCGCCTCCGCATAGGCAGTCGTAGCTCCAGTGTCGTCTCCGAGCGCGTATGCCCCCCGGCCCCGTGCGGCACGCGCGTCCCAGCGCCCGGGTGCCCCGATCAGCTCGTCAGCTATGGCCACTCCGGCATCGAACGCCCGCATGGCCTCGTCACGGCGACCTAGGCGGGCGAAAGCTTCCCCCAGATTGGAGAGCGAATGTGCTTCGTATTTGCGCCGCCGCGTGCGACGCGCGAGGTCTATCGATCGCTGCGCCCATTCGATCGCTGACTCCGGGCTCTCCGCTCGGAGTGCGATCTCTGCGCGAGCGGCGGTCAATCGCCCGTAGATCAGCCACCTTGTCCAGCCTGTGGCGATCTCGGCATCGGCCCATAGCTCCGGCCAGATCCTCTGGGCGCCCTCGACATCGCCAGAGAGCAGATCGGTGAAGAGCAGATCAGACCGAGCGAACCGCCTTGGCATGCTGAAGCTCTCACCCTCAGATAACTGGAGCGCCGTTTCGCTCCGGCGGCGCGCCTCATCGACGTCGAGCAACTCGCGGAAGGCAAGGGCCGAGTAGTTGAGGAGGACTCGCTCGTTCCGTCCCATCTCTCGGGCGATCACGAACAGCTCGTCCCATATCCGTATCGCGTCTTCGTGGTGCCCGAGGGCGGCCAAGGCCAGCGCCTCCGTACCGCCCCCCCGGAGGAGTGCCTCGGCGCTGTGAACGTCTGTAGCAAGCGCGCGCGCCTCCTGCGCCAGTTCAACGCAGCGCTCGTAGTGACCCGTCCAGTACGTGACGTCGGCATGCAGGTGCAGATGCTCGGCGCGGTCATAGGCTTTCGCTCCGGGCACCCAATCTGCCAGCGCGCGCTCGCCAAGCTCGAGGGCGCGATCGAGATCGCCCGCGTCTCCCCGCATCGCATAGGCCTGACTTTCGAGAGCGAGCGCCGCCGGCATCCCCTCCTCGTCTCTGAGTTCGGTCGCGAGCGCCACTGCTTGTTCCGCAGTGTCGATCGTTTCGACGTGGCGCTCGGACCACAGGGTCGCCTGGCCGCGAGCGATCAACGCCTCGAGCTTCTTGGCACCTTTCAGCCCCGGCAGGAGTTCGCTCAGCTCCTGGATCGCACTCTCGTAGTCGCGGAGTCTCACTAGTGCCAGCGAGCGTTGGAGCCGGATCTCGCGGCGAACCTCCTCGTCCTCCGCCTGCTCGATCGCGGTCGAGTAGAGGTCGACGACCGCATCCTGCGCCCATCCTCGAAAGGCTGCCTCCGCCGAGGCGAGCAGATAGGGAATGGCACGCGACCCTTCCCCCGCCTCTCGCCAGTGATGTGCGAGGAGGGGGGCGAGGGTCTCGTTCGAGCTTTCGATCGTCTCTTCGATGTACCGTGCGACGGCTGCATGGGCCTTCCGCCGACGTGCTCGTGGCACCGTCGCGTATGCGACCTCACGGATCAGTATGTGCTTGAAGGTGAACTCGGCGTCCCCTACGAGCTGACTCCTCCCCTCCCGACGCACGAGGTCGCGGGCCTCCAGGACGGACAAGGCTCGGTCGAGATCTCCAAAGTCGCCGACCGCGTGGAGAACGTTCCGCCAAAAGGTCTTCCCGATCACGGCGGCTGACAGCAGGATTGCACGGGAATCAGACGGCATTGCATCGATGCGCGACGCGATCGCTTCTCTCACGGTTACGGGAAGAGTGTCGCCTCCGAGACTTGCGATCGAGGCAGCGAGTTCCTCGAGGAAGAGCGGATTGCCCTCGGCAACCTGGACGAGACGGCTCACATCGATCCGATCCTCGCCTACTGAGTCCACCAGGTGCGACGCTAGGACGGCTGACTCGGAGGTTGCGAGTGGATGGAGCGAAATCGTCGTCTGGGCAATGAGACCGCTTCCCCACGAGGAACGCGTGTCCAGCAGTTCGGGCCGGGCCGGAGCAACGAACATGACCGGGGCGTCGCGAACGTAAGTTGCGAGATATTCGAGGAGGTCGAGCTCGCTGGTCTTTGCCCAGTGGATATCCTCGAAGATAAGGAGCGTTGGTCGCGCCAGGGCCGTGCACTCAACAAAACGGCGCGCTGCAAAAAAGAGCAGCCCGGGCTCGTCAACTCCTTCTCCGGCGTCGAGCCCGACGAGGAGTGCGAGGTAGCGGCATGTGTCCGCGGCTTCAGCCGCAGGCAACGTTTGATCGACGGCGCGTCGCAACTTGTCACGGGCGACCTCCCGAGAATCCGAGTCGAATATGCCGCTCGCGGCCCGCACGATCTGAGGGAAGACCTGGTACCCGGTTTGCGCTCCGTAGGGCAGGCATCGGCCGTGCAGAACCTGTCCTTCGTCTGCTTCCACGAACGCAGTTACCTCCAGGCAAAGTCGAGACTTGCCTATTCCGGGGGGGCCGAACATCGTCACCAGGTGCGGGTAGCGTTCCGCAACCGTCCTGGCCCAAAGCGAGCTGAGGAGCTCCAGCTCGCGCTCTCGGCCGACGAAGGGGCTCTCTCCGATCCGCCGCTCAGCAGGTCCAACGATCGGCTCTAGCGCGAGCCAGACGGCGACGGGCTTGGTTTTCCCCTTGGCTTGGATGGGCTCCAGAAACTCGTAATTGATCGCATGTCGCGTCGCCCCGTGTGTCTCCTGCCCCACGATCAAGCGTCCAGGTGGCGCGCTCGTTTGCAGTCTGGATGCGGTGTTGACCACATCACCGATCGCCAGAGCTTCCTCGGGTCCGCTGCCGACAACGACAACAGCGTCGCCGGTATTGACGGCCGCACGGGCCAGCAGGTCCAGACCGTGGCCACGGTTGAGTTCGTCAAGGCCCTCGAGTACGGCCAACCCCGCCCGAACTGCGCGTTCGGCATCGTCACTGTGCGCGACGGGGGCGCCGAATACGGCCATAACGGCGTCACCGGCGAACTTCTCCAGCGTGCCTCCGTATTGCTCGATCCGTCTCTTGGCATCGGCGTAATAGAGGCTGAGGGCATCCCGCACGTCTTCGGGATCCGCGAGTTCAGAGCGCGAAGTGAAGCCGACGAGATCGACAAAGAGTACCGAGACAAGTTTCCGCTCTTCGCGACGGGTCGCGTGGGGGTCAAGCGCAGCGCCGCAGCTGCTGCAGAAAGCCGAGTCAGCCTGGTTCTCTGCCGAGCAGCCCGGGCACAGGAGAAGATCAGCCACGAGGCCCAGGCCTCTCGTCGGTGAGCTTTCGGAAGGAACGGGCGCGTACGACCTCTAACCGCCCGTCGGTATGCCCAGTCCTCCGAGCACGGTGTCTGGGGATCAGGCCCCGAAACATCGCGTGAGGTTATCAGGGCGGCTGCTGGAGAGGTCCTCGTGATTCCGTAGTCGGTAAGTGAGCACAGAGTTAGCTGAGCTCGCAGAAATCAGTCGAGGTCGCCCGCTTCTACTCTTTCGATGCGAACATCGCGGGCTAGCTTGTGACCCGTGAGCGGCTCGAGGGTCTGCGGCTCTTCCATTCCTTCCGCAAGCAGCGTGAGGAGGTCGCGCAGGGAGATGATCCCGCACACCTGACCGTCGTCATCGACGACCGGCAGATGCCTGAACCAGTGATTGAACATGACGCTGGCGGCATCGCTCAGCTTGGTCTCGGGCGAGATCGTCACCGGGTCTTTGGTCATCACTTCGCGCAGGCTGGTGCCCTTGGGATCGTGACCTTCGGCAACGATGCGCAACAGGTCTCGTTCGGTCACGATGCCGGTGAGGGCGTCACCCTCCATGACCAGGAGGGACCCTGTCTGCTGTTGCCACATCATGTGGGCGGCGGCCGCGAGGGTGTCGTCAGGAGAATCGTGGATGGCGGCAGAGGTCATGATGTCCGAGACCTTCATCGAGGCCGATTCTAGTCGTCCGAGCGCCCCACCCGACGCGCCCCTCCGGTCGGCCCGCCCCACGCCCTCGGCGGGCGTCAGAAAGCGTCTTATCGGCGCGGCTCTCCACCGGCCCCCGACCTACACTCACCTGCGTGCGTCTCGGTCTTGGCCTGCCCCACTACGACACCTCCCTGGCGGGCAACGCGGCCAGCTGGGAGAGCGTGAAGAGGATCGCTCAAACCGCGGAGGCGGCCGGTTTCGATTCCGTGTGGGTCTCGGACCACCTCTTTCTCGATTGGGGGAGGTATGGGGGTCCCGCCACCCTCCAGGGAGCGCTGGAGTGCTGGACCACGCTTTCGGCCGTCGCCGCCGTCACAACCCGCGTGCGAGTGGGCTCACTCGCTCTGTGCAACGACTTCCGCTCTCCGGCGCTGGTGGCCAAGATGGCGGCCACCGTCGATCTGCTTTCTGAGGGCCGGCTCGACGTAGGGCTGGGGGCGGGTTGGTACGAGGCCGAGTACGACAAGGCCGGAATCCAGATCGACCGGCCCGGCATGCGCATCGAGCGTCTCGGCGAAGCTGTCGAGATCGTCCGCAGATTGCTCGAGGGCGAGGAATTGCACTTCTCGGGAGAGCACTACCAGATCGAGGGGGCCGTGTGCCGGCCCCAGGGACAGTCCCGGCCCCCGATCTGGGTGGGAGGCAAGGGCGACCGTCTCCTCGCGACCGCGGCCAGGGTCGCAGATGGCTGGAACATGTCGTGGCTGGGCTCGGCCGAGGCCTACCGTGACCGCTTGCGCGTGGCCCTGGAGGCGTGCGCGGCGGCGGGCCGGGAAGGCTCCTCCCTGCGCCGGTCCGTGGGGGCTTACGTCCTCGTGGGCCGGGACGAGGCCGACGCGCGAGCCCGCTTCGAGCGCCTCGTGGAACGCACCCCCTCAGGCGTCCTGCGCTCCCTTACGGCGGAGACGGCAGTATCCTGGGAGCAGTTCCGGCACGACCATTTCGCGGGAACGGCTGCCGAGGTGACGGACCGGCTTGGCGTCCTCAAGGAGTTGGGGATCGAGGAGGTCATCGTCTCGGTTGGGACACTGCCGTTCCAGGTCGCGGACGAAGACGACGTAGAGCTGGTGGGCGAGCTAGCACCGGCCCTGCGATGAGGAACGGAGGACATGCGTGTTCGGTTTCGATGCACCCGAGATCCTTTTGGTCCTGCTGATCGTGCTGCTGCTGTTCGGCGCGTCCAGGCTCCCCAAGCTCGCTCGCTCTTTCGGGCAAGCAAGCAGAGAATTCAAAGAAGGTGTCAAGGAGGGCTATCAGGAGATGCCGGCAGAAGGGCCCTGCCCGTTCTGTGCAACCGATGTCCCGGCCGGCGCGAAGTTCTGTCCCGGGTGCGCGAAGAGTGCGGCGGAGATCATCGCAGAGAAGCAGCGACAGGCACAGGCACAAAAGCCGGCGTAACCGAATCCCTGTCGCAAAGCATCCTTCTACGGAGTGAGGACTACCTTCATCGCTTCGCGCGACGCGAATAGCTCGTAGCCTTCTTGGGCGTCCTCTAGGGCTAGTCGATGGGTGATCAAACGCGTCGGATCGAGTGCTCCTCGCGCCACTGCGGCGAGCGCCGCGTCCCAGTGGGCCTGGACATTGGCCATGCCGCTGAAGCGCAGGTCGAGTCCCCGAACCCAGGTCATGCCCATCGGCAACTCGTAGCGCTCGCTGCCATAAACGCCGACTACTGCGACCCTGCCCCCGCTTCGCGCACACCGCATCGCGGTTCTGAAGGCTTGTGGCGCCCCCACCGCTTCGATGACCACGTCTGCCATTGCGCCGTCGGTGCGTTCTGCGACCGCGCTCTCCGCCTCCCGCGCGGACACGTCGACGGCGTCGAGGCCCAGTGCCCGCGCGAACGCGACCCGGCGAGGGTCGGAATCCAAGACCATGATCGGGACCCGATCACGAAGACCGAGCGCAAGTGCGGTGCACAGACCTACAGGTCCGGCCCCAACCACCGCGGCGGTCTCCCCGGGATCGGGGTCCGCCAGCGCCGCTGCATAGAAACCGGTGGGGAGGATGTCGCCTGCGAACAGCGCGGCTTCGTCGGAAAGGCTTGCAGCGGAGTCGTCCAACGCGTGCAGGTTCACGTCAGCGCGCGGGACGCGTACGTACTCGGCTTGGGCGCCTGCGAGGTCGCCTGCAACGGGCCCGAGACCGAGTGCGCGCCTGTTGTTGCAGTGGTTGAAGCGCCTCGCCCGGCATTCTCGGCAGTTGCCGCACGCGATCAGGAAGGAGCCGACGACCCGCTGGCCGACACGATAGGCGCTCACCGCGTCCCCAACCTGGGTGATGGTTCCGACGAACTCATGGCCGATGACGCCACCGGGCTTCATTCCCGGGGTCTTGCCGCTGAGAAGATGCATGTCGGAGCCACAGATCGCAGTGGAAGCGACCGCAACTATCGCATCGCTCCGGTCTTCGATCTTGGGCTCGGAAACCTCATCAACCCGAACCTGGCCCGGTCCGGCGTAGACGACAGCCCTCATCTCTGCGTCAGTGCTCGAGCGATCCGCTCCTCTGCCATATCCGCGTACCCGGGATCGGTCTCGTACCCCGCGTAATGACGGCCGGTTTCGATGGCTGCGATCGCAGTCGTTCCCGAACCCAGGAAGGGATCGAGCACGAGGTCGTCCTCATAAGTGAAGAGCTCGATGAACCGCCGCGGTAGGGTCACGGGGAAAGGCGCGGGATGACCCACGCGGCTTGCCGACTCCGGCTGCAGATCCCACACCGACAGGGTCGCATCGAGGAACTCCTGCTTGGAGATCGTGCTCTTGCCCCGCCTCACCCGGTCGAACCGCCCCTTGTTGAACACTAGGCAATACTCGTGCACGTCGCGCAACACCGGGTTGGTCGCCGACAGCCAAGAGCCCCACGCCGTCGACCCGCTTGCGGCCTTGCCTTTGCGCCAGATGATCTCGCCGCGCATGAGGAAGCCGATCTCTTCCATCATTACGGCGATCTTCGAGGACACCGAGATGTACGGCTTGCGCCCGAGGTTGGCTACGTTGACGACGGCGCGGCCCCCCGGCTCCAGGACGCGGAAGGTTTCGGCGAAGACTCTGGCGAGAAGAGCCAGGTGATCGGGGAAGCTGATGTCCGAGTCGTAATCCTTGCCGACGTGATACGGAGGTGAAGTCACCATGAGGGCAACCGAGTTTGCAGGCAGCTCCTGCATGTTTTCGGCCGAGTGTCGCCACACCCTGTCGACCTCGGGGGCGTCGGCTACCTCGGAGGCTTCGGATACCTCCGCGCCGGCCAGCGCGCGGCCGTAGAAGGCCGAAGCATCATGGTTCTCCCGGTTCCCGGCGCCGAATGAGCGCGTGCGGCTGGCGCGTTTGGTGGGGCGGGCCTTCGGGTCGGGGGGCGAGCTCATCGTTCTATATCGTGCGGGAAGATGCACGTGAGGGGAAGAACCGCCCTCGCCGGTCCCAAGCCGTATTGGGGGACCGCCGCCCGATGCTCACCCGTAGCCGACCTCCACAATTAACACTTATCGTAAGGTGTATAGATGACAAACTTCAGGGACCTCTTCTCCCGGGTGAGGTCGGAGATCGCCGAGACTACGCCGGAAGAGGTCACCGCCCGGCTGGATGCCGGCGCCAACGTGCGGCTTCTCGACGTCCGCGAGGAGGAAGAGGTGCGCCGGGGCATCCTGCCGCACGCCGCCTACCTCTCGCGCGCCCACTTCGAGAGCCGCGTCGAGGACGTGCTGCCCGACAAGGACGCCGAGGTCGTGCTCTATTGCGCTACCGGGGTTCGCAGCGCTTTTGCGGCGCGCACATTGCTCGAGCTTGGCTACCAGAACGTCAGCTCCATGGTGGGCGGGTTCGAACGCTGGAAGTCGCTGGGCTTGCCGGTGGATATCCCCCGGATGCTCGATCCCTCTCAGAGGGATCGTTATTCGCGCCACCTGATCCTCCCCGACGTCGGGGAGGCGGGCCAGCTCAAGTTCCTCAACGCCAAGGTGCTCTGCATCGGCGCCGGGGGACTCGGCTCGCCGGCGCTTCTCTACCTGGCTGCTGCGGGTGTCGGAACCATCGGCATCGTCGACTCCGATGTGGTCGAGGAGAGCAACCTCCAGCGTCAGATCATCCATAACACCGAACGCATTGGGGTTTTGAAGGCCGAGTCCGCCAAAGAGACCATCGCGAAGCTGAACCCTGATGTCGAAGTTGTGGTTCATCCTTTCCGGCTCGACAGCTCGAACGCAAGGGAGCTGCTGAGTCGCTACGACCTGATCGTCGACGGGTGCGACAACTTCGACACTCGTTACGTCGTTAACGACACCGCGGTGATGCTGCGCAAGCCGGTCGTACACGGCTCGATATTCCGTTTCGAAGGAATGGTCTCGACCTTCATCCCCTACGAAGGTCCGTGCTACCGGTGTCTGTATCCAGAGGCACCGCCGCCCGAACTGGCCCCTACCTGAGGTGAGGCTGGGGTCCTGGGCGTGCTCCCAGGCATCATCGGGTCCTTGCAAGCTAACGAGGCCCTGAAACTCATAGCGGGTTACGGCGAACCACTGGTCGGACGCCTCCTTACCTTCGACGCGCAATCGACGAGGTTCGCCGAGGTGAAGATACGCAGAGACCCGCAGTGCCCTGCCTGCGGCGAACAGGCCGAAGCCACCAAGCTGCAGATAGTCAAACAGGCGGTGTGATACCGGCGGTAGCCTGGATGGCTGCGGGTAGCCTGTCGCCCCGTGAGAACCCTTCGGCTCACTCATGAAACGCCGCGATGAAAGTCGCAGTCATCGGGGACACGCATACCAGGGCGGCGACTAGACCGCTGCCCCCGGGGGCATGGCCGTACCTCGAAAGCTCCGATCACATACTGCACGCGGGCGACGTTACCGATCCGGCTCTCCTCGATGAGCTGAAGGCGCTCGCGCCGGTGACTGTAGTGATGGGCAACTGCGACGGACTGGAAGTGCGCGATTGGGGGGCCACCGATGAGGCCGAGCTCGTGCTCGGTGACGTGCCCATCGGGATGATCCACGATTCGGGGCTTAACCCGGGCCGGCGCGACCGGATGCACAAGAGGTTCCCCGACGCCCGCGTGGTCGTGTTCGGACATTCGCATCAACCTGTCAGCGAAGATAGCGATGGCTTATTGCTGTTCAATCCCGGAAGCCCTACGTGGAAACGCAAAGCGCCGTTTCCCTCAATGGGTCTGCTGTGGATCGATGATGATGGAGTCGAGGGGGAGGTGGTGCCGGTTTGAGCGCGCTGGGCACGATCCTGAGTGTGTGGGCCCACCCGGATGACGAGACCTACTTGTGCGCCGGTGTGATGGCGCAAGCTGTGGATGAGGGCAACCGCGTCGTTTGTGTAACGGCTACCCGGGGAGAGGCGGGGTCGCAGGACGAGGAGCGATGGCCCCTTGCGACTCTCGGTGCCGTACGCGAAGAGGAGCTCAGGGCGGCTCTCGCGGCGTTGGGGATCACCGAGCACGAGTGGCTCGACTATCCGGACGGGGGGTGCGACCAGATACCGCAAGAGGAGGCTGTGATCAAGCTGGGGGCCCTGTTCGACGAGGTGCAGCCGGACACGGTGCTTACCTTCGGACCCGATGGGATGACGGGACACCCCGACCATAAAGCGATCTCCGGATGGACGACGGCCGCGTTCGAGCAGGCCGCAAAACCCGGCGCTTCGCTCTACTACGCGACCGTC
>JAXDJR010000036.1:0-11556 GCA_034667545.1 Actinomycetota bacterium
ACTCTTAATCAGCGGGTTCGGGGTTCGAGTCCCTGATGGCGCACAGATCCCCTCTCCGAGACCCCCAGCCGCCTGGGGGCTTCTGCTACGGAGAAGCCGAGGAAGCGCTCACGATCAAACAGATGTCGGCGTCGCCCGGAACAGGTAGATTCCCACGATCTTGCCGGAGATGGCTGTCCTTTCTCCACTCCCCAGCGCCTTGCTCTTGCTGTCGGATGCCGTCTCCTGAAAGACGTAGCCAGCGTCTTGGAGCGCCCAGCCTTGGTCCTCGATGGACTCGATCAGCCCCGTCTGATCCGTGTGTCCCCCGGCGCTGACATTGCCAGCCCACGTGGCCGACCCCGACGTCGTAGACACGTCTCTGACGATCTGGAAATACCTCCGGCCAGCAGCTTTAGCGGCCTGCGCCTGGCCAGCGGGCGATGCTGCAAACTCAGCCTTGAGCCGTTCTTCCTCACGGGCAGCATCCCGAGCCACCTCGTCGCGGCGGGCGGTCTCCTGGGCCGCCAACTCCGCAGCCTTCTCTTCTTCCGACTTTCCCTTGAAGATCGCCATCTAGTTTGTCTCCGTCTTGGAAGGGTTGCGGGCGGCGTCAGCCGTGACGACGGTGGGTCCGTCGCCGGGCGTCCACTGCCAGTCACGGACCTCCGGCATGTCCTCTCCGTGCGCACGCACGTAGATCCGGTGCTCGATCAGCTTGTTCTTCAAGGTCTCCCGCGCCGATCCCGAGGTGGCCTGGAGCCGGGTGACCCGGTCGATGACGTCCATCGCCAGGTTGAAGCGGTCGAGCTGGTTCATCACAGCCATGTCGAAGGGTGTGGTCGTGGTCCCTTCCTCCTTGTAGCCGCGAACGTGGATGTTCTCATGGTTGGTCCGCTTATAGGTCAGGCGGTGGATCAGCCACGGATACCCGTGGTAGGCGAAGATCACCGGCTTGTCCCGGGTGAAGAGCGAGTCGAAGTCGGCGTCGGAGAGCCCGTGGGGGTGCTCGCGCTCCGGCTGCAGCCGCATCAGGTCCACCACGTTGACGAACCGCACCCGCAACTCAGGGAAATGGCGGCGCAACATGTCCGTGGCAGCCAGAGCCTCGAGCGTCGGGATGTCACCAGCGCACGCCATCACCACTTGCGGTTCGGCCCCCTGGTCGTTGCTGGCCCAGTCCCAGATCCCGATCCCCCTGGCGCAATGCGCGATCGCCTCATCGATCGTCAAGTAGTCAAGCGACGGTTGCTTGCCGGCGACAATGACGTTGACGTAGTGGCGGCTCTTCAAGCAATGGTCCGCTACCTCCAGCAAGCAGTTCGCATCCGGCGGTAGGTAGACACGCACGATCTCAGCCTTCTTGTTCACGACGTGATCGATGAATCCGGGGTCCTGATGTGAGAAGCCGTTGTGATCCTGACGCCACACGTGCGACGTCAACAGGTAGTTGAGCGATGCCAGCGGCTGGCGCCACGGGATGCCCCTCGTGACCTTCAACCACTTTGCGTGCTGGTTGAACATCGAGTCGACGATGTGGATGAACGCCTCGTAGCAAGAGAAGAACCCGTGGCGGCCGGTCAGGAGGTAGCCTTCGAGCCATCCCTGGCACATGTGCTCGCTCAGAACTTCCATCACGCGCCCATCGGGAGATACGTGTTCGTCCGTATCGAGGATGTTCGCCACCGACGTCCGATCCGTCACCTCGAATAACGCCCCGAGCCGGTTGGATGCCGTTTCGTCCGGCCCCATCACCCGGAAGTTGCGCGTGTCTGCATTGAGCCGCATCACGTCTCGAAGCATGGTTCCGAGAACGCGGGTGGGTTCACTGGTGCTGACGCCGGGCGCCTCAACCTCCACCGCGTAATCCTTGAAATTCGGCAGTCGAAGATCCCGTAGAAGGGCCCCACCGTTGCTGTGCGGATTAGCTCCCATCCGCCTCACCCCGGTTGGGGCGAGCCGCTGCAACTCCGTGATCAGGCTGCCGCGATCATCGAAGAGCTCCTCCGGCTGGTAGCTGCGCATCCACTCCTCGAGCTGCGCCAGGTGCTTGGGATGATCGGCGAGGTTCGACAGCGGCACCTGATGTGAACGAAACGACCCCTCTACCGGGAGATCGTCGACTTCCTTCGGCCCCGTCCATCCCTTCGGCGTCCGCATAACGATCATCGGCCAGCGAGGTCGCTCGGAGAAACCATCGCTGCGAGCCTCAAGCTGGATCTGTGCGATCCGTACGGTCACATCGTCGAGCGTTGCGGCCATGATCTGGTGCATCGTCGTGGGGTCGTCGCCTTCGACGAAGTAAGGGAGGTAGCCGTAGCCGAAGAAGAGATCGGCGAGCTCTTCGTTTGAGATGCGAGCCAGCACCGTCGGTCCCGCGATCTTGTAGCCGTTGAGATGCAGGATCGGCAGCACCGCGCCGTCATGCACCGGGTTCAGGAACTTGTTCGAGTGCCAGCTCGTGGCGAGCGGTCCCGTTTCCGCCTCGCCGTCACCAACTACACAACAGACGAACAGATCGGGGTTGTCGAACGCGGCGCCATACGCATGGACCAGTGCGTACCCGAGCTCGCCGCCCTCGTGGATCGATCCAGGCGTCTCCGGTGCAGCGTGACTCGGGATCCCGCCAGGAAAAGAGAACTGCCGGAAGAGTTTGAGCATGCCGGCTTCGTCTTGCGAGATAGACGGATAGATCTCGCTGTAGCTACCTTCGAGGTAAGTGTTCGCCACGATCCCCGGCCCCCCATGGCCCGGCCCGGTCACGTACATCGCATTGAGGTCGCGCCGCTTGATGACGCGGTTCATGTGCGCGTAGATGAAGTTGAGTCCCGGGGTCGTCCCCCAGTGACCGAGCAAGCGCGGCTTGACGTGCTCGATCGTCAATCGCTCGCGCAGCAGCGGGTTCGCGAGCAGGTAGATCTGCCCAACCGATAAGTAGTTAGCCGCGCGCCAGTAACTGTCGATCAAGCGGACCTCATCTTGGGACAGTGGCTCGACATCCTCAAGCCTGATCGATCGCACATTTTCGGTGGCCAGCATGAGATCTCCTCGTTGTCATGGCTTGCGGGTGCCACGCCGATTCTCCCCCGTTTCCATAACACCGTCGCAACGAGGTGCGGACGACTACCTGCCGCTCTCATGAAGCGGTAGTAACCAGCAGAAAAACCTAGAAAGAGAGTCTTGATTCTCGGTGATGGCCGTCCGTCTGGCAGTCGAAGGTATCGGACCAGAAAACGAATAGGGGCGCCCTAAGGGCGCCCCTCTCGTTAAGATTGCTTCTTACTTAGTCGTGAAACCGTAGATGTCGGAGTTTCCGAAGGTTCCGGGACACACTTGCTGCACAGCAGGTGCAGTGGCGTCCGCGCCCTGATCCTTCTGGCTTCCGAACTGCTCCCTGTCTTGCACACCGCGCGGCTCTTCGGCTTCGGCGGTCCGCACGCCGCTTGCCAGAGCTTCGTTGTGCAGTGCTTGCCTGTAGGCGTTGATAGCCGGGCAAACAGCTGCGTTACGGGTGTCGTTCCACACCGCGACTCCATAGGTGCGCGTAGCGGCTGCATATACATAGTCACCGAGGAACTCGGCCGCCAGGTTGTTCTGGCTCGAACCCCTGGGGTCGCCTTCGGCCCCCCTATGGATCTGGGAGAAGGTTCCGATCGCTCCAGCGCCGGCTCCCGTCACGTTGGCGTGAAGCACGACGCCGATCAAACCTCGAGGCGCCGTCGTGTTGTCTCGATACGGCGTCGTGAACGCGTTGTATACGAGATAGACGTCGGTACCATTCGGCGAAATCGCGGGAGCCGAATAGTAGCCCCTGTCCATCGCTTGTTGCGCCGGATGGTTCGTGTTGGGCTGCTCCACTTGTCGGAGTGGCGACCAGGTACGGGCGTCGTTGCTTGAACTCGTGAACATGACGTGCTCATGGTTGAGCCCATCTCTGCCATCCACCCACGTTAGAACTTGCCGGTCCGTGGCGTCCTTCCCGCTCGGAGCACCGTTGGCAATGTCAACGCTTGGGGAAGGACTCAGGTCGTCGCGGGCTCCGCCGACGCCATCCTCGACGCAGCGGCCGATCGAAGGCTCGAAGGCGTTACAGGTGTCAACTGCAGTCTGCACGTGCTGCGGCCGCGTCCAATGCCTGCCACCATCGAAGGACTTGACCAAGATCTGCTCGCCAATGCCAGGCAGTGAAGCGCCGAAGCTGTAGGCATAAACGTAGACAACGCCCTGGCTGTCAGTGCGGATGGTGCATCCCGAGCGGCCGAATCCCTGCTGGCTACTCGTGTTGTTCGCAGCCGAAGTGACCTGCTTCTGGGTCCAGGTGTTGCCACCGTCGCGCGAGGTCGTTACGAAGAGTGGCTGCGAGGTACCGATGATCCCGCGGAAACCTGCGTAGCACACGTATGTGTTGCCGAAGAACTTGCTGCTCGCGGCGTTGTCCGCCCAAATCTGCTCTTTGTCGGCGAACAGAGCGGAGTTCTGTTTGCTCGCGATGACCGGCTTCTTCCATGCGTTGTTGCTGCCAGCCGCCGCTGCCGTTACGTTGTCCGTGCGGGAAACGCCGATGCCCTCGAAACCCTGCACTCCACCGGAGCCGCACCCCGGCTCCCCGCAGTTCGACGTCAGGTTGGCGTAGTAGAGCCTCGAGCCGTTTGCCCACGAGAACTTCCCGTTCTTCGGCCGGGGACCGAACGCCACCGCTGGGTCACCGTCCGATACCAAACCGTTCTCGCTGTACTTCGGCAGTGTGCCGATCGGACCAACGTGCGGGCTACAGGGAGGATCTGTGTTTCCCGGTTGGCCGAGACAGTCACGTGCGGTCAAACCCGTGTACGTCGGCTGGGTCCAGGACTGTCCACTGTCGAAGGAGAAGTAGATCCCAGACGCGCCCACGCCCGGAGTGAAGGGACAATCGGTGTCCAACCCAGCGTTGCAGGCCTCCATGTCGATATTGTCGTTGGATCCTGCCGCCAGAACGTTCGGATGCTTCGCGTCTACCGCTACTGCGGGCTCATTCTGCTTGTTCTGCGAGAAGGGAGCCGGAGGGCTGCCGTTCGAGACCAGTACATCTGTAGAGGCTGCACCCGCCGGCGCGGCAAACCCGCCCAAGAGAACAGTCATCATCAGGGGCACCATGAAGAGTGAAAGACGTTTCACCAAGCGACTCCTCCCCCCGCGTTAGAGCCACGGGACATCGATAGAAGCGTCAGCGTACCCCTGGTCGATCAAGCCGCTAACCCATTGAAGCGGCAGATCGAGTAGGGCCCAAACACACACAACGGCGTAAAAACACACGCAACGGACATGCGAGCTAGGGGTGTCTGAACCGGTTAGCGTGCCTCTTCTTTCTCCTGCTGAAAGCGAGGTTCCAAGTGATCGGTTTCATCGTCGCAGGGCTCATCATCGGAGCCCTGGCCCGTCTCATCAAGCCTGGACGCCAGAATCTCAGCGTCCTCATGACCCTGCTCTTGGGACTCGCGGGCTCGATCATCGGCGGGCTGGTTGCGAACCTGATCGGCACGGGCAGCATCTTCGAGCTCAACTTCATCGGATTCGTCGTCGCCGTGATCGCCGCAGTGCTCCTGATTGGAGTAGCGGAGGGCCTCGCCGGGTCACGCTCGACTTAAAGCGGCCTGAGCGCAGCGAGCAGCAACACCTATATATAAGGAGAACACCCCACGATCCGGCTCTGCCGGGCAGCCGTGCGGCATCCTTGACGGGTGTTCTCGTCGGTCGCCCTCCCCTTCCTGATCGTCATCTTCTGCGCTGCCGCGGGGGCCGTGTGGCTCGCCGGCATCCAGCTCTCCAATACGAGCGACGTACTCAGCCATCGCCTTCACCTCGGAGAGGCCCTGGGAGGCCTTCTACTCCTGGCCTTCACCACGAACCTGCCAGAAGTTGCCATCGTCGTCAGCGCCGCATTAGCCAAGCAACTCGGGATCGCCATCGGCAACATCCTCGGGGGCATCGCGATCCAGACCGTTGTCCTGGTCGTCCTCGACGTCTTCGGTCTGAAGAAACGGGCCTCGCTCACCTACAAAGCCGCCACGCTGAGCCTCGTTCTCGAAGCCGCCCTTGTCATCGCCGTTCTCATCGTCGCAATCATGGGCAGTCAGCTCCCCAACTCTTCGGTGTTCCTTCGCATCGACCCTGGGGCGCTGTTGATCTTCTTTCTCTGGCTGGGAGGGATCTATCTGCTCGCCAAGGCCCGCAACGGTCTGCCGTGGCACGAGTCCGGCGAGGCCCCCGACAACCAGGAGATGCCGCGCGGCATCGCCAAGAAGATGAAGTCGGAAGCAGAAGAGAAGAAGGGTACGAGCCTGGCGCGCACGGTCACCGTGTTCGCGGTCGCCTCCGTGATCACGTTGATCGGAGGCGTCGTCCTCGAGCAGAGCGGCGACGCGATCGCCGTGCACGTCGGCATCACCGGAGTGTTGTTCGGCGCAACCTTCCTCGCCGCAGCAACTTCACTCCCCGAGGTATCCACGGGTCTGACCTCGGTGCGCATGGAGGACTACCAATTGGCGATGAGCGACATCTTCGGGGGCAACGCGTTCCTGCCGGTGCTGTTCTTGGTTGCAAGCCTGCTCTCCGGCCAAGCCGTCCTGCCGCAGATCAACGGGACCGATCTTTATCTCACCGGCCTCGGCATCCTGTTGACCACGGTCTACGTCTACGGGCTGATCTTTCGCCCGCGACGGTTGGTTGGACGCATGGGCCTCGACTCCGTGGGCGTGCTGGTTCTATACGTGCTGGGATTGATCGGACTGATCGCAGTCGCCCGAGGTGGCTGAACAAGCTCACCGAAAACCCAGCACGGTGAGCAGGCATCATCGATGCCCCATTGCTTCTCTGGAGTCACATGGCCGACGAGACTGCCCAGCCTTCCGACATCCACTGCCCCAAGTTGTTCGGCAAGCACACGGGTCTCTTCGGCATTGATCTCAATCTCGGGACGGAAGGAGGCTGGTTTCCATGGCGGCGGCACCCAGTTGAATGCAGCATTGAACTTGTCTGGCGGTACGTTCGAGGAAATGACCAGCATCGACAAGCGAGCTATCAGCCGCGCTCTCGCCAAATACGGGGCCAATCCCATCGTGGCGCGTGTCGCCGGGTACGTGCCGTGGTGGTCGCTGCTCGAGACCACCGGCCGCAAGAGCAGTCTTCCCCGGCGCAATCCAGTTGGCAGCGGCCTCCAGGGGAACACATTCTGGATCGTGGCCGAGCATGGCCGGAGTGCAGGTTACGTCCGCAACATCGAGACGAACCCTCGCGTCCGCATACGTGTCAACGGGCGATGGCGGACCGGAACCGCGCACTTGCTACCTGATGACGACCCGAGGGAGCGGCAGAGAAGTCTCTCGCGTTTCAATTCCGCACTCGTTCGGACCATGGGCACCGACCTCCTGACCGTCCGCATCGACCTAGACGAGTGATCCAGCCAGCCAGGCGGTAGGGACCTCCGCTCAAACGACACGCGCTGCACTGTGGTGCAAGACTGATCCTGATAATGGCAACCGACTATCTGGCCAGACGGGCTCGCCCAAAGTGCTGCTGAAGATGATCATGGCCGCCGTGATAGCCGCCGTGAATCTGATTGCGCCCTCTACGCCGCTTCTCAACGACGGCCCCGGGGGACCATCGCGGCCCCCTTACCGCTTTCTTGTTGCGTGGTCGCCGGGGAACCTTCCGCGCGACGTCGAGCCAGCGCTCGACCGCATCCCCGGAGTGGCGGTCACGACGGTGAGGGCCGGAATCGATTGGATGACCTCATCGCATAGCGGGACCGGAAAGATGATCGACCATCCTCCAGCAGGCTTCGCGATCCCGCTCGAGATGTTGGTGATCAAGCCGAGGGAGTACTCGCACTTCGTCGCTCCCGCCGATCGCCGTGCGATCCAAGAACTGAAGAGCCACGACGTAGTTCTCGCGCGAACCGAGGCGGCGCTGCGCGGTGCCGGCACAGGACTGCGGCTCTTTGTCGGACGCACGCTGCGCGCAACAGGTGTCGTCTCCAACCACTCAACGCAGGGATACGAAGGATTGCTCCCGCGACCGGCCCCCGCTTCGTGGGCGAAGGCCAGTCGCTTCGTGCTTATCAGAGCTAGACGGTCGGTGACAGAGGCCAAACTTCGGCGGGTGATCGCGAGCAAGCTTGCTCCCGGCCAGAAGCTCCGCATCCACTCCCAGAGCCAAGCCCGCTACTTGCGGTACGCGGACGCAGTGCAGCCCCCACTGATCATCAAGAAGAACTTCGGAGAATTCTCTGCGCGTTCGACGGCAGGGGGCTTCCAGCTGGACGGGTCGTGGATCGCCCACTATCTCCGAACGGAGCCGGTACCGATCCTGGGCACCTTCACCTGCAATCGCAAGCTCTTTTCCCTGCTGCGAGGAGCGATGAAAGAGATCCAGGCGAGGGGCCTCAGTCATCTGATCGATCCCACCCAGTTCGCCGGCTGCTTCAATCCCCGCCTCATCCCCTCGGCCCACAGCAGCCAGCTCTCCCACCACGCCTGGGGCATCGCTGTGGACATCAACTCCCGGGACAACCCCTTCGGGGCGCAGCCTCACCAGGACCCCCGGCTGGTCAGGATCATGCGGCGGTGGGGCTTGACCTGGGGTGGAGCGTGGCTGGTTCCCGATGGAATGCACTTCGAGTGGAAGAGGTTCCCATAAGTAGGAGCCGGCCCCCTGGGTAAGGTCCCTATATAAGAGAACGCCGCTAGGAGAGGAGCGCTATGACCTACCAGCTGCCCGACCTGCCGTATGACTATTCGGCTCTCGAGCCTCACATCGACGCTCGAACCATGGAGATCCACCACACCAAGCACCACAAGACTTATGTCGACAAGCTCAACGCTGCGATCGATGGCCACAGCGACCTCGAGTACGACAACGTGGACGACCTCCTGAAGAACTTCGACAAGGTCCCCGAGGACATCAAGGGCGCCGTCCGCAACCACGGCGGCGGCCATTCCAACCACTCGCTCTTCTGGACGATCATGGGTCCTGATGGCGGGGGCGAGCCTTCCGGCAACGTGGCCTCGGCCATCGACGACGCCTTCGGTTCGTTCAAGGAGTTCCGGGACAAGTTTGGCGCCGCAGCCACCAACCAGTTCGGCTCGGGGTGGGCGTGGCTCGTTTCCGACGGCGGGAAGCTCGACGTGAACAGCCTGCCCAACCAGGACTCTCCTCTCATGTCGGGAAAGACGCCGATCCTGGGGCTTGATGTGTGGGAGCACGCCTATTACCTCAAGTATCAGAACAAGCGACCCGATTACATCGAGGCATGGTGGAACACCATCAACTGGAGCGGTGTCGAAAGACGGCTCGGCGGATCCTGAGGCCGGCGCCCACAACCTGACAAAGGGGGCGAAGGGACTTCAGCAGATTAAGCCCGGCCACATCTGGCACGCCCCCTCTTTGGCTCCCGGAGCAAGACTTCCCGTTCGGAGAGGGTGCGCGACCAGGCTGGCATGCCCTGAGGGATGGAATAGCGCGGACACTCCCGGCGTTGATTGGCTGTGGAGGACAGGAATTGGGCCTTCCTTCGCGCCAGAAATTCCCTTACAGTAGGTGGTCCGTAGTAACTAGAGACGAGCTGGAATCCCCTCCCGGGAGGATGGTTCGGTGTCCGGCCCCGCCGCCCAGCGGCATTCCCTACGGGGAACCTCGCCGGCCGAACCCCTCAGGGCAAGTGGGGCTACGGGGGCAATGGCGTCGCAGCAGTCAACGAAAAGAGGATGCATAGATGAGTCAGGTCAGCCGCCAGTTCGACAGCAGGGATGAAGCGGCCCATGAAGATCTCGTACGCCAGTACCTGCGCGAGATCGGGCAGTATCCCCTCCTGAACGACATCCAGGAGGTCGAGCTCGCCCGCGCCATCGAGGAAGGCGAGCAGGCCGCCGAGAAGCTGGACAAGTCCAAGCGCATCTCGGACAAGCAGCGCCTCGAGCTAGAAGCGACCGCCCGTACGGGGCGCGCCGCCAAGCGCCGGTTCATCCAGTCCAACCTCCGTCTGGTCGTGTCGATCGCCAAGAAATACTCCGCCGCCGGGCTCCCTCTGCTGGACCTGATCCAGGAAGGGAACCTCGGTCTGATGAGGGCGGTCGAGAAGTTCGACTACCAGCGGGGATTCAAGTTCTCCACCTATGCAACATGGTGGATCCGCCAGGCCATCACCCGGGCGATCGCCGACAAGGCCCGCACGATCCGCATCCCCGTTCACATGGTCGAGACGCTCTACCGGGTCCGCAAGGTCCAGTCTGAGCTACTCGAGAAGCTGGGCCGCGAGCCCACCATCGAAGAGATCGCAGCTCAGTCCGACCTCACCCCCGACAAGGTGCGGGAGGCGTTCCGGGTCCTGCCCGAGCCCGTCTCGCTGCACGAGCCCGTGGGCGACGAGGATGCCGAGCTCGGTGACTTCATCGAGGACGAGGACGTCGAGGGTCCTTTCCAGGCCGCCGCCATCGCGCTGCGCCAGGAAGACCTGTGGGACATGCTCGATTCGCTATCCGAGCGCGAGCGCAAGGTCCTGGCTCTACGTTTCGGTCTTATCACCGGCGAGCCCCGCACCCTTGAAGAGGTCGGCAAGGAGTTCAGCCTCACCCGCGAGCGTATCCGGCAGATCGAGGCCAAGGCGCTCAGCAAGCTGCGCCACCCGAGCACGCCGGGCAAGCTGCGCGACATGGTGACCATCTAGCTCCTTCAGGTCTACCCTCAGTCCCATGGTCACAACAGTGGTGTTAGCCACGTGCGACATCCACAACGTTCCCGAGACCGCCCAGGCGATCGCAGACCTTCCCGACGTCACCGAGGTCTACTCGGTCGCCGGCGACTACGACCTGGTCATCATGGTCCGCGTTCGCGATCACGAAGACCTGTCGCGAGTCGTCACCGAGGAGATAGGCAAGACCGAAGGCATCCAGCGGACCCAGACGCTGGTTGCCTTCAAAGTCTTCTCCCGCCACGATCTCGACTCCCTCTTCTCGATCGGCTTCGAAGAGGAAGAGACGAGCGCGTAGCTCGTGGCTCGCAAGGGTCCTGCGTGTCTCACCCGCTCGGGATAGCCGGCGATGGACAGGCTGGTCGCCCACTACCACGAGATCGGCCTCAAGGGCCGCAACCGCGACTTCTTCGAAGACGCTCTGACGCGCAACTTGAAGCGCGCGCTTCGTGGCACCGGCTACAAACGGGTACGGCATGCCTTCGGGCGCGTTGTTGTCGATCTCTATCCAGACTCCCGCACTTCGGAGGCTCTGGAGCGCGCAGCTCGCGTCTTCGGAATCGCCTATGTCGGCTTGGGTCACCGGGTCGCTCCAGACCTCGACCAGATCGGAGAGGTTGCAGTCGACCTGATGCAGCGAACGCCGTTCGAATCGTTCCGCGTACGGGCTCGCCGGAGCTACTCGACCTCGAAATTGTCTTCGAACGACCTCAGCGTTGTCGTCGGGCAGCGCATCAAGGACGAGACCGGCGGCGCGGTCGACCTGAAGCACGCCGATGCCACCGCCTGGATCGAGCTGTTCGGGAACGACGGCATCGTTTACCGCGACCGCCGCGAGGGCCCGGGAGGCCTTC
>JAXDJR010000037.1:0-13354 GCA_034667545.1 Actinomycetota bacterium
CATCGGCTCGATGGTGGCCGGCTCCAAGTACCGAGGCGAGTTCGAGGAGCGCCTGAAGGCGGTGCTCGGTGAGATCGCTGCTTCCGAAGGCGAGATCGTCACCTTCGTCGACGAGCTCCACACCGTGGTGGGAGCCGGCGCCGCCGAGGGCGCGATGGATGCCGGCAACATGATCAAACCGATGCTCGCTCGCGGTGAGCTGCGGATGATCGGCGCAACGACGCTGGATGAATACCGCAAGCACGTGGAGAAAGACGCCGCGCTCGAGCGAAGGTTTCAGCCGGTTGTCGTCGGTGAGCCGTCGGTTGAGGACACCATCGCGATCCTGCGCGGTCTCAAGGAGCGGTACGAGGTTCACCACGGCGTGCGGATACAGGACGCTGCCCTGGTGGCTGCTGCGGTCCTCTCCGACCGCTACGTAACTGCACGCTTCCTTCCGGACAAGGCTATCGACCTTGTCGACGAGGCCGCATCGCGCTTGCGCATGGAGATCGATTCCATGCCGATCGAGATCGACGTGCTCGATCGCCGCGCCAAGCAGCTGGAGATAGAGAAAGCCGCGCTGTCCAAGGAGACCGATCCCGTTTCGGCCGAAAGACGCTCACGGATCGAAGAGGAGTTGGCGGGGCTGCACGAAGAAATGGACGGGATGAAGGCGCACTGGGAGCAAGAGAAGCAAGCCATCGACGGCATCCGGGCACTCAAGGCCGAGATCGAGCAGGTGCGCGGCGCCGCCGAGCGAGCCGAGCGCGACGGTGATCTCAGCCAGGCGGCGGAGCTTCGATACGGCAGGTTGATCGAGCTGCAGAAGGACCTCGACGTTGCCAACGCGCGGCTGACCGAGCTGCAGACCGATCGCAAGTTCCTCAAGGAAGAAGTGGACGAGGAGGACATCGCCGAAGTTGTGGCCCGTTGGACCGGGATCCCTGTGTCGAGATTGATGGAGGGTGAGATCGAGAAGCTGGTCAAGATGGAAGACGGTCTTCACCAGCGGGTCGTGGGCCAAGAGGAAGCGGTAGCTGCAGTTGCCAACGCTATCCGGCGCGTGCGTTCTGGGCTCAGCGACCCGCACCGACCTATCGGCTCGTTCATCTTCCTGGGACCGACCGGAGTGGGTAAGACGGAGCTCGCGCGGGCCCTCGCGGAGTTCCTGTTCGATGACGAGCGGGCGCTGATCCGCATCGACATGAGCGAGTACATGGAACGACATGCGGTTAGCCGGCTGGTGGGAGCTCCACCGGGATACGTCGGCTACGACGAGGGGGGACAGCTAACCGAGGCGGTTCGCCGGCGTCCCTACTCGGTCATCCTGCTCGACGAGATCGAAAAGGCGCATCCAGACGTCTTCAACATGCTTCTCCAGATCCTCGACGATGGCCGTCTCACCGATTCGCAGGGGCGCACTATCGACTTCAAGAACACCGTGGTGATCATGACCTCGAACCTCGGCTCCCAGTGGATCCTGTCACCTTCCGAAAGCGAAGAGTCGATGCGGGACAAGGTCATGGAGACCGTGCGGCATCAGTTCAAACCAGAGTTCCTCAACCGCGTGGATGAGATCATCGTCTTTCACCGTCTCGGTCAAGAGGAGCTTGTGCGCATCATCGATCTGCAACTGGAGCGGGTCGAAGAGAGGCTCGCGGACCGCGACATCGATCTCCTTGTCGACGAGGGTGCACGCCGGTACCTGGCGGAGAAAGGCTTCGATCCCGCCTACGGAGCGCGGCCGCTGAAACGTTTGATCCAACGTGAGATCGAGAACGAACTTGCTCTCCGGCTGCTCGACGGGACTTTCCGTTCCGGGGAAAAGATAGAGGTCGGCGTCTCGGGTGACGGTTTGACATTCTCGAACGCAACTGCCGCGGCGACTGCTTAGTCGGCCCGGCCAGGGATCAGAGCGAGAGTAAGGACGCGCGGGTCGGGGGGATCCCGCTGTTACCTTCACCATCGGGCTTAACGCCCAACACCTGATGCAGGTTGATCCGGCCCGCTTGGAAGCCAAGAGCGGAACCGGCGAGGTAAAGCCTCCAGATCCGGGCGCGCGCCTCGCCGGCGAGTGCAACCGCCTCCTCCCAGTCCGACTCGAGGTTCGCCACCCATACACGAAGGGTGCGGTTGTAGTGCTCGCGCATTGCCTCAACGTCACGCACTTCGAAGCCTTCTCTCTGCATGGCGCTGACCACGGTGCCAATCTCATGGAGCTCGCCGTCTGGGAAGACGTACCGGGCTATGAAGGAACGCTTGTTGAACCCCGGCGGTCCCGGCGGACGCGAGATGCCATGGTTCAGAAGGCGCCCCCGCGGTTCGAGCAAACCGTGCAGCACCTGGAAGTACTGCCTGAGCTCGGATAAGCCGACATGCTCGAACATACCGATGCTCGAGATCGCATCGAAGCGCTCACCGGAAAGCTCTCGGTAGTCCTCCAGCCGGATCTCGATCTTGTCCGCAAGCCCTGCCTCTGCAACCCTCTTGGCGGCGAGATCGGCCTGAGCCTGAGAGATCGTCACTCCAACTGCGTCCACGCCGTGATGCTGCGCAGCGTGTAGCACCATCCCGCCCCACCCGCAGCCCACATCCAGGAGCCTCATGCCCGGGGCGAGCCCCAGCTTCCGGCAGATCAGCTCGTACTTCGCGCTCTGAGCCTCTTCAAGGGTCGCATCCGGGGAAGGAAAGTAGGCGCACGAATAAGTCATCGTCTCGCCCAGCAAGAGGCGATAGAAGTCATTCGATACGTCGTAATGATGGGCGATGGCGGCGGCGTCCCTCGCTTTGGAGTGCTTGCGGCCTCGGAGCCGAGCTTCCTCTGGCGGCGGGGGGAGCGGACGGCCGAAGGCGTTCAGCTGACGGGCGGCCTGCAGCAGCTTCAGCCACCGGTCCCGGCCGAGGTCGAGGGACGTGTCCTCGGTGGGAGTCGCCAGGCGGTCTCTGAGGGCGAGCACATCGAAGACGTCCCCGTCTATGTCGATATCCCCAGCAACATAGGCGCGACCGATGCCGAGCTCGTTGGGGGCGTAGATCAGGCGCCGCAGCGCTTCGGGACGGCGGAAGGTCACGGTCGTCGCGCCGATTGAGCTGATCTCGCTGCCATCCCAGAAGCGGAACCGAACCGGCAGGTCGGCGCCCAGGAAGCTGTGAAGGATCGGTCCGAGCACCTCTGAGACGGCGGTGATGGTGGGCGCTCCTTCTACGGCGAGTGATGCGTTTTGCAGAGGGTTAGCCTGTGGCCATGAGGCGTAAGCAACCTAAGCCCAAGATATCACTGGCGGTGTACCGGTGCGGCCAGTGTGGAGACACGTTTCCTGCGCCGGCGGAGGGGGCAATCACCTGCCCCACGTGCGGTAGCAAGGTGGTTGAGCCGGCTGCCGAGCCGTTCCTCTGACCACGTCCCCGAGTCCCGGCCGGCGACCTTCGATAGCTGTCGCCCCCTCTGCCGACGAAGGCATTCTCGCCGCGATCGAGCAAGGCGGGGGGCAGAGCGCTCTACCCCGCGACGCCGACGGCCTGATCTGGGCCGATGCCCGCGACCCAGAGGGCCTGCGCGGCCTCCTCGAGAGCTCGCGCGCCCGCTGGGTGCAGCTCCCCTTCGCCGGTATAGAGCGGTTTATCGCTGTAGGCGTGATCACGCGGGACCGAACCTGGACGTGTGCCAAGGGCATCTACGGCCCCGCCACCGCCGAGCACGCTCTGGCCCTGATGCTCGCTGCGGCCCGACGCATCCCCCACTACGCCCGGTTGCGCCGGTGGACCGAGCTCGAGCTCGGCTCGCCCGAGCGGCGGTTGGCCGGCGCCACAGTGATCGTCTTTGGGGCCGGCGGTATCGGGCGTCCGCTGATGGCCATGCTCCAGCCGCTCGAGGCCTCCGTGATCGCCGTGAATCGCTCGGGCTCACCGGTCCCGGGGGCGCACCGCACAGTGCCGGCCTCGGAACTCGGCGAGGTCATAGGGGAGGCCGACTGGGTAGCCATCACCGCCCCACTAACGGCGGAGACCAGGGGGCTGTTCAGCGCCGGGATGCTCTCGAAGATGCGCCGCGAGGCGTGCTTGGTCAATGTGGCGAGGGGAGCGATCGTGGACACCGATGCGCTGGTCCACGCGCTGGCAACCGGCGGGATAGCGGGGGCCGCGCTCGATGTCACCGATCCGGAGCCGCTTCCCGAAGGGCATCCGCTCTGGTCGCTCGATAACGCCCTGATCACCCCGCACGTCGCCAACACCTGGGATATGGCTCTCCCGGAGCTTCGAGGGCTGGTGCGAAGGAACGTCGCCCACTTCGCCGCGGGGGAACCGCTAGAGGGTGTCGTCGACCCCGAGACCGGCTACTGATGCCGAAACGCATTCTGGTTGCAGTCCTGGCCGCGAGCATGGCAGCGTGCACTGCGCCGGCGGCGCATGCACCGCTGGTGGCTGCGTCGCCGCGACGGTCGGCTGCCAAGCGAAAGGTCACCCGTCCTCGTGGCGCGCGCGTGCTCTTCCTCGCGACAGGCAGGGCAGTAACGAGGCTGCACCAGGCTGAGCATGACCTCAAAGCGGTGCGCTTGTGGGGCCGGCTTACGAACCACCTCTATGAGGTAAAGGTGGCGGTCCGCCCCGGACGGAGCGACATACCGGCCGACCGTCATCTGGCCGATGCCTACATCAGCGCCGTGGCGGCCCAGGGAACGCTCCGAAACTTGTGCGACATCGTGTTCTACCCAGTGGCGATAGCGCAGGACCTGGTTCGGTGGCGGCGTTACCACGCCCAGGGGCGACTCGGGCGGCCGCCGGGCACGCTGAGGCAGTACTGGGGATCGATCCTCGCCCACGAGCTGGCCCACTGCCTGGGCACCGGTAGGGGCGAGCGAGTGGCCAAGCATTGGGAGGCCAAGGCCCAGCGCAAGCTCGAGGCTCGCGCCGCGACTTGAGCAGCGAACACTCAAGCTTCTGTTGAAAGCCCATCACTTCCGTGTTCCCGCCTCTCCCTATTCCGTCGGCGGGGCCTTGACGCCGTGTGCCTAGAACGAAGCCGTGGCCAGGAAGTCAGGGGGCAAGATGCCCTTCAGTCCCACGAGCACCCCGAGTGTGCCGAGCCCCCCTCTATCGACGAGTGCACGAAGCGCCTGGCGCCGGGACAGCGACGCGACTGCGACCGCGCCCATCTTCTGGGCTAGGGCGTCGCGGTGGCGCTCCTGCAAGGAGAGGTCGACAGCCTCGAGCCCCAACCCCAGGAGCACGTCTCGTTGGGTCGCAGGACCTGTCATTTCCAGTCCTGCGCGCCTACCCGCGGCCCGCACCGCGGTCCAGTTCACGTGGGTCGTTATGTCCTTCTGTCCGGGCCGGGCGAGGGGGTCGTCGTCCGCCCCGGAAGGGGAGTAGCAGACCAGCGAGCCGCGCGGGAGGCGGGCAAGCTTACGAGCCTCGTCTCCGTAGTCGACCAGAACTACGGCCCCCCGCACTATGGTGCCTGCGGCGCGTGCGATGAAGCTCTCCGCGGCGAACGACACCTCCATGCGGTGCCCTTCAGGAAGATCGGTCGCCGTTCGCTCGAGAAACCTTGTTAGGTCGGGACTGGACGGCGGCAAGAGAGTGAACGCCAGAGTTCCGTCCCTCTCGATCACGCAGACCTCATGGAGCTTCTCCCCGGCCTTCTCGACGAGGTGTACCGGAAGATTGTCGAGGACTTCGTTGGCGAACACCATGCCGAACTCGATGGGCGGAACGTCGACGATGGACTCGCTCCAGCGCACTCGTGGGAAGCGATCCAGTCGGGCATGCTGACGTTCTTGCACCGGTGGTTGACGCTCGACCAGGCGGTACCCGAGCGCATCTGCAAAGTCCCCGCTGGCGGCTTCCAGAACCCCTTCTGCGAAGGACCCTTCTCCCGGCCCGACCTCCACCACTTCGAAGCGATCCGGCGCCCCGCACGAAGACCAGATCTGCTCGAACCCTGCGGCCCACAACTGGCCGAAAGCCGGGTCGAGCTCCGGTGATGTCACGAAGTCCCCGGCCCACCCCGTTCTCGGACGCGCGGCTGCGTAATAGCCATGCTGCGGGTGGTAGAGCGCCAACTGCATGAAGGCGGCGAAGGGCATCGGCCCCTGCCTCGCTATCCGTTCCAGCAGCAGCAGCTCGAGCGGGCCTGGCCGTCTCATTCCGGTTTCGGGATGGCCTCGGGCACTTTGGAGGCGGCCTTGCGCGCCGCCACTTCCATGCGGCGAAACCAGTCCCTCTTGTCCTCGTAGGTTCGGACGTGCGCGAGCGCTGCTTGGGCGACTCTGATCACGTCGCGATGCTGCGCGCGGTGTGAATACAACGCGATCAGGCGGTCGTAGGGTCCCGTCGCGTCGAAGCCGGCGCCGACCGCGATCTCGTACTGCTCGACGGCGGCCTCCAGCTTGCCGAGTTGCTCGAGGTTCTGACCTTTCAGGAAGTGATTGACCAGATCGATGGGGTTCGCGTCGCCGTTCATATCGGCAGGAGTCCTTCTCTGAGAGGTCTAGGCTCTTGTCGGGCGTGCCAATGAAAGCATGCACCATCGGATATCGATCACGCTTACACCGGGGAGGACCAGGAGATGCCTGAAAACGACCTGAAGTCGGCGGCACAGGAGCTGGTGGCGGGGCACAGGGGCATCCTGGCCGCCGACGAGAGCATCCCCACGATCGGCAAACGTTTCGGCAGCGTGGGCATCGAGTCCACCGAGGAGAACCGGCGCGCCTATCGCGAAATGTTGCTGACGACGGTGGGCCTCGAAGAATTCATCAGCGGCGTGATCCTGTTCGATGAGACCATCACGCAATCGTCCGGCGACGGAACGCCTTTTCCTGAGCTGCTGGAGAAGAACGGGATCATCCCGGGAATCAAGGTAGACACGGGCGCCAAGGATCTAGCCTTTTTTCCAGGCGAGAAGGTCACCGAAGGTCTTGATGGCCTGCGGGAGCGTTTTGCGAACTACGCCGAACTTGGCGCTCGCTTCGCCAAGTGGCGGGCGGTCATCACTATCGGCGACGGCATCCCTTCTCAGTTCTGCATCGACGCGAACGCGCACGCTCTCGCCCGCTACGCAGCCCTGGCCCAAGAGGCGGGTCTGGTGCCCATCGTCGAGCCGGAGGTTCTGATGGATGGTGACCATTCCATCGCCCGTTGCTATGAGGAGACAGAGCGAACACTGACCAGGGTCTTCGCTCACCTGGGCGAGCACAGGGTGCAGCTGGAAGGGATGTTGCTGAAAACGAACATGGTGCTGTCGGGCACTGGGGATCCGACCCAAGCGTCGGTGCAAGAGGTCGCCTCAGAGACGCTTCGCTGTTTGAACGCGACAGTCCCTCCCGAGGTGCCCGGCATCGTTTTCCTGTCCGGCGGGCAGACGGACGAGCTTGCGACGGCCCATCTGAACGAGATGAACACACGGGGGAAGGCCCCCTGGGTGCTCAGCTTCTCGTATGGGCGCGCCCTTCAAGCTCCTGCTCTCGCTGTGTGGAAGGGCTCCCACAGCAATATCGAGGCCGGTCAGAAAGCGCTGTATCACCGCGCCAAGCTCAACGCCGCCGCCAGCGCAGGGCGCTACTCGGAAGAGATGGAGACGGCTGCCTGACACGATCGGGAGCGTGCTTCGTCCTCGGCTTGACGTGCGCGCTCGTCGCGGCCACCGTCTCTCCGCTTGCGCAGGCCTCTCAGGCTTCGAACATGCGCGCGGGCATCCAAAAGATGCTGAACGCACGCTCGGCGGCGGTGATGTCGAGGGACAAACGTGCGTTCATGTCGACAGTCGCAAGCGGCTCTCCCAGCTTCGCCCGGCGTCAGGCTCGATGGTTCGCCGGAGTGACCAAGCTTCCTCTCCAGTCGTACGAGCTGACTGCGGCATGGTCGCGATACGGCGATCTGGTGCGGCCCCGTGATCGGGCCGCCTACCCGGGGGCCGCACGCGTCGCTATCCCCGTCACTGAGGAGCGCTACAAGATCCGTGGATTTGACGGTACGCCCGTCGAGGACGATGTCTTCTATACCTTCGTCGAACGCAACGGCAAGTGGCTGGTTGCGTCAGATCGCGGTCTGGACCGTCTCGGTCTGAAGAGCTCCCGCCAGCTATGGGATTTTGGTCCCGTTTCGATCCACCGGAGCCGGCACTTCCTGTTGCTCACGCATCCCTGCTCGGCCCCCATAGGTTGCGCCCGGCTGCCCTCCGGCATGCTCGACCTGGCGGAGAAGGCACTGGCGCGTGTCGACAAGTATTGGCCGTTGCCCTGGCGTCACAGGATCGTGATAGCCGCTCCAACGACGACAGGTGAGCTGAAGCGGATCCTGCAGGCAACCTTCGACGTGAACAAGTTCGTAGCGTTCGCGTACTCCAGTGAGGACATCGAGCACGGTCTCCGGTTCATCGGCCGGCGGATCATCCTGAACTGGCGGACCATAACGAATCGAACCTCGGACTCGGTGCTGACGATCCTGTCCCACGAGCTCACCCACGTAGCCACGCGAAGCGTTGCAGGGCCTCAGCTACCGACCTTCGTCGAGGAAGGTATCGCGGAGTACGTCGGCTACAACGCCGACCCCGCGAGCCTGAGCTTCCTGGACTCTGTGGTGCAGACGGGAGGGTTCGACGGCAAGCTCCCGCGCGATTATCAGTTCACGACCGGCTCCGGAAGAGACATCTATCTCAGCTATCAGAAAGCTGAGTCCGCGGTGCGATTCTTCATCGATCGCTGGGGGATGGCTCGCTTCGTGCGGTTCTATCGTCGCCTGGGCCGCGAGCGGGTCGTTATCGGCACGCCGATGTTTCACCTGGACCACGCGCTCCATAAGACCATCGGGATCGGCTTCACCGGGTTTCAGAAAGCGTGGGCAAGTAGTCTTAGACCATGAGCGTCAAGGTCCTTGGAGATGGTGACAAGGATGGGTTCGCGCTCGCGTCGGCAGCCTCCGCATCTGGAGCCGTGGCGCTGGTTTGGGACGGACGCCAGCGCGATCTGAGTGCGGTGCCTGCGGCCGGCGCGGAGGTCGAAGTCGTAACGCAGAGCGACGACCTTGGCCGGGAGATAATCCGCCACTCGACGGCTCACGTCCTCGCTCAGGCAGTGCTGAGGCTCTATCCAGAGGCGAAGTACACGATCGGCCCCCCTATCGAGAACGGCTTCTATTACGACTTCGAGGTTGACAAGCCCTTCACGCCCGAGGATCTCGAGCGCATCGAAATCGAGATGCGCAGCATCATCAAGGAGAACCAGCGCTTCGAACGCGAAGAGGTAGCGCGCGAGCAGGCGCTGGAGCTGTTCGCCGGCCAGCCGTACAAGATCGAGATCATCGAGGGGGTAGCTGATGGCGTGGACGCCCTCGACCAGGAAGCCGGCGAGGGTCCTGTCCTTTCGGTGTATCGGAACACGACACCGAGCAACGGGTCTCCGAGTGTCTCGTTCATCGACCTATGCCGCGGCCCCCACGTTCCCGGAACGGGCCGCATCAAAGCGTTCAAGCTTCTGAGAAGCTCGGGTGCGTACTGGCGCGGCGATGAGACCAAACCGATGCTCCAGCGGATCTATGGCACGGCGTGGGAATCCAAGGACGCCCTGAACGATTATCTGCACCGTCTGGAAGAGGCCGAGCGGCGCGACCATCGCAAGATCGGCCGCGAGCTGGAGCTTTACTCGTGGCCCGAGGAGGTGGGGCCTGGACTGGCTCTGTGGCACCCCAAGGGCGCCATCGCACGCATGATCCTCGAAGATCTCTCGCGCCGGATGCACCTAGAGCGCGGTTATCAACCGGTGTACACGCCGCACATAGGAAAGAGCGTCTTGTGGGAGACCAGTGGGCACCTTGGATTCTTCCGCGAGAACATGTTTCCGCCCATGGCAGCCGACGAGGCCGACTACTTCGCCAAGCCCATGAACTGTCCCTTCCACATCCTGATCTACCAGTCCAAGACCCGCTCGTACCGCGAGCTTCCCGTCCGGCTCAGCGAGCTGGGGACGGTGTACCGCTACGAGCGATCGGGCACCGTCCACGGGATCTTGCGCGCGAGGGGCCTGACCATGGACGACGCGCACATCTTCTGCCGCCCCGATCAGGTGATCGCAGAGCTGGTGGGGGTAGTGGAGTTCCTCCGAGAGCTCTACGGGACTGTCGGGTTGTCACCGGACGCCGTGCGGTTCTCCACCAAGCCCGACAAAGCCGTCGGAGCGCCGGAGATGTGGGAGCTCGCCGAAGACGCTATCCGCGCGGGCCTCGACAAGGCCGGTCTCGACTACACGATCTCGGAAGGCGAGGGTGCGTTCTATGGGCCGAAGATCGATGTTGATGTGCGCGATGCGATCGGGCGTTACTGGCAGGTGTGCACGATCCAGGTGGACTTCCAGGAGCCCGACCGCTTCGGTCTCGAGTACGTAGACGAGCATGGCGAGCGCCAGCGACCCGTGATGATCCACCGCGCCCTATTCGGCTCGGTCGAGCGTTTCTTCGGAGTGCTCGTAGAGCATTTCGCCGGTGCCTTTCCCACATGGCTGGCTCCGGTGCAGGTTGCAGTGATCCCGATCGCCGACCGTCACGCGGAATACGGTCGCAGGGTTGCCGAGCGCCTGCTCGCCGCGGGTATCCGGGTAGAAGTAGATGATTCGTCCGACACCATGGGGGCCAAGATCAGACATCAACAGATGCAGAAAGTGCCCTACATGCTCGTCGTGGGCGATAACGAAGCTTCCTCGGCCACGGTTTCGGTGCGCCGGCGCACGGGCGAAGAGAGCCGAGACGTTTCCCTCGACGATCTCGAGCGCAAGCTGACGGCGGAGATCGAAGGCCGGAGCCTGGACCTCACCCTTTAGTGGCATGGAGCGGTTGTGGAGTCCATGGCGGATGGAGTACGTGACCGGCGCAGGTAACAGTGAAGGCTGCATCTTCTGCGATCACCTGGCGCGTGACGACGATGCCGCCGCGCACATCTTGTTTCGAGGCGAGAGCGCGTTCGTGCTCTTGAACGCGTTCCCCTACAACACCGGTCATCTGATGGTGGCCCCGTTGCGGCACGTCGCGAAGTTGCACGACCTCGATCCTGCGGAGCGGAGTGCGCTGATGGAACTGACCTCCCGGTCCATTGACATCGTGCAGGAGACGATGAGCCCCGACGGCTTCAACGTAGGCATGAATCTCGGCAATGCAGCGGGGGCCGGGGTGCCCGGGCATCTTCACGTGCACGTCGTGCCGCGGTGGGGGGGCGACACGAATTTCATGTCGGTGGTAGGCGAGACCAAAGTGCTTCCGGAGATGCTCGCCGACACCGACGCCAAACTGAGACCGAGGTTCGCTGCCCTGCAACCCCGAGACAGCCAACCGAAACCCCAGGTTTCCTAGCGCTGCCCCTGGAGCGATGTCATGCGACCCTGCGCGGGTAGTCAGGCCGGGACCGGCTCCTCTAACGGGCTCGAAGAATCCCGTTTCTCAGCCAATACCTTGCCCATCGCGTTTGCCGATACGGGCCTAGCGAAGAGGAAACCTTGCGCCAGGTCGCAGCCCAGATCGCGGACCGATTGCAGCTGTTCTGAGGACTCGATCCCCTCGGCGATGGCTCGAACGCCCAGAGCATGAGCAAGGTTGGCGAGGCTTGTAGTGATAGCTGTGTCCTTGAGGTTATGCCCCACGCCTTGCACGAAGGAACGGTCGACCTTGATCAGATCCACGGGAAAGCGCCGCAGGTGCCCGATGGAAGAGAACCCGGTGCCGAAATCGTCGATGGCTATGTGCACACCCTTGTCGTGCAGTTCCTGGAGCTCCGCGCTGACCCGCTCGCTCACGACTCCTTGCGTCACGATGGCGGTTTCCGTCATCTCGAGCCCAAGGAAGGTGGCGGGAAGCCCCGTCGCGCGAAGGGCCTTCTCCACCAGCACGGACACCCCGCCGTCTGACAGCTGCTTGCCCGACACGTTGACCCATGTCACGAAGGGCTCGGGCAAGATGCCCTCGCGGCGCCACTCGGCTGTCTGTCTGCACGCTTCATGCAGCACGAACTCCCCGAGGAGATGGATCAACGACGAGCCTTCGGCGAAGGGGATGAACTGGACGGGTGGGACCTCACCCCGTGTCGGCGAATACCACCTTAGGAGCGCCTCGACGCCGACCGTAGCCTGCGTGTCGAGATCGATCTCCGGTTGGTAGTGAACGGTGATCTCGCCTCTGTCCAAACCGAGCCGGAGATCCTGCTCGAATCCGAGCACATCATGCAGCTCACGAGCCATGTCATCTTCGAACACCTTGTAGCGGTTCCGGCCTTCCTGCTTGGCTGCATACAGCGCAACATCCGCATGGCGGATGAGGACCTCACTTTCCTCGACTCCTCCCGCGTGAACAACGATCCCGATGCTGGCCGAGAGCGCGAAGTCTCGGTCCCCGATATGCACGGGCTCCGCGAGCTTGGTGAGCAGGCGGTCGGCAACGGCTGCAGCGCGCGGATTGTCGGCACCTTCGAGGAGAATCCCGAATTCGTCACCGCCGAGGCGCGCCAGGGTGTCGCTGGGCCGCGTCACCTCAACAAAGAGCTGCCCGACACGGCGAAGTAGTTGATCTCCCGCGTCGTGGCCGAAGGTGTCGTTGACCTGCTTGAATCCGTCGAGGTCGAAAAGGAGAACCGTGAGTGGGTCGGCAGAGCGCGCCGATCGTGCGAGGGCCTGGCTGAGACGATCTCGGAACAGGGCGCGATTGGCAAGGCCCGTCAAGCTGTCGTGGAAGGCTTGGTGCGTCAGCTCCTCCTCCAGCCGAACACGCTCGGTGATATCCCGGGCGTTGAGGACTACCCCCCGTACGTAGCGATCCTCGCGGAGGTCGGTTATATGGGCCTCGAGATGACGCCATTCCTTGAACCGGGTCGCCATGCGAAACACGATCTCTCCGGCTGATTCGTTCTGAGTCCATGCTGCTTCAACTGATGCTTGATCGTCTGGATGTACGAAGCGGATGAGCCCATAGCCGAGCATCTCCTTCTCGGGCCGCCCAAACATGTCGGCGACCGACTTGCTGACGTAGCGGCATCCGCCCACCCCGAAAACCAGAACGAGATCGGTCGACGATGTAACGAGGCTGCGGAAGTGAGCCGTTTGCCGCCGGGTGACAACGATCAAAGCCCCGGCCAGCAGAAGCGATATCAAGAGTCCCACGATGCCCAGCACTACCTGCAGCCCGATCAGATGCGCGATGTTTCGATCGGTGTCTGCCCCGAGCGTTCTGGTGGCGTTGAGCGAAACATTGGAGGTCAGTGCCGCGAGCACCTCGAGACGGTGCAACTGAGTTCCCGCGAGGCTCTCGTTCGCGGTCGCGGCCACAGCCCGGTGGGAGCCAGCGAGCAGCGCTGCCCCCGTGCCCGTCAGGTCCGTGACCAAACGGCCCTCTTGGGCGAATT
>JAXDJR010000038.1:0-23680 GCA_034667545.1 Actinomycetota bacterium
TATTCCTCGAGCGCGCTGCCGGCGACCACCTCGATAAAGAAGACTTCCTCTGTGGAGAGCTGCTCCTTCCACTTGTCGACGTTCCCGGTACTTAGAGGCTGATCGAGGTTCTGCATCCACTGCAGGTGGGGTGCGCTTTCGTCGGCGTCCTCGTGAAACTCCAGCAGCTGGTCCTCATACTCCAGTGACGAGTGAGCACACACCTTACGGAGCGCCACCTCGGGTTGTTCGACCAGGTCTTCGTAGCGGACGGTCAACACCGCCGCGCCATTGGACGCTGCGGTTTCGGCAGCTCGCACGCTGCGACGCCATTCAACCGCCACGGCTACCGGATCCGACACTCTCGAGAAGCCGGTCTTTATCCAAGAAGCGGCAACCGCCCGCGGATCGCGCACTGCGTTGATAGCGGTCATCTTGGGCCACATCTTGCGGAACACGGGAAGGTAATGGACGTGCGTCGGCGTCTTCTCGGCCCACCTGCTCTTGCCGAGCTCTTCGGCCCACATCTCTCCAAGGATCCTGAGGAACCTGTTCAGGGAGTTCGGGCCCGCCAGTACCTTGCGGCGATAGTCCCCCCAATCGAGTTGGAGGTCTTCCATATCTTTGGAGTGCAGCCGTCTTACGAACGAGTTGAGAAGCCGCGTCCGATAGGGCTCGATCGGGTCGACCATCGGGAATCCCCACCGACGCTCCCATACCAGTGCGCCGAAGGAAGTTTCCGAGAGGACCGCGAGGTGCGGATGGCGGTGAAGCATCAGCCTTAGCATCGTCGTGCCCGACCGGCCCATCCCGACGATGAACACCGGCTCTGAATCGTGGTCGGGACGGAAGAAATGCTCATCCAAACGGGGAGCGGTCATGGCTCGGGTCACGGTGGTCGTCATCCGCCTGAATCCGAAGAGCTGACGGCGCGCGCCACCGCTCTTATGACTCGGGCATCCGACAGCTCGCCCATGTATTGCGGGACGGAGGGCCGGGCCATGCGGCGCTCGATCTCGTCGGCGGCCCAGTCGCGGCCAGTAGCTCGCAATCGCAGCGCGAAGGTTTGATGGTTCAGCCGGGCGTACCACGGGCCCCCCTCGTCCATAACCGTGAGCATCGGGTCTGGCGCCGCATCGATCCCGGAGACCGCTTCGTGCCACCAGTCGGCTAGCACTCGATCGCACGCGCTTGCATCGTCTGGACGTTCCTCTATCAGGTTGGTCGTCTCGTGCGGGTCGCTCTCCAGATCGAACAGCATCTGGTGGGGGTAAGCGCCCAACCCCGCGTGATATGTGCGGATGAAGAGAAGAGATCCCAAGCGCACGGCGCGCTGGCACGTCCGTGCTCCCTGGCCCAGGACGAGGTGGTTCCGGCCCCGGAATGGTTTACCAAATAGCGCGGGGGCGAACGACGTGCCGTCCCAGCGGCTGGGTGTTCGCAGACCAAGGAGCTCGCAAAGCGCAGGCGCAAGATCGAGTTGGTAGACAAACCCCTCGACGGCTTTGTCCTCCACGCCGCCGGGCCACGCGATGACCAGCGGCACATGCGACGTGCAATCATCCGCGACCGGATGATCCCCGTACACGTTGAGCTCACCTTGATTCTCGCCGTGATCGGCGCTGATGATGATCGCGGTCTCGTCCAGGACGCCGGCCGACGCCAACGCGTCAAGCACTTGAGCGACGTGGACGTCGGCATATCTGATGCCTGCGTCGTAGGCGTCAATCCACTGTTTGAAATCGGTTTCGTTGCGCATCTGCGCTGGCAGCCGTGGAAAGCCCGCGCTCAGATTCAAGTAGTCGGGGGCCGAGAACTCGCCGTAGCCCAGGAGCTGCTCATCGAGGAGGTCCTGAGTGACCCAGCCGACCCCAGGCTCGTCCACGAACGGGTCACCGAAGGACATTGGGGTCCGATAGGGAGTGTGAGGGTCCCAGTAGTTGATGTGTAAGAAGAAGTCGTCCTCGGTGGCATGTTGCTGCAGCCATGGGAGCACCGCGCTGTTGACGTCTTTGGCTATCTCGAGGCTGTTCTTATTGGAGTGCTTGTGGATCTCATCCCATCCGGCATAGAAGTGCCACGCCAGGTGATGTTGGGCGAAGGTAGTAAAGGTAGCGGTCCTGTATCCGGCCCGGCTCAGCACCATAGGCAGAGGCAGGGCTTCCGGGTCAGTGACGTGCCCATCACCCGGATAGCGCATGTGCGCGGCGGCGCCGCCGTGTCCGACGACGCCGTTGTGGATCCCGAATCGTCCGCTGAACAAAGCCGTGCGCGAGGGCAGACAGGGGGCGTCGCTGACGTAGCAAGAATCGAAGCGTGCGCCCCGTCGGGCGACCTCGTCGATCGCAGGCGAAGTGTCGCGATGGTAGCCATAGGCGCCCAGGTGGTCGGGGCGCAGGGTATCGATGTCGAAAAGGACGATCCTCATGGAGTGGCTTTCTCGGGGCGGCCGAAGGAGTGTTATAACACTCCCATGACACTCTTATCACCGTCCGGAACGGGTGGCGGCGGGCACGCCGTCGAGATCCCTTCCGACCTCTACCGCCAATTGCAGCGGGTCCTGGAGAACTCTCGCTTCAACTCGGTCGACGATTTCGCCCTCTACGTGCTGCGCGACCTCGCGTCGCACCCTTCACGCGTCGGCGACAAGGGCGGGCCGGCGGCGGGGGCCGGACAGGACGACAAGGAGGAGCCTCTGACCTCCGAAGAGATCGAGATCATTCAGGAGCGCCTGCAGAACCTCGGCTACCTGTAGCTCGTGACTCTGCCTTCCCGTCGGGCGATCTAAGGCATATGGAGTTACGGCCGGATTATCCTAAAACGGGCAAAAGGGACGCACTTTGATTTAATGAGGGAACCCTGGACGCCCGGGCGATCCGGGCGGCCCCCCGCCCTGCCCCGCTTGAGGCGTCCGGGGCTTCTTAGCTCCCCACGTCTTGGTGCAACGCAGCTCCAGGATTGCGGGGAGAGTAGCGGGGTGATGAAGACTGCCTTTACGTCCGCTCCGCGGCAGGGTTATGTCCCTGACTCCCGGCTGGCTCCGTTCGCAACGGGACCCGTCGCTCTCTGTGCGAGCATCGCTATCGGCCTGCTCCTGCTGACCAGTGCGCGCGACGGCTACCACCGCGACGAGCTCTACTTTCTCGAGGCTTCCCGCCACCTCGCGTGGGGTTACGTCGATCAACCTCCGTTTTCCATAGCTGTCGTGGCGCTGTCACGGGTCCTGTTCGGCAACTCGCTGTTCGGACTTCGACTGTTCCCTGCATTGGCCGACGGCGCATGCGTGATCATGACAGGCCTCATCGCGCGTGAGCTCGGCGCTTCTCGTCTCGCCCAAGCGCTGGCGGCACTTGCCCTGGCCGTCAGCCCCTTTCTGATCGCAGGGCACCTCGCCGGACCCACGATCTACGACTTCGTGGGATGGATGCTGCTTTCGTTTTTTGTGATCCGGGTCTTGCGCACCGGCAATCAGCGCTTATGGCTGGCGGCCGGGCTTGTCACGGGAGTCGCTCTGGAGAACAAAGAGACGATCCTCTTCCTCATATTCGGTCTCGTAGTCGGCCTGCTGATCAATCGCCAGGCGCAGGCCTTGGCGAGCCCGTGGCTGTGGACGGGCGTCGCAGTCGCGGTGCTGATCTGGGCTCCCAACCTGCTTTGGGAGGTGAAGTACCACTGGCCGACCATCGAGATGTCGCGCAACCTGCACGCCGAGCACTCGGGTCTGGGTGATTCGTTGACGTTCATTCCGATCCAGCTGCTGCTGCCGGGGTGGTGGGTTGCACCGGTGTGGATGAGCGGACTGTGGGCGCTGTGGCGGGAGCCGCGCTTCCATCCTTATCGTGCGTTCGCGGTCGCCTACGCACTGCTGTTCATCCTCGTCGGCGTGTTCATGGGGGACCGGCCCTACTACTTCGCCGCGCTCTATGCAGTGGCGATGGGGGCCGGAACAATCGTCGCCGAGGGAGTGATCCAGGGAGCGCGAAGGTTTTTTTCCCTCCAGCGGCCGAAGAGACGCTTGATGTGGCGCTCGCCGGGCACGGTGATCGTGGTCATCTTGATCGCTGCAGCGATCGACCTTCCCCTGGCGCTGCCCATCCTTCCGGCCAGAGCGCTGGCAACCGTGCCGTTGCAAGCTCTCAACTACAACCTGGGGGAAACCATCGGCTGGCCACAGCTGGTTGGCAAGGTCGCGCACATCTATCGTTCGCTGCCCCGATCGGAGCGTTCTTCGGTGACCATCGTGACCGACAACTACGGCGAGGCGGGAGCGTTCGCCCGCTACGGCGCGGCGATGGGCCTTCCCAACGCCTACAGCGGCCACAACAGCTACTGGTGGTGGGGCTCACCGAAACCAGCCATTGGCACGACGATCGCATTGAACATCGACAGACCGCTGCTGCGCCGATATTTCGACCAGGTCACTCTGGCAGCGCGTTTTCACAACGCGCAAGGAGTCGACAACGACGAGGAGGGGGCCTTCATCTGGCTTTGCCGCGGTCAGAAGAAACCGTGGCCCATGATCTGGGACCGATTCCGCCACTACGGTTGAGACCAGCCAAGGACACAACACGGTGGGAATGGTTTCTCGAGGAACGCCGGACTAGGTAGGACGGCGGCGTCAGTCCTTAAGTGGCAGCGAGATTCGCCAGACCGAATTCGAGTAAAAGTTGACTACCCACAGACTTCCGAACGCGACAGTTACGACGGCGGACCCATCTCCCGCGGGCAGCCGGCGCACGATCGCGCTCTGCTTCGGGTCGATGTCCAAGACCTTTCCTGACTGGAACTCACCTACCCAAACGGCGCCGGGCGAGAACGCGACGCGATCGGGAAACGACGCCGCGTCGGTCTTGATGGTGGCCGCCAGCGCGTTGCGCTTCGGGTCGACGCGATAGACGTAGTCCCCGCCGTCCCCCGACGAGGCCCACACACTTCCGGAGCCCACGCCGAGACTGTGGACGGAGGTACGCGTCTTGACGTGGCTTTCGACGGAGAGATCGTGCGGCGACAATCTGGTGACGTCGCTGTCGCCGGTGACCCATACAGAGCCGAACCCCACCGCGATGTCATTGCCATCCGCCGGGTGCCGCGCCGTCACCTTGTTGGTCCGCGGATCGACCTTGGCAAGGCCTTGCCACTGCACTCCCGCAGTCCATACGGATCCGAACCCCACCGCCAACCCATAGGCACCACCGGGGATCCGGATGCGGGCAATCACCTTTCCGTTGCGCGGATCGATGCGAGTGAGGCGGCCCGTTCCGCCGTCGGCGACCCACAATGAGCCGAACCCAGACACGATCGGACCCGGTTTGCCGCCAACTCGGTACTCTTTGACCACTTCGCTCTTTGAGGGATCGATCGCAGCCACCGTGCCGTTCCCGAGGGTGACCCACAGCGAACCGAACGCCCCTACGGCGAAGTTCGGTAACGGTGAGAGCTTGATCGAATCGGTGACGTATGGGGGCAGCGCCGCGGCCGTTCCACCCGGCGGCGTGCGGGGAGCACCGCCTCCGGCAGTGTCGCCGTCCTGTGTGCGGGCACAACCCGCGACCGTCAGCACCACACAGAGGCCCGCGATCAAGCTTCGACGACGCGCCCCTAACTGCAGCGGTCTTGTTGCGTTGTCCGCTTCTACCACTCCTCCTGAACGCGCGGCTCCTGGGCGTGGCGATGATAGGGATGAGTTCGATCGCGGTCCGCGTGGTAGGGCTCTGCCGCTGCTTATCAGGGCAAGAATCGGATAGTCCGCATTGGGGCCTTCTGTGATGCATTGTCAGGATTTCGATTTCTCGCCGGTGATCTGAGCGGGACGTTTCCCGCGCGGGCTGCTCGAACCGCTCACCTTCGATCGTTAGTTCTGCTGGGAAAAGAAATTATGGCGGTCGTCACGCCTGCTCGTCTTGGTGTGCGTTTGCAAGTCAGACTTCACTATGGTTAGTTCCGCTCAGGGGCACGGGGCGGTCACCCGGGACGGGGGGTGGGTATGAGGCGCGCAGCCATGGTGCTATTGGCTTTTTGCGCTTTAGTTGGTGCGGCGATCTTCCTGAATCGACAGTCCGCTCGAGCAACCGCTGGCTATCGAGATGCGGTGATGTCGGACGGCCCCGTCGCGTACTGGCGCTTGGGAGAAGCCCCCGGATCTACCGATGCTGCTTCGCAAACGGGCCAATTTCCGGGAACCTATGTGGGGTCACCGTCATTGGGACAGCCAGGACTTATCGCAGAAGATGCAGATACCTCGATGCGGTTCGATGGAGTGGACGATCGGGTGACCGCGGACGGGCTGACCACGATCACGTCATGGCCCAATGGCTACAGCTTGGAAGCTTGGGTGACTACGGCTACAACTACGCAAGAGGCTCACATCATGGCCTTCAACTCCAACACTGGTGGGAATCGAATGGCCATCTTCCGCGATGAGCCGACCGACAAGTTCAAGTTTCACGAGTGTGAAGCGTCGACTTGTGCGGTCGCAACCTCAACCACGACCCCGCAGATCGGAAGTGTTTACCACGTGGTGGTGACGGTCGACGGCTCGAACAACGGAGTGCTCTACGTCAACGGCAAACCTGAGGCGACATTCGTCTCGACCAAACGCCCACCCTCGAATGGGCTCTTCACTATCGGGGGGGAGTACGACACTGGACCGACGCCGTCTTCACTCTGGATCGGGACGATAGATGAGGCAGCCGTCTACCAGAAAGCCTTGACCGCAGCTCAAGTTCAGGCCCATTACCAAGCGGGTTTACCGGCAGAGGTATCGCCGACTCCCACTCCCTCATCGACCCCAACCCCGACGCCCACCGACTCGCCATCAACCACACCCACCGACTCGCCAACATCGACCCCGACCCCGACGCCCACCGACTCGCCATCCCCCACACCCACTGATTCGTCTTCACCGACCCCAACACCAACTTTCTCACCAACGGTGCCGCCGCCCGGGAGCAGGAAAGTGATGTGGGTGATGATGGAGAACAGGAACTACAGCGTGCTCAGCAGCAATTCGGCGCCGTACCTCAAGGGGACGCTCGTTCCGGCGGGGGGTAGTGCTACGAACATGCATCCTGAGACCAAGCCATCGCTACCGAACTACGTGGCGATCACCACCGGTTCAACCCAAGGAATCGCCGACAACAAAGCACCGGCGAAGCATCGCCTCACATCAGCGAGCATCTTCAGCCAGACCGATCCATCCTGGACGACCTATGCCGAAGTGATGCCTTCGAACTGTTTCCAGGCAAACTCAGCGTTTTCGAATAACACCGGATACGTGTTCAGGCACAACCCTGCTGTGTATATGGTGTCGCCCCCGTTAAACGCCCCTAACTCTGACTGCAATTCCAATGATGTTCCGATGGGGGATCCGGTGACGGGAGCCTTGGCTGCCGATCTAGCTTCGAGGTCGCTCCCGAATCTGTCGATGGTGGTTCCCGGTCTTTGCCACGACATGGACGCGGCGCCTTCGGGATCTACGTGCAGTCCGACTGCGGTGACTTCTGGTGATCAATGGCTGTCACAGTGGATGCCGAAGATCTTCAACTCGCCTGACTACACGAACGGCACCCTGGTTGTGTTTCTAACCTGGGACGAAGGGTCGGGAGGCTCGCTTCCTGCAGGCGGAGATTGCTTGTCCACGACGTACCTCAACGATGCAAGCTGTCACATCCCGACTTTGGTGTTCTCTAAGAACACCGTGCCGGGAACCAAAGACGCCACCTACTTCACGCACTACTCGATTGTGAAGACCACTGAGGAATTGCTCGGTCTGCCCACGACCGTTCTGGGATCCAACGTGGCCGGCGCAGCGTCGATGGCTTCTGCATTCAACCTGAGCCCCTGAGCCGCACCGGCGACGAATACGACGGGCGCGGGCCCGGCCTCAGCGAAGATAGGCGCCGGGATCTTCCATGAAGTCCTCGCGGCATGATGGGGCACAGAAGTGATAGGTGACGTTCTCGTACTCGTACGAGCCGCCGGGTGCGTTCGTCGTGTCGACGGTCATGCCACACACCGGGTCGGTGGCTTGTGCCATGTGTCTCTCCCCTCCCTTGTCTCCCATACCCCCGTAGGGTATCATCCAACGGAGAAGTCCGGTCCAAGGGAGGCAACGTGAACGGGTACGCAATGAAGAAGGACGATCTCCAGGGCCGGCTGCGCCGCATCGAGGGGCAGGTGCGGGGGATCCAGCGGATGATCGACGATGACAAGTACTGCATCGACATCCTGACTCAGGTGAGCTCGGTCACCGCCGCCCTGAAGGCGGTTGGCATCGGGCTGCTGGACGGACACGTCCGCACGTGTGTCCGGGAAAGCCTCGAAAGTCATGGACCCGACGGCGACGCGAAGGTCGACGAGCTGGTGGCCGCAGTCGCTCGCTTCACTTCCCGTTGACCAAGGTGTCCGACACGCTCCCACGTAACGACCGGGCCCTCGCGCCAAGTCGCGGCGCGCAAGAGTCCGAGATCCACGTCGACGTCACCGGCATGCATTGCGCTTCCTGTGCAACGAGGGTCGAAAAAGCCTTGACCAAGCAGCCCGGAGTGCTACAGGCGTCGGTCAACCTCGCTACAAACCAAGCCAGGATCGAGCTGGACGACGACGCGCCGAAGTTCGATGTGCTGCGCGCCGCGGTCAAGCAACGGGGCTACGACCTCGAGATCCATCGGGATGATCAAGCGCTTCAGGAGGTGGCTCGCCGGCAAGAGCGAGACCTCCTGCGGCGCCTCGTACTGGCCGGGCCGCTTGGCATCGTTGTCATGGTGCTCGGTTTCGTCGCGATGGATGCCACGTGGGCGCGCTGGCTGTCTTTCACCCTGGCTGCTCCGGTCCAGTTCGTCGCAGGGGGGCCGTTCTTGCTCGGGGCATGGATGCGGGCCCGCCACTTCGCAACCAACATGGACACACTGATCGCGGTCGGGACGCTGTCGGCTTTCGTCTACTCGACGTGGGCGTTACTTGGGGGCGAGAGATATCTGTACTTCGACTCGGCCGCGGTGGTGATCGCGTTCCTGCTCCTCGGCAGGTTTCTCGAGGCCAGGGCTAAAGGGCGCGCGTCCCAAGCGATCAAAAGGATGTTAGAGCTGGGGGCAAAGGAAGCGCGCGTGGTTCGCGGCGGGCGCGACATTGTCATTCCTGCGTCTGAGATATCGGTAGACGATGTGATGCGTGTTCTTCCTGGTGAGCGCATACCCGCAGACGGCGTCATTGTCGAAGGGGCTTCGGCGGTGGATGAGTCGATGCTGACGGGCGAGTCGGTTCCGGTCGAGAAGGAACTGGGCGACGAGGTCGCAGGCGCAACCTTGAATGCCAACGGCATGTTGCTTATCCGCGCCACCAAGGTGGGCCGGCACACCGCCTTGTCGCAGATCGTGCGGCTGGTGACTCAAGCACAGGAGTCCAAGGCCCCGATACAACGGCTGGCCGATCGCATCGCGAGCTTCTTCGTTCCAGCCGTTCTGATCTCCGCCGGCATTACGGCACTCGCCTGGTTCATAGGCACCGGTGATCTGCGCCTCGCGCTGTTACCGGCTGTGGCCGTCCTGATAGTCGCTTGCCCTTGCGCGATGGGTCTCGCGACGCCCGTTGCGATCATGGTGGGCACGGGGAGAGGGGCTCAGTTGGGAGTCTTGATCCGGGGGGGCGAAGTGCTCGAGCGTTCACGTCGGATCGACACCGTGATATTCGATAAGACCGGCACCCTTACCGAGGGCAAGATGCGCTTGGTCGACGTGATCGGTGAGCCTCAAGTGCTCCCTTTCGCGGCCGCGGTCGAGTTGGCCAGCGAGCATCCCATCGCCAAAGCCGTGATCGCGGGGGCCCGCGAGCGGAACGTGGAGATCCCCAGGGGCATGAACCAGAGAAGCGCAGCGGGACTGGGCATCCGTGGAAAAGTCGCGGACGTCGATGTGCGCGTTGGTAGACGCGCCTTGCTCGATACGGACCGGGTCGAAGTGTCCAACTACCTGCGCCGACGCGCCGGGGCCCTCGAAGCTGAAGGCAAGACTGTCTTCTGGGTCGAGTGGGGTGGCCGGGCACGGGGCCTACTGGCCGTCGCCGACACCGTCAAACCGCACTCAGCGAGCGTCGTCGAACAGCTCAAAGGGCTCGGTATGGAGACGGCGATGCTTACCGGCGACAACCGCGCGACCGCCGACGCCATCGCGCGACAGGTTGGGATCGATCGCGTCTTGGCGGAAGTGCTTCCTGCCGACAAGGTGGCGGAAGTGCGCAGACTTCAGGAAGAGGGACGCATGGTGGCGATGGTGGGGGACGGTATCAACGACGCGCCCGCACTGGCTCAAGCAGATCTAGGGATCGCAATCGGCACCGGCACCGACGTCGCGATCGAAGCTTCTGATCTGACTCTTATCCGCGGCGAGCTCCAAGGCGTGGTGACCGCGGTTCGGCTGTCACGCCGGACGTTCCAAACGATCGTTCAGAATCTGTTTTGGGCATTTGCCTACAACGTCCTCCTGATCCCGCTGGCAGCTCTAGGCCTGCTCAATCCGATCTTCGCCGGTGCCGCGATGGCATTGTCCAGCCTGTCGGTAATCACCAATTCACTGCGTCTGAGAAGCTTCCGCGCCTAAGCTTTCGTTATGGATCCGCGCGAGAAGACACACCGGGCTTCTCGGGCGCACGAACCGGGTCACGTCGGTCACTCGCACGGTCTGATCGATCGATCTCTTCTTCGATCGCGAGCAGGGATCCGTGCCGTTGCTATGAGCCTGGCCGTGCTGGCAGTGACGGCAGCGGTGCAGGTATTCATCTTCGTTTTGTCCCATAGCGTCGCATTGTTGGCCGACCTGATCCACAACGCGGGCGATGCACTGACCGCGATTCCCCTTGGGATAGCGTTCTTCCTTCGCAGCGCCAGAGGCGAACGGTGGGCGGGGTTCGCGGTGGTGCTTGCCATCGCGGTGTCCGCGTGTGTGGCGTTCTACGAAACGGTCCTGCGATTCATCCATCCACGCCCGCTGACGCATCTCGGCATCCTGGCGGCGGCGGGAATCGTCGGCTTTCTGGGCAATGAAGTAGCTGCTCAGGTGCGTCTTCACGCCGGTAGGCGGCTGAACAGCCCTGCACTCGTAGCCGACGGTAATCATGCCCGCGTGGATGGGTTCGTCTCTCTGGGCGTGGTAGCGAGCGCTCTCGCCGTTGCGATCGGTTGGCGGCTGGCCGACCCCCTCGTGGGCCTCGCCATCACGATCGTGATCTTGAAGATCACGTGGGATTCATGGAAAACGGTCACCGGGTCCGGTCCGCCCATGGAGAACCCTTAGCGCGATCGGCGGCGTGATGGAAGCCCGTCACGCCAAGGCGCTAGTGGTTGTTGTTAGGGGTTCGTACGATTTGCCAGTCGACACGATTGGGAGGTCACTCGTCCTATCTACGCGTACCTACATATCTGAAACCGATGGGATCGATGGTGCCGCTTCGGATCAATGACTGCTCCTCCTCGATGAGGTCAAGACGCTCCAGCTCACCGCCGGCGAGGTAGGGCACCCACTCCAAGATCTTCAACGCGAACTCGGCATGAAGCGCTTCGCGCATCGCCACCGATGTGTGGAAGTGCTCGTGTTCGGCGATCCATCCAGCCAAAAACTCGGCTGGAGACAGTGGGGGGTGGCGAGGAGAGTGAGGGACATGCGTCACGTACCAGTGGGCAGTCTTTGTATCCATCTGTTCCCATCCGAACTCATTAAGGATCAGGATGCCGCCGGGTACGAGCAAGCTGCGGATCTTTGCCAGGGCCCCGTTCAGCTCGTGGATGTGGTGCAGCGATCGGTTGGCGACCACCGCGTCGAATAGCTCTTCGTCGTCGAAGTCCTCCAACATCACCCTCCGAAAGATCGACCCCTCGGGGGCCTCTGGGTCGATCGCCGTGACCAGGTAGCCTCGCCCGGCCATGGCGCGCGCGAAGTCCCCGGCTCCGCATCCCACCTCGAGAACGCGGCATGGAGCGTGAGGAAGACTCCTAACAACGAACTCCTCAGCGTTCACGGAGCCACCCTATCGAGGCAGCGAGCGCTGGGGCTCGTTGACGAAAGCTTGTGCTAGAGAAACCCCAAACGCAAGTCGCAAAAGCTCCGGTGGCAGCCTGAAGCCGGACTGGTGGTCGCGCCCGTCGCCCGAATCCAGCTCGAAGCGGCGTGAGCGTATTTTGTCTGCACCGTCCATCGGGGAGCGCCGTGAGCCGACTTTTCAATCGCACGGAATGGAAGTTCTTCTCGGTCCTGCCCAAGGCGGACCGGTTCCTCGCCACGTTGTGGTGGGTCGTGCTTGTACTGCGCGCCGCGCTGCCCACGATCTTTGCGATAGGGATGGGCGCACTGGTGGGAGCGGTCCAGCAGGGCTCGGCCCTCGGCGCGCCTCTGGTCGCCATCGGCATCGTCTTCGTGCTTCAGCAGGTACTTACCCCTACCAATGCAACGATCAGCGCCAACCTCGGCAGCCGCACCGCGGCGTGGCTCTACGATGAACTGACCAATGCGTGCGTCGAACCGCCGGGCATGGGCCACCTCGAGGACCCCACGCTTACCAACGACCTTATCGTGGCGCGGGACTTCGACCTCGGCATAAACGGTCCGCCGCTGTTCGTCAGCATGAGCTTCATCTCCGATGGACTGGGCGAGCTGCTCGCGGGTTTGTTCTCGGCGATAGTGCTCGCTTTCTTTGCATGGTGGGCAGCGATCCTCCTCGCCGGCGCGTGGCTCTCGACGCACTGGTTGCTCCGTGAGAGCGCGGTGTGGCGTGACCGCAACACCGATGAGGTACGCGACGCTCAGCGCCACGTCGATTACGCCTATCGCCTGGCGGTGGACCCGCCTGCGGCCAAGGAGTTGCGATTATTCGGGCTTGCCGGCTGGACGATCGAGCGCTTCATCACGCGCCGCAAGCGGCTCTTCGAATTGCAATACCAGGCCACCAGATTGCGTGAGAAGTCGGTTCGGTGGAGCGTTCTCATCGTCACTGCCGCCAACGTGCTGGTCTTCTGGTCGCTGGCTCGGGCCGCCATCGATGGGCGACTGGACCTCGACAAGCTCGTCGTCTACGCCGCGGTATCGGTCGGCACCAGCGAGATTGCCTTCGGGGGGCTCAACTGGGCCCTCGACGGCGCCGCTGCTCCGGTCGCCGCCGTGCTCCGTTTGAAGGCTGCCATGGGGAGAGCCGGGGCTCTGGTGTCGGGTGATAGGCCCGCCACAGGGATGCCCGCAAGCGAGATCCGCTTCCGCGATCTGACCTTCTCCTATCCAACGAGCCCCCCCGTTCTGGAGGGGTTCGATCTCACCATCCCCGCAGGTTCCTCTCTGGCGATCGTGGGTCAGAACGGGGCGGGAAAGACGACGCTCGCCAAGTTGTTGTGCCGGCTCTACGATCCGCAGAGCGGGTCTGTCGAAGTCGATGGCGTTGATCTTCGTGAGATCGATATCGAGGCGTGGCGCACACGGGTCACCGCCGTCTTCCAGGACTTCGTCCGCTTCGAACTGCCTCTTCGGGACAACGTAGCGCCCGGCGGTGCCCCCGACGAGGTTGTGTTAGCGGCTCTGGAGGACGCTGGGGCCGGGTCGCTCGCGGGCCTCGAAACGATCCTCGCTCGCGGATACGAAGGCGGGACCGATCTATCGGGGGGACAGTGGCAGCGGATCGCCCTCGCTCGGGCGTTGTGTGCGGTGCGTCTCGGCGCGGGAATGGTCTTGCTGGACGAGCCGACCGCGCAGCTCGATGTGCGGGGAGAAGCGGAGATCTTTGAACGCATCCTCGCGGCGACGCGGGGCTGCACGACCATCCTGATCTCGCATCGCTTCTCGACGGTCAGGCGCGCCGCTCGCATCTGCGTTCTGGAACATGGACGTGTCGTAGAGCTCGGTAGTCATGAGGAGCTGATGGCTAAGGGCGGTCGCTATCACACGATGTTCGAGCTGCAAGCGTCGCGCTTCTACGTCGACGAGGAAGAAGAGGGGGTGACCTTAGACGTCCTCGCCTGACGACCTCGACGAGCTGCCTCCCGCGCTGCGCTCGATGTGGCGCGTTGTGAAGATCGCCTACGGCGCCGAGCCGTGGTTGCTGGTCACGGCCTTCACCCTTTCCCTCGTGGCCGCAGTGCCCGATGCTCTCTTCGCTCTCTGGCTCAAGCTGCTGAGTCAGGGCGTGCTCGAGCACAACCAGGGATTGCTCGTTGTCGCCACAGGGGGCCTTGCCATCTCGGCCACCCTTACATGGCTGCTGCGCACTGTGAGTACGCGGGTTCAGCGTCGCTTCCGGGACCGGGTCACGATCGCGTTGGAAGGCCACGTTGCTCGGCTTCAAGCCACCATCTCAACGATCGCTCATCAAGAGCGGCCCGAGTATCTCGACCGGTTGCGGATACTGCGCGACGAGGTGTACGTGCTCGACCACATGTACATGTCACTGTTCTCCACGTGCGGCTGGATCCTCCGGCTCGTGATCACGATCGGGCTATTGATGTCGATCCACCCAGCCCTGGCGCTGCTGGCAGTTTTCGCGCTTCCGACCGTCCTCGCTTCGTCGTGGCGGCCGGCAGTCGAACGAGCGGCAGAGGAACGCGGTGCCCAGGCAGACCGCCTCGCCCGCCACCTCTTCACCATCGCTACCACCGCGCCCCCCGGCAAAGAGGTCCGTCTTTCCGGGATCGGGCAGCGGTTGGTGCAGCAGCGGCGCGCCGCGTGGGAGCGGTGGTACGGACCTGTGTCCACGGCTCGCTGGGGTAGCGCAGTGTGGCATAGCCTTGCATGGGCGATATTCGGTGGAGCGTACGTCGGCGCGATCGTGTTCGTGGCCTCAGGTTTGCACTCATCCGCCGGCAACGTTCTGCTGGTGCTCGCCGCAGGCTCTCGCCTCTCCTCATACATCGGTGCAACGGTGGGCGAGATTGGATTCCTGCGCGGCGTGTGGCTCGACGGCTCGCGCCGCCTGGTGTGGCTGGAGGAATACGCCGCCTCGTTCGACCAGGTCGTCGATGTCGCTGTTCCCGACCGGCTACAAGAAGGCATCCGGTTGGAGCACGTCTCCTTTACCTATCCGGCCACCGATCGATTGGTCCTGGATGACATCTCGTTGACATTGCCGGCCGGAGCAGTGGTCGCAATCGTCGGCGAGAACGGAGCCGGCAAGTCGACGCTCGTCAAGCTGCTCGCCAAGCTTTACGAACCAACCGGAGGGCGCATCCTCGTTGACGGTGCGGACCTCGGAAGGATGCCATCAGACGAGTGGCGCTCCCGCTTGGCAGGCGCATTTCAGGACTTCTTCCGCTTCGAGTTGCATGCGCGCCACTCAGTGGGCGTGGGTGATGTACCGCGTCTCGACGACAACGGCGCGGTCGTGCGTGCGGTCGATCACGCCGGCGCGAACGATGTCGTGATGGGGCTGAGCGACGGCTTGGATACGCAGCTCGGACCGACATGGCCCCATGGGGTGGAGATCAGTTTCGGCCAGTGGCAGAAGCTCGCGCTGGCTCGAGGATTCATGCGCGATGCGCCTTTGCTGCTCGTGCTGGATGAGCCCACCGCGGCTCTGGATGCAGAAACGGAGCACGCGCTGTTCGAGCGTTACGCCACTGCCGCGCACGGGGAGGGGGGCCGGGCTGACGGATCGAGCGACGGCCGGATCACGATCCTCGTGTCCCATCGCTTCTCAACGGTGCGCATGGCGGACCTCATAGTCGTACTCGATGGTGCCCGTGTGGTCGAGGTCGGCAGTCACGACGACCTTCTCCAACGGGGTGATCAGTATGCGCAGCTTTACGGCATCCAGGCGGCCGCCTACCGCTGAGTGGCGTCCTTAGTCGCCGCGCAGCAGCAGTCTCGCCACTAAACCCATGCGTCCCCTGTCTGCCGCGGTCTTCGCCATGCCGTTCGATTTCGCCTCGGTAAGCACCTCCAGCTGGATCCTGGTCGATGCCCCCGGACGGGGAGAAAGTGCTTGACACGCCTCCAGAGGCTGACGTAACGTTCCAGAACAGTGTTCGATAATACCGAACACTGGTCCGAAACCTAGGCGGGATCGGGAGTGGGGACACTGGAGCCAGAACTGACCAAAAGTCGGGACGGGGGGTCTGCGGTGGAATCCCTCGCTGCGTTCCTAGCTCCTTTCTCACGCGACTGCCGTGACACGAGAGAGGAGGCCACTCTCCGCCGGCTCGCCCTGCGACTCGGGCGGAGCAAAGCCCATGGATGAGAACAGTTGGGGGCAAAAGCTACTCGCTGAGGTCTTTGGTACCGGGTTCCTGATCTTCATCGGGGTGGGCTCGGTTCCGGCCACGTTGATGCTGGCGAAGTCGGGAAATCACGCCTTCACGATGGCCGACCTCGGGGTCATCTCGTTCGCGTTCGCAATGGTCGTTATCGCGATGGTCTACACGCTCGGTCATATCTCGGGCTGTCATATCAACCCTGCAGTAACGGTGGCGCTCGCCGCGACCGGGAAGTTTCCATGGAACCGCGTGCCTGCTTACGTCATCGCGCAGGTGATCGGCGCCACGATCGGCGCCTTCGCCATCGCAGGCGTGCTCGGGAAAGAGGCTACAGATCTCGGGCTGGGAGTGGCTACATTCAACACAGATACGGTGAGCTACGCCAGGGCGATCTTCGCCGAAGGCATGGGCACTTTTCTTCTGGTGTTTGTGGTATTCGGGGTCATCGATCGCCGAGCCCCCGCTGGATGGGCCGGACTTGCCATCGGTTTCGTGGTCTTCGCCGCGATCATCGTGGTGGCGCCCGCGACCGCCGCGTCGATCAACCCAGCTAGGACCTTCGGACCGATGGTGGCGTTGCAGATCTTTGGCGGCAGCGTTCTGTGGTCGCAGCTCCCTGCCTACCTGATCGGCGAGTTCGTCGGCGGGACCTTGGCCGCACTGGCCTATGTCGCGATATCTCGTGAGCCTTCAGGGGTGGAAGAGATCCCGGAATACCCACTCAAGGAAGCGCTGACAGACGACTCCGTCGCACGCCAAACCACTTAGTTAGGAGGGTTCAGTGAAGAAACTGATCAACGAGCCAGACCGAGTAGTAAAGGACGCGCTCGAGGGAGTTGCAGCGGCCCACCCGGAGCTTCGGGTGGACGTGGAGAACCAGGTCGTGTACCGCGCCGATTCACCGGTGTCGGGCAAGGTGGCGCTGGTTTCGGGCGGGGGAGCGGGGCACGAGCCTCTGCACGCTGGTTTCGTGGGCCCAGGCATGCTCGATGCAGCCTGTCCGGGCGAGGTTTTCACCTCGCCGGTGCCCGACCAGATGCTTGCCGCTACGAAGGCGGTCGAAGGTGGCGCCGGGGTGGTTCACATCGTTAAGAACTACACCGGTGACGTCATGAATTTCCAACTTGCGGCGGAGATGGCGGCGGACGATGGCGCGAAGGTCGAGTCGGTCCTCGTGAATGATGACGTCGCAGTCGAGGACAGCCTCTACACCGCGGGTCGAAGGGGAACCGGTGCCACTCTCTGTATCGAGAAGATCGCGGGAGCACTCGCCGAGCGGGGGGGAGACCTCGGCTCGGTGGCGTCGGTGGCGCGAAAGGTCAACGAGCGGTCGCGCAGCTTCGGCATTGCGCTGACGGCGTGCACCACGCCTTCTGCAGGCACTCCCACGTTCGATCTGCCTGATGACGAGATCGAACTTGGCATCGGCATCCATGGAGAGCCGGGTCGCAAGAGAGTGAAGATCACGTCGGCGGCCGAGCTGACCAAGATCGCAGCACAGGCGATCTTTGACGACTATCCCTTCGACAAGGGAGACAAGGCCCTAGTGATGGTCAATGGCATGGGAGGCACGCCCCTGATTGAGCTGTATGTGGTCTTCAACGAAGTCGCCAAGATCCTTGCTGAGCGCGGCGCAGAGGTTGAGCGTGCGCTCGTTGGCGACTACGTAACGAGCCTCGACATGGCGGGTTGTTCGATCACGCTGTGCAAGCTGGATCAGGAACTGACCGAACTGTGGGACGCGCCGGTGAAGACCCCGGCGCTACGATGGGGCTCATAGCAGCAGCACGGAAAGGCGCGATTGTGGACGCAGCATTCGTCCGGGAATGGATTGCCAAAGTTTCTCAGAGCATGCAGGAGCAGCGGGAGTATCTGACCCAGCTCGATGCTGCTATCGGCGACGCGGACCATGGCGTGAACATGAACCGAGGCTTCTCCGCGGTGATGGAGAAGCTCGGGGGAGTCGAATCCGAGGATCCAGGCGAGATCCTGACTGTGGTCGGCAGCACCCTGATCTCTAAGGTCGGTGGTGCTGCCGGTCCCCTGTACGGAAGTGCGTTCAGGCAAGCCGGGAAGGCGCTTGGAGATGGTTCGGAGTTGGATCCCTCCCGTCTACTGGTTGCGCTTCGCGCCGGACTCGAGGCGATGCAGAAACTGGGCGCAGCGCAGGTCGGTGACAAGACCATCGTCGACGCCTTTGTTCCCGCGCTCGACGCGTGGCAGAAGGAGTTGGACGCAGGCGGATCGCCCGGATCGATAACCACTCGGGCGCGGGAAGCGGCGGAAGAAGGCATGCGCTCAACCGTTCCTCTGCAAGCTCGCAAGGGCAGAGCGTCCTATCTGGGGCCCCGCAGTGTGGGTCACCAGGACCCGGGCGCGACCTCAACGGCTCTCATCTTTGCCGCATTGGAGCGCGTAGCGGGATCGAGCTGAGAAGTGGAGCCCGAGGTGGTCGTCGGGATCCCGGCGTCCCCGGGACTCGCTACCGGTGTGGCCCGGATCATCGGACGCGTCCCGGTCCCGAACCAAAGAGGGCGCGATATCGACCCTGCCGGCACCGTGGAGCGCGCGCTCGATGCGGTTTCGACCGAGCTGACACAGCTAGCCGACCGCCTCCGATCCGAAGGTCATAACGACGAGGCCGAGATCGTGGCGGTAGGGGCTCTCATAGCGAACGATCCCGTCCTTCGATCCCAGGCCCGTGATGCGGCGGCGGGTGGTGGTGATGCTGCCGGTGCGCTGCTGTCCGTAAGCGAAGCACACGCGTCGGTAATCGAGTCTCTGGGAGACGCGACACTCAAGGAGCGAGCTATCGACATCCGCCAAGTGGGACGCAAGGCGGCGACGTTCGCAACCGGTTCTCATCTGGCAACGCCGGCCACCAACGGCGAACGCCTTGTTCTGGTCGCGGAAGAGCTCGGGCCCGCCGACATCATCGGTTTGCAGAGCAATTCGGTAGCGGCTGGAGTTGCTTCGAGGGGAGGGGCGAGCTCGCATGCCGCGATCGTGGCACGATCTCTAGGCATCCCCTTGGTGCTCGGGGTTGATCGTTCCATCCTTGAAGTAGAGGACGGGACCACCCTGATCGTTGACGGCGATGCAGCCAAAGTCACGATCCATCCGAGCGATCAAGAGATCCGTCACGTGATGACGGCGATGGATGTGGCCGCCAAGAGGGTGGAGCTTCTAGCGCAGGAGCGATCTCTGCCCTCGGCGACCGTCGATGAGCTTCAGATCGCGCTTCTGTGCAATGTTGCGACTCCTGAGGAAGCACGTGGCGGATTTCAGTCCGGGGCGCAAGGCGTCGGGTTGCTGAGGACCGAGCTTCCGTTCCTGGAGAGCGTCCAGTGGCCCACTGAACACGACCATAGAAGGGTGTTGGATCCGATCTTCGAGCAGCTAGTGGGACAGCTCGTCACCGTGCGCGTCTTGGACTTTGGTGGCGACAAGCTTCCGCCTTTCCTGTCGGACCTGGCGGGAGACTTACGTGACCTGCCTCGGCGAGGTCTCCCCGCTCTCCTCGACACGCCGGACGCCCTCAGCGCGCAACTACGCGCGATCCTGAAAGCGGGAGCCCGGTCTCGGCTTCGCATCATGCTGCCGATGGTGACATCGCTGCGCGAGCTCGCACATGCGCGCTTGCTCTTCCAGGAGGCCGTTAACAATGTGGGTGTCGAGGCTCCGGCGCTGGGCATCATGATCGAGGTGCCGTCTGCGGCCCTTCTTGCCGACGCGTTCGCACAGGAGGTCGATTTCTTCTCGATAGGGAGCAATGACTTGACCCAGCACGTGCTCGGGCTGAACCGTCGCGACGCGGGTTCCCAACCGGCTCTGGCAGCGCACCCCTCGATCCTGACGCTGATCGCACGTGTGGTGCGCGCCGGCCACGCCGCCGATATTTCCGTGGGTGTCTGCGGTGAGGCTGCGGGGGACCCACTCGTGTTGCCCCTCATAATCGGGTCGGGTATCGGATCCATCAGCGTTGGAGTCGCGCGGCTCGATGAAGTCAGGGCGCGCGTCCGCCGGCTTTCGGCGGAGGTCTGTCGGGATCTCTTCAGGCAAGCCGTTCACGCCAAGTCTGTAGACGATGTATGGGACCTGGTGCGCGCCGAAGCTTTGCCTTCTATCCTCTGACTCGGCGCTTACTGCTAAATGCTCAGGCGGCCGTAGCAGCGAGCATCTCGGCAAGCGCATTGACGGCGCCTTCGGCATCGGAACCGTCCGCTTTCACTATGACCTCGGTCCCCGCAGTGGCCCCCAGCGACATCACCATCAGAACGCTGCGAGCGTCGACCTCCTTGTCTCCGGAGGAGATCGACACGCTCGATTCGAAGCGGGCTGCTGCTTGCGAGAAGGCTCCGGCGGGCCGGGCGTGCAGATCCACCGGAAGGATCAGGCTTCGTTCACAGCTTTGAGACATCGCGAGCCTCCCTTGCAGCTTTAACCACGGTCTCGAGCGAGGCCCCCGACGCGGCGGTGACCGAGGCCGCAACTGCTCCCTCAACGAAGGGGGCGTCGACCAGCACAACGCGGTCGCTATCGAACCCGTCGAGAACAGTCCTCACGGTAAGCACTGCGCTGCCCAGGTCCGGAATCACCACCACACCGTCGCTCCCGACCACTTCTTCGAGGGCCTTCTGAACGAGGTCGGCACTGGTTCCGAGACGCCCATCCTCGGTCCCGCCGACCGCCCGCACGACAAGGTCGGGGGACGCGACTTGGGCCAGCAGCTCACCGAGCCCGTCCGCCAGTCTGGCGCTGTGTGACACTACTAATATCGCGACCACGGTTGACAGCCAGCCTACAATGTCGAATGGCGTTCGACAATAGTGAAAGCCGTATTTGAATGATCCAATCTGTCACGCGGGCGGCCCAGATCTTGAGAGCCCTGGAGAGACAGGGCCCGAGGCTCGGGGTGACCGAGCTGTCAGAGCGGTTGGGGCTGGCGAAGGGCACCGTGCACGGGCTGCTTCGGACCCTGGAATTCAATCAATTCGTTGAGCAGGACGCCGAGACCGGCAAGTACCACTTGGGTCCTGCGCTGCTCGAGCTGGGCAACGCCTTCCTCGACAACCACGACCTGCGGGCTCGATCGCTGCTGTGGGCGGAGTCGCTTGCCTCCCGAGCGCAGGAGGCCGTACGCGTTGGGGTTCTCAACGGCGACAACGTGTTGATCATCCATCACGTCTTTCGGCCCGATAATTCGGTGCAGATCTTGGAGGTTGGCGCAGCGATCCCGTGGCACGCGTGCGCTCTGGGCAAGGCGATAGTTGCTTACCTGCCGGACGAACCACGGGCCGAACTTCTCAAAGCACCGCTGCCTCAGTTGACCGGGCGAACGATAATTTTCCCCCACGAGATCAGCACTGGGCTCGAAAACGTCCGGCACAAGGGATTCGCGATAGATGATCAAGAGGCGATCGTTGGGGAGGCCGGTCTGGCAGCGCCCATCCTCGCGGACGGTGGCCGGCCCGTTGGCGCGATAGGCCTGACGGGTCCGGTGGAAGACATCCTTCCCGACGGGCCGCATCCCACCAAGGTGGCGAGTCTTCGCGACGCTGCCCGGAATCTCTCGCGCGACATGGGTGGGGGCCGGATGAGCGCGCTGCGTGATTGAGCAGTCCCCCTCGGAGCGCCTTTAGTACTGCCTACCCGCGTTGAGTCCCGGAGGCGTCCGATAATGAAGTCGTTATGAACCTTGATCGCATCGAACAAGGACCTGACCCCTCGCTCGAGCGGCTGATCTGGCTGTCGATAGCAGCGGCAGTAGTGACCATTGCACTCAAGTTCGTTGCGTGGGCATTCACCGGCTCGGCCGGATTGCTTTCCGATGCACTCGAGTCTGTGGTGAACCTTTTCGCCGCTTTCTTCGCGTTGGTCGTTGTGCACTGGGCGGCCCGGCCTGCGGACGAGGAACACGCCTACGGTCACGAGAAGGCCGACTACCTAGCTGCTGCGGTGGAGAGTCTCCTCATCCTGGGTGCTGCTGCTGCGATCGGCTATCTGGCCGTGCAGCGCTTGTTGCATCCAGTCGCCCTGAGTCATATCGGCACTGGAGTAGCCGTGTCGGCTGTTGCGTCGATCATCAATCTGATCGTTGCGCGCATCTTGATCGGGCAAGCCAAGCGGCAGCGCTCGCTCGTGCTCGAGGCCGACGGCCGCCATCTGATGACCGATGTTTGGACCTCGGTTGGGGTCATTGTCGGGGTATTCGCGGTGCGCATAACCGGATGGAGGCAGCTGGACGCCATCGTGGCGCTCGCGGTTGCTGCCAACATCGTGGTGACTGGGATTGTCCTCATGCGGCGGTTCACCGGCGGTCTGATGGATCGAACCCTTCCCGCAAACGAGCAGAAGGTTGTCGAGGAGATCCTCGACCGTTTCAGGCAGGACGACATCAGATTCCACGCTCTACGGACGAGGAGAGCGGGGCGCCGAGCGTTCATCTCCGTTCACATCCTTGTCCCGGGTGAATGGTCGGTCCAGCGCGCACATGATGTCGCGGAGCGGGTCGACGCCGGGCTTCGCGAGGGGCTCCAGCACGCAACTGTCTTCACCCACTTGGAGCCGCTGGAGGATCCGAAGTCCTTCCTCGATGCGGCGCTGGATCGTCAGGAATTCCCCCCAGCTGCTGAAGGGTGAAGCCGTACGGGTGGCATTTGCGTACCGCTCTATGGAGAAGAGCGACTGTCCACCCCAGCTGTTTCATACGCTTGTAGGAGCCCTATGCGAGGGAAGGAGGAACGGATGCCACACGCAGAGAATGAAACGGTGGTGGAGAGACCGCCCGGAGAGGTGTTCGCCTTTCTTGCCGATCCCCAGAACGATCCGCAGTGGCGTAGCGGCGTTCTAGATATCCAGCGAGTCTCTGGAAGGGGGCGGAGAGCGTTACCTGCAAGGAGTGAAAGGCCCGGGCGGTCGCCGCATCGATGCCGACATCGAAATCACCGAGTTCCGACCAGACGAGCTGATCGGCTTCAGGGCGATCAGCGGCCCGGTCCGCCCTACTGGACGTTACGAACTGACACCGGCAGCGAACGGCACCCGCGTCCGATTCAGCTTGAGTACCGAGCTGAGGGGGGCGAAGCGCTTGATGCAGCCCATGGTGCAGAAGACCATGCAGAACGAAGTGGCTCAGCTAGAGAACCTCAAGCGCGCCCTCGAGAAGGAGCCATAGCCTCGACGTCGCTCCACAGACTCGTTCTAAGCAATTCTACGTAAGACCGTAAGGACAATCGGCGCACCGACCGATAAGAGCTCTAAGGAGTCAACAGACTCCACGAAAAGGCAAACCCGTCGCGAGGCGGGGACGCAAAGCAAGGGGTCTCAACATGAGGCAGCCCCGCTACCGAAGGAGAAAGAAATGTTGACAGGAATCTCTAAAAGCAAGGCCCCCAGGCTTATTGCCGTCATGAGCCTTGCTTTTCTCTACAGCGCCTTGCACCTTGGCGCAACGGCTCTGGCGTCCACGCCGAAGATGTGCCA
>JAXDJR010000039.1:0-7709 GCA_034667545.1 Actinomycetota bacterium
CACAAGGCTCGCCACCAAGCCGGCGACTGCGAATCCGGCGAGCAGAGCAGTCACCCCCAGCACTACCTGTGCGATCGGCTGGATGATGTTGCCCACCTTGACCGAGGGAATCATCGTCTTGTACGCCTGCGTGCAATAGCGGAGCGTCTGCATCAAGCCGAACGCGGGGATGTAAAGCGCACCGATCCTCAGCAGGTGAACGAAGTTGCTCTCGTCATGCGGCACTTTCTCGAACAACGTCGCTATGGGATTCGCCCATACCAGTAATGCAGCGAAGACGAGCGCCGACGCGACGGTGGTGCCGATCACCGCAGCGCGCGCCGCTCCCCGCACGGCTCCCGGGTCGTGTGCGGCGCGGGCGCGAGCGATGAAGTGCACCGCCGCATAGTTGAAGCCGGCCAGCCCCAGCTGCGAGAGGATCGTGAGCACCTGGGCGATCTGTCGGAAGATGCCGTACGCACCGGTGGCCAGGATGCGGATCGCCAGGATCGCAAAGATGAAGGTGAAGCCTCTCTGGACGAACTGCCCGGCGACCTGGATCCCACCCCCTTTGGCGAGAGCCGCGACGTCCTTTCCAGCCTCCTCGGTCAATCCCGAGCGAGAGGCGCCCTCGACATCACTCAAGCGGATGCGGTCCTTTTGGTGCGCCACGGCAGGATCGAAGCGTTCAGATCGAGCGACCACGCCAGAGCGAGACCCACTACCAAAGACACGATCAACGTATAGATCGGTTCGACGAAGAGGCTGAGGATGGCTCCTTGTGCGGCGAAAGAGATCACCGCCATCGCCGTAAGTGAACCCAGGAGAGCCTCATCGCCGGATCGGGCGCGAGATGCTGCGCGCGCGTGCAGGGCCGCGACCAGGTAGAGCAGCATCAGGGCAAGCATCGCCGGCACCCCCGCGCGAAAGAGATAGTTCAAGTATGTCGAGTGTGTACCCGCCTTGGGTATGTAACGCCCGCTGATATGGGAGGCGCCACTGGCGGTGCGCGGTTGCTCGGTTCCAAACCCGATCACCAGATGGAGCCCTCCCAACGCCCCGGCGGTCTGCTTGTAGACAGAACTGCGCGTGTTGATGCTGCCTTCTCCGCCGGCGCGTGCATGCAACGGATCGATCGCGTATCTGGTCACGAAGACTCCAGTTATCAGCAGCGCGATCGCCACAAAGGCAAGCACTACTTGCCCCTTCCTCGACCATCGGACAACGCCATCGATCACGAAGTAGATGATCCCGACGGCGATGGCTGCCCACGCTCCGCGGGAAAGAGAGAATGCCGCCCCGAAGAGGCAGGCGGCTACCGTTAGGCGGCCGAGCCACCGGCGGCGGCGGTCTCCGGTCCACGCGAAGAAGAAGGCGAACGGCAGTATGACCACGCAGGCGCCCCCGTACGTCAACGGGTTCCGGGCGAACGACCGCATGCGCGGCACCTCGTTACTGGGAGCGAGACCGATGTTGTCAGACCGTAGCTCCACACCGAGCGAGCTCAGCTGCGTCTCTTCGGGACGTGCGGAGCCCGCGAACCTGACAACGATTGAGCTCCCCCAGGCATGCAACCTTGGTGCGATCACTTTGTAGGCAGGAAGGTTCGGATGCGACTTCTTGAACGCGTCCAAGCGCTGCTTGAACTGTTTGGCGCCTCCGTTGGTGGAAAGCGTGTACTTGACCATGCCGACCTCGTTGGCGAAGGCATTGAGCCCGTAGGCAGTTTCGACGCGCTGACTGACCTGGTTGTTCTGGAGAGGCTGGATGGGGACACCGAACCATTGCAACAGCACTCCAACCGACAAGAGCAGCACGTAGACCAACAACGCTACGAGCATCCGCAGACGCTCCTCCACCCGGACGAGCGAATCCATCACGGCAAGGATGTAGCCGCTCGACAGCACCTGCAGCCCGAACAGGAGCAGGAAGTGCTTGATGTCGGCCGAGCCGATCGTCACGATCCCCAACACGGTCCATGCGACCAGGAAGATCGGGATCCACACGGCCTTGGCCCCCCGTGGGAGGCGTCTTTGAGTGACCAGCGACGCTGCCCATCGCCCGACCACCGCAACCGCTCCGACGAGGATGACGAAGGGCAGCATGTCCACGAGCCAGCCCGCCACCCCCATGAACAGCGGCGACACCAGCGCATAAGGCATCGGCAACACCAGGGCGAGGGCGGCAGCGGACAATGCGAACAGCCACATGGCAACCACGCCGCCGCCGAGGTTTTGGGGCGCCCAGAATCCGAGAGCAGCAACGAAAGAAACGATCGCCACCGACCACAGGATGCGCGCCAATGGTCCGGGTGCAGCCGCGGGGAGCCTATCCAAAGGGCGTTGCAGCACTGCGTTCAGGAAACGTCGGAGCCATAAGTGAACCGGCCCCGAGGCAACGAGTTCCAACTCCGCACGCGCAGCAGAGCACCTGTGACGACGGCTAGTCCCACGCATACCCATGCAAGCGGACTTGAGAACGGCGAACGGACGATCGCCAGCGCGACGATGCCGATCAGCGCCAGAAACGCCATCGAGAGCGCGGGAACGAGACCAAGCATCTCTGCGAAGGAAACACCGGGAACGAACCAAGACGCCGCCAGCAAGCCCGGAATGAGGAGAACCAGCAATCCCAACGGCACGAGCAAAGCGTGCCAGGGCGACGCGTGAGCGGGAGCCCGTTGCACGGGGAGGGAAGCGATCGGCCCGCTCGCACCGACTGCCGCTCCCTGGTTGACCCTCACCAGGTCGGCATTCAAAGTCGGGGGCCGGGCCCCCAGGGTGCGGACGATGTCTTTCGTGGAGAGCTTGCCGAGCAGGGCTCCGGAGTTGGCGCCGGAGGCGTTAAAAGCGCTATCGAGGACAACTATCGGCTTCTGCCCCGAAGCAGCTATCCCACGGCGGGCATCGGCGAGGAAGCCTTTCGACAGCCGGTCATAAGTGGGATCGCCGGTGAGCGTGGGCCGGGAGTGCAGCAGTTGTCGCAACGACCCGAGATAGAGATAACCGCGATCGATCTGGCCTTCCGGCAGACCATAACGGGAAGTGTTGCCGGTGAGCTTCGTGTAGCCGTAGATCTGGAACGGCGCGGGGGGCTTGTTGTCCACCACGAAGACCACAGGACGGTCCCGTTGTCCGAGGTTCGAGAGGTAGGAGCGAAGCGCATCGAGATCGCGCTTCTCGCTTGTCGACAACCACCCTGCCGCGGGGTTGTTCCACCCCGAAGCGCCAAGACCATCGGCGAAGTTCACAATGATGATTGCGAGGACCGCCACTGCGCCCAACGCCGCGAAACGGGAGAGGCCGCCGCGGGCCGCCCGCGCGAGAAAGAAGCGGATGGCGAAATAAGCACCGAGACCCACCAGCAAGATCCATGCGAGCGTCGTGTTGAAGAACCTGTAATAGGGATAAGTAAGGCTCGCGAGGAAACCGAACAAACCTACGAGCGGCGCCAGCCACACGATCGCGACGCGCGCCAGATCGTCTCTCGCCGCTCTCTTTCCGGCCGCGATCAGTCCTGCCACGCCGGCAAGGAACAACGGCCCGTTGAGCAAGGGATGCATCGCCCCCAACCACTGGGTCATGCGATCGCGAAAGAACCCGCTTCCGTAAGGGGGCGCAAGCGCGGCCTCCGATAGTGAGGCCGAGCGTCCCCAGATACCTACCTTCCATGCGACGTAAGTGACCACCGCGGCAGCAAAGGCGATCGCAAGAACGGGCCCGTCGCTCCTTATGGCCTCCCTCAGGTCGAAGCGCGTCAAGCTCCATCGCACGAGCGCCATCCCCGCGAGGGCGAAGCAGAAGATCGCCAGGGTCGTTGGATGAGTGAATCCTGAAGCGAGCAGAAACAGCCCTAGAGCGACCCGCGCAGGCCACGAACTTCCCGCGGGCGTGATGAACCACAATGCAGCGGCGAGGAAGAACAGGCACAGCACGTTGTCCAGATAGCCCACGAACGGTGGCGTCAAGAGAAGGCTCCCGGCCCCCAGCGCAACCACGTGAAAGATCAGCGGGTCGCCGCGCTGGCGAAGCGCAAAGCCGCCCAGTAAGAGCGCGATCAGAACGGGCAGACCGACCACGAGGAATACCGTCACTTTGAGCTGCGACACACCGGCGATGCGGCGCAGATAGCCACCGAGGACCGCCGACGACACGCGGTAGCCGCCGGAGAACACACTGAAGGGACCTGTGATCGACAACAGGGTGGCCGGCTTTTCTGTGATGAGGGCTTCCGTCCGCCAGGTGTAGTAGGCGGGATCTTTGGTCGGTGCCACCCGCTGTGGATGGGTGAAGAAGGTCCAACCGAAGAGCGTCAGCAGGATGAGTGCGGTCAGGGCGTATGCGGCTGGATGCCCCAGAGCGCGCTCGAGACCGGATGAGGCAAACGGGTCGGCAGGGTCGGGGGCACGGTGGGAAAGGGTGGCGGTCGCCATCGGTGGCGGCAGTGTAATCGGAGCCCGCTCAGGTCGCGGGATGCCGCTCACGAGGGGTGAGAAGGCCGGAGCGGGTGAACCAGAGCCCGATGAGGGCCATGCCCGCCAGGAAGATCACCCCCATCCCGGCGATGAGAGCTCCTCGAGCATCCTGGGACCACAGCAGCTTCATCGCTGCCGCGGCGAGTACCCACGCGACGTTGTAGGCGATGTCGTAGAGGGAGAAGGCTCGCCCGCGAAAACCGTCTCCAAGCGATTCCTGAACCATGGTGTCGAGTGAGATCTTGGCCACGAAGAATCCGAGCCCGAGCAAGAAGGCAAGCAGCGCCAAACCAACCGTTCCGTCGAAGGCCCCGAGCACCGCGACGGCCAGCCCCGCAGTGACGGCACCTGCGAGGACAAGGTGTGCGGTAGTGCGAACCAGGGTCTGGAGCCGGCCTGCAAGAAGGAAGCCAAGGACCGCTCCCGCCGCTCCGGCTCCCGCGGTCAGCGCGACTTGCGCCTTCTGGTTCACGAGAAGCTCCCGGCTGATCAGCCCGATGGCCGCTATCGAGAAGCTCCACAGCAGCCGCAACCAGAAATACGTGCTGATCGAGGCTGCCGCCCGAGGGACGCGCGCCACCTCCCTCAAGCCCGCCACGATGCGGTGAAAGACCCGCGCTATCTCGTCCGAGAGCCTTGCGCCGGGGTGGGCCTCTCCTGTGTGTCCGAGTGCGGCTGCCGCGATGGCGCCCAGCCCGTAAACCACTGCCCCCAGCACGACGATCGGACCGGCGGAGACCACTCCGGCGGCGACGAGAGCGGCTGCTGCTCCGATCAGTTGGAACAAAGCGCCTCCCAGCTGAGAAACTGCATTTCCCTCGACCAGGAACTCATCCCCCAGCACGGCGGGCAGCGCCGCGGCTTTGGTCGCCAGAACCAGACGTGTCGAGCTCAGTGTCAGCAGGAAAGCTAGGAACAAGGTCGCTTCGCCCACCGACGTCGCTCCCATCAATCCGATGATCGCGATGACTACCGCGCGCAAACCATTTGCCACTATGAGCAGCTTCCGCCGATCCCAGCGGTCGATCACCACACCCAGGAACGGGCTCAAGATCGTGTAGGGAACGAATACGTAGAGAGCGATCCGCAACAGATCGTCGGGAGAGCGTGCACCTTCGAGATCGAACCCCCTCTGACCCCCGAACACGATCAGCTTGGCGAGGGCGGCCTGGACGATGCCATCGCCTGCCTGAGCGAAGAATTGGGTGGCCATCAGGAGACCGAAGTCGCGACGCGAGAGCAGCAGCTGGGCGCCCCGTCTGAGCATCCCCACCTAGCGGAAAGAGCTAGCGATAAACGCCGTTGTGGCCGATGCTGTAGCGCCCGGGCTGCGGGAAGTAGGTAAGTCCATGGGGATCGGTTCCCACCCGGATCGTGTGGACCAGCTTGCCCGTTTTCGTGTTGGCCACGCCCACCGAACCGTTGAACCGGTTCGAGAACCACAGTTGCCGGCCGTCCGGTGAGACCTGCATCATGTCGGGGCTCCCGCCGACGTGCCATGTGTGCACGATGCGGCGCGTCGCCAGGCTGATCACTGAGATGGTTCCTGCGAGCCGGTTGCTGACATACAGGTGGCGTCCATCGCGGCTGATACAGAGCCCATGGGCGCCGAACCCAGTCGGGATGAACCTCAGTTTCTTGAGATTGTGAGAATCGATCACGGAAACGCCGTTCAGGCCCTGGTTCGCAACGTAGAAAACGGAGCCGTCAGGCGACAGCTTGACGTCGACCGGCAGTCCGCCGACATCGACCCTGCCCGTGACGGCCATCTTGTTGGTGTTGACTCGGTAGACGCGCCCGCTGAACTCCGCGCTGATCAGCAGGAAATGCCCATCCGCCGAGAAATCGAGGTGGTCTGGTCCGGATGATGGGATACGGACGCTTTTCAGCAGATGCCACGAACGCCGGTTGCGAAAGTCGAGCCTCTTGTAGCGCTCCGCGACGACGATCGCTTTGGATCCATCGGGTGTGAAGTAGAGGTTGTAGGGATCCCGAACATGGATCTTGCGGCCAGGGCGGCCCGTGGCGGGATCGATGACCGTCAGTGAATCGCCACCTGTGTTGTCGACGTAGAGGCGACGCATGTCCCACGAAGGAGTGATGTGGTGCGGAACGCTTCCTACGCGGAAGTGGCGAACGATCTTGTAGGTGTGAGGGTCGATGACGTCGACGGTGTTGGAGCCGCTATTCGGGACGTACACGCGAGCCGGAAACTTACGCGCCACCGGAGCGATCTTGTGAGTCTCGATAAACCGGTACACATCGGGACGCACGGTCCGCTGCGGCTGCTTGGCGCCCTCTCCCACTTCGAAACGAGCGGGTTGCCCTACATCTCGGTCCGCCGGGTTTTCGGGGATGAAAGACAATCGCGAGGTGGCGCAGGCAGGGGCGAGCATTGCGATGATCATTAGGACCAGCCAGGCTCTCTTACGGAGGATCGGCCTCGTGGCCCTATGTGTGTGCGTCATCCTTCATTGAGGATAGAGGGTGACGCCGAGCACCGCGACAGGCGCCGTCAGAGTTGCCTCAGGCTGGCGCTACGGGTGGCGCGGCAGCAAGAACGGGGGCCGCGGCCGTTGGTGAAAATCAAAGCTCTTTATCAGGTTTCCCAGCAGTGGAGCGTTCTCTCTCACGTTGGGACGGGGATCCGGCCGGCCGTCCAGCAGCGGATCTATGCGTCGTCCTTTGAGGAAATCATCTTCGATGAACTTCAGATAGGCATCGAAGCTCAACGTTTGATGGTCTACATACCCTCGTTTCGCGTAGGGGGAGATGACCAATCCCGGAACACGTATCCCGTATCCCGCGGAGTCGACCCCCGGTGGAACCACGTGGTCGTAGAAACCGCCCCAGTCGTCCCAGGACAGGAAGATCGCTGTGCTCTTCCAGTCCGGGCCCTGCATGATCGCATTGACCACCCTGGTGACCCACGCTTGACCCGCCGACAGAGGTTCGCGGGGATGGTCACTGTGCCGGAGGTCGGGTATCACCCACGTCACCGACGGCAAGGAGCCAGACCGAGCCGCAGCAAAAAGTTGAGGGTAGTGCTGGATGTTGCCCAACTGGTGATCGGTGTGCACGGTTGCAAAGTCGGGGAGAACGTTCCGTTGTTCAGGTGAGCCGGGGTTGACCACCGGCTTGGGTTGGCACTCTCCGGCTTCCAAGCCGTCGTCGCAGTCGGAGATGGTCTGACCAGAGATGTAATAGCGCCAGCTCACGTGGTGTTGGGCCAGCATGTACGTGAGGTCGGTCCACC
>JAXDJR010000040.1:0-12026 GCA_034667545.1 Actinomycetota bacterium
GACGTGGTACGCGATCGGCCGGTCCGTGACCTGGGTGAGGATGTCAGCGGTTGCATCCATCGACACAGCCTCAGGACCTGTCATCTGATAACTGCGGCCCTCGTGCCCGTCGCTCAAGAGCACCGCAACGACGACGTCGGCGATGTCCTCGCGAGTCACCCATGCGACCCGGCCCTCGCCCGCGGGACCGCGGATCACGCCATCGGATCCGGTGAAATAAGGAACGAAGTCGGCGTAAAGGCTCGAGCGCAGGAACGTATAGGTGAATCCCAAGGCCCGGATCTCTTCTTCAGTGGCGAAATGCTGACGAGCAAGGGTGAACGTGGCGTCCGCTGCGGCTCCCAAGAACGACAGATAGACGATCCTCTCGACGCCGGACTGATGGGCCGCGGCTACGGCCGTCAGGTGTTGCTCCAGTCTGTCCTCGGTTTCCCGCCCGGACACGAGGAACAACGTCCGTGCACCCTCGAGCGCGTGCGTCATCGCCTCGCCGTCTCCGTACAAAGACGCTGCAACCGGCACCGATTCGTTCAGCTGTGGAGCCTTCGACGGATCACGGACCACGAGGCGTTGGGGGATGTGTCTCTCGGCCAGTCGCCTGGCGACCCGCCCGCCAACTTCGCCGGTAGCACCAGTGATCACGAGCTCCGGCAGGTTCACGCGACTACCCAACGGCCTTGTCTCGCGAGTCTCGCGAGCCTCGCCATCTGTGACGGCAATCCCGGCACAGCCAGTAGGCGCGGCCGCCCAGCGGTCTCCTTACGAAAACCATCGTCCACACGAACCGGAAGTGCTGGCACCTCTCGCATTGCCGCATGGGAACGAGACGCATGATTGTGCCCCTTCGCTCACGGGCACACGTGCTCACACGCGACCCCCCATGCGTTCTTACCCCATCGGGGGCCCTTACACATGCTGCCTTGGGCGATTCGAGGTGCTGGCGAGCATGACAGGCAAACGGAAAACCGTGTCAGCTCCGGCTGACAGGCTGTTCATCCAAAGGCCACACCGCGTACGAACCGCCGACATCTTCGGCTGCGACGATCAACCCTGTGATGCAAGGGACCGTCTCGACCCGGACCACCGAGGGCAGCTGCCGATACTGCGGCCACTTTCAGTCGGACCTCTTGACACATCTCCGCCAAGCTCTCGCAGAGGAACGCATCCTGTTCCTGGCCGAGCAGCCGACGAATTCTCTCGTGGCCCCCAAACCACAACAAGATCAGGAAGGGAGGTGTCGAAGGATGAAGTTGTTAGCGGGCGTGGCCATGTCCTGGAGCGTTCTGGCCCTCGCCGTCGCAAGAGGAAGAGATCGGATGCAACAGATAGAAGAACTCTTCCAGATGCACCGCACTACACTCTGAACCGAAGCGTCTGCTGCCCCGAAGCCAGGCTGAAGCCCGGGGCCGGGTGTGCGGAGAGGCGCCTGAGGGTAGACAACACGGGTGAAGCAACCCAACGGAACCCCTCCCGGAACGGAAGACACCCAGCGATTCCGCCCGAAGCTTCGTTATGAGCTGATCGGGTGTGGATTTCACGGTCATGAGCTTGTAGGCACCGACGCTCGCCAGCTCCGCGAACCGGATGCCCTTTTCGCTAGAGAGGGTGGGGGCCTCCGCTGGTACAGATGCTTGAGGTGTGATTCCTGGCTCCCTCTTCCACCTCCGGCCCACCCGGTACGAGATCATCCACCAGCGCGTGACGAGCTCGAGCTCCCGCTGCGCGGACGACCCCTCAGGGATCGCTACGTTCTGAGAGCGATCGCCATCGATAGAGCGATCCACGTCTTGGTGCTCGCCGCCCTGGCGGTCATCATCTTCACCTTCGCCCGTCACAAGGCGATGTTGCGACACGATTACTTCAAGATCCTCGACGATCTTCAAGGGGGGGCCGGGGGCCCCATCGGGGGCTCGAACACCGGCGCGCTCACCCGTCTGCGCCATTTCTTCAGGATCACCCCTACGCATCTATACGAAGTAGGAGCCTTCGTCATTGGTTACGCGGTGCTGGAGGCAGCCGAGATGGTGGGTCTGTGGTTCGCCAAGCGGTGGGCCGAGTATCTAACCTTCGTCGCCACCGCCGTCCTGATCCCCTTCGAGATCGGGGAGCTGTTTCACAGCATCACAGTTCTAAAGGTCATCACTTTGGTGATCAATGTGGCCGTTGCCGTCTACCTCCTGTCTGCAAAGAGACTGTTCGGACTTCGGGGCGGAGGCAAGGCGGAAGAAGCGGAGCGAGAGCGGGACACGGGTTGGCAGGCGCTAGAACGTTCGAGCCCTGGAACTGAGATCACCCCCGCGACCTAAGCCCTCTGACGCGCCTACCGTTTCTTAACCCACAGCTTCCTCTCCGTTTAGGAATCGCCAACCTGCTGCTTCATCGCCCCTCCCTATCGTCGTTCTCGACAGGTTGGTTCGACAAAGGAGGAAGCGGATGAAGATGTTGAGCAAGGCGATCTTGGCGGCGTTGGTGGCAGTCATGATCGGCGGGACCATCGCTTATGCAAGCGGAGGTCACAGTGTTTCCCCATCCCCGGCGATGACGGCAAAGAGCGTTTCGCCGTCGCCGGGGATGGCCAAGGATGTGCAAGGACTTTGCGACGAGGCCGAGCACGCGGGCGATGCTCGGTGCAACGGTGTTCAGGCGCAAGAGGACAACCGCCGAGCCGAAGATCGCAACGACGACCGGAACGGGATCCAGGAGCAAGAGGGACCTGACGACTCCGGTCATCACTCGAGCAACTCCGGTCCGCGCTCAGACGACCAGGGTTCCTCGGGTCGTGATCACCAGGAAGGCGACTGACGCATCACGCAACAGAACACCACTAGAAAGCCCTCGAGCGACATCACCCAATCGAAAGGAACTCCAGCATGACAAAGATGATCCGGTTCGGACTGGCACTTGCACTGGTGTCGGCGGCACTACTCCCCATGGCCGCGGAGGCCAGGGGTGGCGGGGTCCAGGTAACCAGGTCCGGGAAGTGCGCCCCTCACACCACCTGGAAGCTCAAGCTCAGCAAAGACGACGGCAGGATCGAGACGGACTTCGAAGTCGACCAGAACCGTGTCGGTCGCGACTGGAAGGTCACCCTGAAGCACAACGGGAACCGCTTCTTCAGGGGCGTGCGCACCACACAAGCTCCCAGCGGCTCGTTCGAGGTGCGCAGATTCACCACCAATGCGCCCCGCAGCGACAAGATCGTGGCCAGGGCTCGCAACCTTCGCTCCGGCGTGCTCTGCAAAGGCACCGCGAGGATCTAGCTCAGCCGATCCCGCAAAACGACCGAGGTCCCCCAACCGGGGCCCTCGGTCTTTGCGCGGAGGTTCTTGCCCGGGCCTCGGTTCGGCGCCACCCGATAAAGCCGACAGTCGAACCCGTCTGCCTGACCGCTTTCACCATCTCTTAATCCGTCCCCGCTAGCCTGACTTCTCTCGGACTGAAGCAGGGGGCTTACGTGAGAACCAGGACGAAACTCGCGCCAGCGTTGGCGATGGCACTCGTACTAGCGACGGGAACCGCCACTGCGTCTGGCGTCCACTACAAGAACGTGATCACCCGGACCCACCCCATCGCATATTGGCGGCTGGGGGAACGATCGGGTTCGATCGCTCACACGGTTGTCGGCCGGCACCCCGGCACCTACAAGGGGGCACCACGGCTGGGCCGCCCTGGGCTTATCCGGCACAATCCCAACACTGCTCCGCACTTCGACGGGGTCGACGACCGCATCAAGGCCAACAGTCTGACCAATCGCACGAAAGCAGGTTGGTCCCGGGGCTACACGTTGGAAGCGTGGGTCGTGACTCGAACGACAACGGCTGAAGAGCACATCATGTCGTTCAACCACCGAAACGGTGGCACCAACATCGCCATCTTTCGCGATGAACCGTCGAACCGGTTCAAGTTCCACGACTGTGAAGGGAGGACGTGCGTCGATGTCTACTCCAAGACAACACCCGTGATCGGGAAGATCTATCAAGTTGCAGTGACGGTAAATGGCTCCAATCGTGGTCATCTCTATGTAAACGGCAGGGCAGAAGCTTCATTCGTGTCAGCCAAACGGCCGGTCCACCGAGCCAAGTTCACCATCGGCGCCGACTACGACAAAGGACCAAAGGTGACCTCCTTTTGGCACGGCAAGATCGACGAAGCCGTCGTCTATGCCCACGCCCTGACTGCCCGAGAGATAGCAGCCCAATGGGCGGCGGGCACCTAGACCAACCGAGACGAGCTTCAGCCGAGGCGGGTCCGCCGGAGCTGGCGAAGCTAGCCGGAGGCGGACGGGAATCGAACCCGCCGGGGAGCCGCGCATGCGGCGGGGCGGATGAGATGGGCACCGGGTGAGGCGGGTCCGGCGAAGCTGGCGGAGGCGGACGGGAATCGAACCCGCCCACCGGGGATCGCCCGGCGCACTGGTTTTGAAGACCAGGAGGGACACCAGTCCCCTTTCGCCTCCCACGAAGGCGCGAAGCCTAGCGGCGCATGCCGACGAGAACAGAGACCAAGCCGTCTCTGTTCGGATCTGAACAGAGCCCCCCAATCCGGACGAACGCTACAGGGCCAGACGAAGCCTTTCGGGGGCCTCCTCGACAGGATGACCCTCGAGGCCAAGGAGGAAGTACTTACGCTCGAGCCCTCCGCCGAAACCGCCGATCGCTCCCCCGGCCGCCACCACACGATGGCAGGGAATCACGATAGGGATCGGGTTTCGCCCCACCGCTCCCCCCACTGCACGTGGGTAGCTCTTGACTCGCGCCGCCAGGGCGCCATAGGTGATCAGATCGCCGAAGGGCACCTGGGTCAGCGCACCGAGCACCCTCTTGCCGAACCGGCTGGCGAGCGACAGATCCAACGGCAGCGCGAAAGATCGCCGTTCGCCCGAGAGATATTCGTCCAGCTGCGCTCGCACGCCCGGGATCGATGTCACTCGCTGCACATCGTCGAATGCCAGTTCGAGCCGGACCAGCGCAGCAGCGGGGTCGTCCCAGTGGATCAGGCACAGACCATCCGAGGAAACGCCAATGAGAAGCTCGCCTATCGGCGATGGCTGAAAGTAATAGCGAACCGACCGCATACCCTTACTTTAGCGTCGAGCATGGAAGGTGAAATGGTTCTCCACCACAAAGAAGTGAAACTGCGCAACCCGGTGATGATCGCTGCGTTTCGGGGATGGAACGACGCGGGCGAAGGCGCCAGCTTCGCCGCCGCGCACCTGGCTCGCGTCTGGGCCGGAGACAAGATCGCGACCATCGATCCAGAAGACTTCTACGACTTTCAGGTCGCACGCCCCCACGTCGAGTTGGTCGACGGCTTTAGCCGCAAGGTGACTTGGCCCGCCAACGACTTGTGGGCAGCTCACATCGAGGGAGCCGAGCGGGATGCGCTCGTCCTGGTGGGAACCGAGCCAAACATGAAGTGGAAAACCTTCACGCGCTTGATCGTCGACCTCGCCGCCGAGCACGACGTCTCGATGGTGGTAACTCTCGGGGCACTCCTGGCGGACGTTCCCCATTCGAGGCCAGTCAACATCACGGGAACGGCGGGCGACCGGGATCTGATCGAGCGCCTGGGATTGGAGCGCTCACGCTACGAAGGCCCGACGGGCATCGTCGGGGTTCTGCACGAGGCCCTCGGAACGGTCCACATCCCCTCGGCCAGCCTCTGGGCAGCGGTACCGCACTACCTTGCAGTGACACCGAATCCCAAAGTGGCGCTCGCTTTGGTGCGCCAGACCACAGACCTCGTCGGTATACCCGCCGAAGTGGAGCCGCTCGAGGCAGCCGCCGAGGCCTACGACGCGCGCGTATCGGAGATGGTCAAGGCGGACGACGATGTTCAGGCCTACGTCCGGTTGCTCGAAGAACGAACCGATGAGCGAAGCCGCGAGGAAATCATCGATCTCGGCGATCTGCCTAGTGGGGACTCACTTGCCGCCGAGCTCGAGCACTTCCTGCGCGAACGAGGAGACGCTTCCTAGGCCCCCGGCCAGTCCCGCTTCTTTTCTTCGACGACGGGCCACGCGCCTGCGCTGCTATCGGTTCCCGAAAGGACGTCACCGAGGTCTTTCTTCCCGGCGATGTCCTTCGTGACCGTCAGAAGCTCGTCGAGCGATGCACGTTTCTTTCCCTCAAGTCGGATGCGCAGAGCCGTGAGCACGTCGGCATGCTCGTCTGAGAGGCCATCGTTGCGCCCGATCTCCGCCAACGTGTCTGCGGCCTTGCTAATGAGTTTGCGGTCTTCTTTGACCTGCTCTTGAAGTTGTTTCAGCTCATCGCCCTCGGCCATAGGCGAGTTATATCAAGTCGGCGTATGCAGCAAGGCGCTTCTTGGTCCGGCATAAGCGCCCGTGAAGCTCACGGAGGGGCGTAGAGAACGGCCTCGCGCCTTCTGCGAGCTGTCAGCAGGATCCCGATGGAAGCCGCGGCAGCAAGCCCTACGGTGGCAGCGCCTTCAGCGGGAACGATGGTGAACAGACCATAGGCGAGCGCTGCGATCAGCGCCGCGCCAGGAAGCGTCAGGAGCCACGCGTAGAGCACCCTTCCGGTGAGCCCCCAGTGAACCGCCGAGAACCGGTTCGTAGTGCCGACACCGATGACCGCTCCAGTGATCGTGTGGGTCGTGGAGACTGGGATCCCAAGGTGAGCGGTTGTGAAGAGAGTGGCAGCGGCGGACGTTTCGGCCGCGAATCCGCCGACCGGTTGCAGCTTGGTGAGCTTCGATCCCAGCGTATGAACGATGCGCCATCCCCCTGCCAGCGTGCCCAGGCCGATGGCAGTGTGGGCAAGCAACACCATCCACAGCTTTATCGACAGCTCCGCGCCGACCGGCTGGCCTGCGTGGGCGTCGATGAACACCACGGCCGCGATCACTCCCATGGTCTTCTGCGCGTCATTCGCGCCGTGGCCAAGGGAGAAAGCCGCCGCCGAGACGAGTTGCAATTTGCGAAACACTCCGTTGGCACCTTTCACGGTTCCATGCGTCGATCTGACTATCGGATCGGTGATCATGAGGACGAGGTTCTCGATGACTACCGCAAGGACGAACCCCACGATGGGCGAGATCACGATAAACAGCGCGATCTTTGTGATCCCCGAAGAGATAAGCATCGAGGGCCCCCCGTAGACGAGGGCCGCACCTACGAGCCCGCCTGCAAGTGCATGAGAAGAAGACGTCGGGAGCCCCAGGTACCAAGTCATGAGGTCGAACGCGATCGCTCCCACCACCGCTGCGAGGATGACGTTGAAGCCATCGGTGCGCGTTGCCAGCCGTCCCAGATCGATGGTGCCGGCTCCCACGGTCTTGGCTACTGCGGTACCGAAGACCAGGAAGGCAACGAAGTTCCACACCGCGGCCCATGCCACCGCCAGTCGGGGCGACAGTACGCGCGTGGAAACAACAGTGGCTATCGAGTTGGCCGCGTCGTGGAATCCGTTCACAAAGTCGAAGGCAAGAGCAACGAGGATGATGACTATCGCTTCGAAACTAAGGCCGAACATCAGCTCTGTTTGAGAGAGATGGTCTCGATCGTGTTCGCCACGTCTTCGAGGCGGTCAATGCCCTGCTCTATCTGTTCGATGATCTCTTTCCACTTCAGGACATCCATAGCCTTGTAGTCGCCTGAGAAGAGCTCGGCGATCGTGCGCCGGTAGAAGCGATCGCCTTCGTTCTCGAGGCGGTTGATCTCGATCCAGTACTGGTCGAGGTCATTCATCTTTCGCAAGTTGGGCATGGCCACCGAAGTCTTGCGGGCAGCGTCCGTCAACGTTTCCATCAGCGAGATCATCTGGGGCAGCGGCTGATCGATCTTGTGCAACTGCAAGAACTCGGCCGCGGCCTCGATGTGATCAAGAACGTCATCGAGGTTCGAGGCGAGTTGTTGAATGTCTTCTCTGTCGAACGGCGTCACGAAGCTGGTATTCAACCGCCGCATCACTTCGTGTGTTAGCTCGTCGCCTTCGTGTTCGAAATCCAGTACCCGCTGCGTCTTCTTGTCCAGATCGCTGTAGTTCTTTAACAGGTCGAGTAACTCATCCGCGCCTGCGAGAACGGTGCTGGCGAGCTTCTCGAAGAGGTCGAAGAAAGAGCGCTCTCCTTGCAGGACTCTCAGGCGCATCAGACCTCCATTGATCGTGTTCGACCTCGGAAGGCTAACCGCACTCTTCATACCTCCGGCGGGTTCTGTTCACGTTCCCTTCACCTTTGGTGGCTAGCCTCCTGAAGAAGTAACCGTTTGGGGGTCACCCCCCGGCCCCCTCTCGGTTGCTTAGGCCTGGCCCAAGGATCGGCTCAGCTGCCGGGTCACAGGGTCCACTGCGAAAGATGTAGGAAATCGTCCTCGGGCGGCTTAGAGGGAGACCCTCACCCGTACTTTCCCGTCACGTATTGCTCGGTCCGTTGATCGCTTGGATTCGTGAACATCCTTTCCGTGGAGTCCACCTCGATCAGCTCCCCGTCGAGCATGAAAGCGGTCGTGTCCGCAACCCGCGCCGCTTGCTGCATGTTGTGAGTGACAAGTGCGATAGTGACCCGGTCCTTCAATTCTCCGATCAGTTCCTCGATCTTCAGAGTCGCGATCGGGTCGAGAGCCGAACAAGGCTCGTCCATGAGCAGAACCTGGGGCTCGACCGCTAACGCTCGGGCGATGCACAGCCGCTGTTGCTGGCCTCCCGACAGGCTAAGGCCAGAGGTCGAGAGTCTGTTCTTTACTTCCTCCCACAAACCAGCCCCCTGAAGCGCTTCCCGGACGCGATCGGAAATCTCGTCTCGGGGGGTGCCCGTGAACCGGAGGCCAGAAGCGACGTTGCCGAAGATCGACATGGTGGGGAAGGGATTCGGCTTCTGAAACACCATTCCCACGAAGCGTCGAACTGCCACGACGTCGACATCATCTCCGTGAAGATCGATCTCACCGAGCAAAACCCGGCCCTCAGAACGAGCGCCGGCAATCTCCTCGTGCATGCGGTTTATGCAGCGAACCAAAGTCGACTTTCCACAACCGGAGGGTCCAATAATCCCGGTGACACAAGCAGGCTCAAAACTGAGGTTGACGTCGCGCACAGCCTGTTGGCTCCCGTAGAAGGCATTCAGACCTTCGAGGCGCACGTGACGAATGGCGCGTTTCGGGTCTTGGACGTGTTGTGCCTCATCTCTTCCCGCAGCGCCCTCTGCGGGCTGCAGATGATGAAGCCTTGCGGGATGAACTTTCTCTTTGATGCCGGGCATATCGAGATCCTTTGCCTTAGTCACAACTCGGTCGCTTCATTGCAGTCCATCGGCCTATCGACCGCCCGGCCCGAGCTGACGCCGGGATCGAGCCAAGAACGTGCGCGCAATCACATTGATCAACAGGACGAACGCGATCAAAACAAGCGCCGCGGCCCAGGCCTGAGCGTGCTTCGCAGGGTCAGGTGACTCCGAGAACTGGAAGATTGTCACGGGAATGTTGGGCAACGCTTGCGCCAAGTTGGTTTGTACGAGATTGGGAAAGATCGAGGTAGTGAACAACAGCGGAGCGGTTTCCCCTGCCGCGCGCGCCACGGCCAACAATGAGCCAGTGATCATCCCGCTGAAGGCAGTTGGAACAACGACGGTCAGCACCGTCCGCCACTTGCTTGCCCCCAGCGCCATCGCGGCCTCCCTCACTGTGCCGGGAACCAGGGTGAGAACCTCATGTGATGACCGGGCGACCAGCGGCAGCATCACGATCGTTAATGCGACGGAGCCCGCAAGACCGCTTTGCTGATGGCCGACCACCATCAACCCAAAAATGAAGATGCCGACGATGATCGTGGGGACGCCGTTGAGGACGTCCAGGACGTAGCGGATGGTGAAAGCAGCGCGGGGGCCGGCGAGCTCGCTGGTGTAGATCGCGATCAGGATCCCCAACGGCACTGCGATCGCTGTTGCAACTGCCACCAAGATCCCTGTACCGATAATGGCGTTCGAGATCCCACCGCCCGTCCCGAAGGGATCGGTTGGAGTGGTCAGAAACCGAAGGTTGAGTGAGCTGGCTCCTTTCATCAGCACGCTCCCGATCACTAAGGCAAGGGTGCCGACGGCAACCACGGCGCCCACCCAGGCAGTTATCTCTAGAGCGCGGTTGACGAAGTGGCGGCGCCGAAGATTGCCGACTCCGGAAGTGAATAGGTCCCGTTGAGATAGGCCGTTGTCTGACACGGTCATCCGGCTCGCTGTAGGCGACTTTGTGCACGCCGGACCAAGAGTCGTGCAACGCCATTGAAGAGAACGGAAAGCGCAAGCAAGATCACCCCGAGATAGGCGATCGAAGAGATCTGGAGCTGACTCGTCGCACCTTGATACTGGCCGGCGATCCTGCTGGCGAGCGTATCGGCGGGCAAGAAGATATTGGAATGGATCCCTTCTGTGCCCCCGATCACCTGAGTGACCGCGATCGCTTCACCAACTGCGCGTCCCAAACCGAGGATCACGGCAGCGATGATTCCTGATCGTGAATAGGGAAGGATCGTCGTCTTGATCATTTCCCACCGGGTCGCACCAAGAGCTAGAGCGGCCTCCTTGGTTCCCGATGGGACGGTTGCGAAGATCTCCCTGGTAAGACTCGACACGATCGGCACCGTCATGATCGTGAGAATCAGGATCGCTGGAAGCAGCCCCACGATCGAGTAGTTCGCGCCGAACAGGCTGCCGACCACCGGGATTTTATGGAAGGCGGAGTGCAAGGCAGGTTCGATGGTCCTCTGCAGAACCGGACCGAGAACGAGGATCCCCCAGAGACCAAGGATCACGCTTGGGATGGCCGCTAACAACTCGACCAAGATGCCGATCGGTGTCCGCGCGCGACGCGGAGAAAGCTCCGTAAGGAAAAGCGCGATGGCGACCGACAATGGCGTCGCGACAAGGAGAGCCCCGAATGAGCTCACAGCAGTACCGAAGATGAACTGTGCCGCCCCGAAGTGACTGTGGACAGGATCCCAGTTGCTGGTTGTCAGAAAGCCCAGCCCGAACGTCGAGATGGCGGTCCACGCCTCGCTTACGACCTTGTAGGCAAGACCCCCCGCAATCACGGTGGCGCTGATCGCCGCCGTTAACGTGATCGCGTACAACCCGCGGTCTCCGAAGCGGTCGACGAAACCCCGTCGCGTCCCGCCAAAGAGGGGGTCAACGGTCGACACGGCGTCGGATCTGATCATCAACTACTCAGAAGCGGACCGGACGACACCGGGGAAATGGTGTCGTCCGGTCCTTGCATCGTCCCAGTGAGATCTCGCTACCCGCCGATCTGTTGAAGCGCTGTCTTGTCATCGGCGATGACCGACTTTGGCAGCGTTCCGTAACCCAAGTCCGTCGCAAACGCTTGGCCTGGGCCAAGGACGTAGTTGATGAACTTCTTGATCGAGGCCGCTTTAGGAGTGCTCTTGGGGATGATCACATAAGTGAATGTCGAATCGGGCCATGCGTTCGTTGCCGATGCCGGCGGGTTGACGATGGAAACCCCAGTTGGTGGCACCGACTTTGCAGTGGCAGCCGCTGCGTTGATGTTCGCTACGGTGGCCTGTGGAAAGTTGCCCGCTGCGTTCTTCAACAGGGCGTAGTGGAAGGCGCTCGAGTTCACGTAAGCGATCGTGAGATAGCCGACAGCTCCGTCGGTCGAGGACACAGCCCCGGCCACTCCAGAGCTTCCATCGCCCCCCACGCCGGTAGGAAATTTCACCTGAGTGCTAACGCCGACCTGAGAACTGAAGGTCGGGCTGACGTTGGACAGGTAGTCGGTGAAGGCGTAGGTGTCCCCGGACCCGTCAGTGCGATACACCGGTGTGATCTTGGTGGGCGGCAGCTTGACCCCTGGGTTCAACTGTGCGATCGCAGAATCATTCCAGCTAGTGACCTTGCCGAGATACATATCCGCGAGGATCTGTCCCGTCAGCTTGATGTGATCGGGCGCACCCTTCAGGTTGTAGGCCGGCACCACAGCTCCCAGCGACCACGGAAACTGGACGACACCTTTCGCTGCCTTGAGCTGAGCCGGATTGAGCGGTGCGTCAGAC
>JAXDJR010000041.1:0-27176 GCA_034667545.1 Actinomycetota bacterium
TGCGTGCGCAGGGATGGATCCAGCTTGACGCCTTCGACCCCGAGCAGCATCGCTCGATCGAGATGCTGGTCCGCGATGGCCTGGGCGCCAAGACTGTCTGCTACTGCGACCTTCGCCGCTCGCTGGGCGTGCCCACGCTGGACAACAGCGAAGACTCCGGCGACGATCGCCCCTGTAAGAAAAACGGCGAGGCCCACAAGCAACACCCGTAGGCGTCTATTCGTCCGCCGCTGACGTTCCGCTTCGAGCTCGCTGTGGCGGCGGCTCTCGTCGAGGAAGTCGCGTTCGAGACTATTGAGTGCGTCTCTCCGTGAGGACGACCAGTCCAATGAGGCCGAGAGGCGCGCTCCCCGGTACAGCTCTGCATCATCGCGTTCACTGCTCTCCCAACGCTTCGCACTCTGCGTTAGATGCTCGCGGAGCTCTCGTCCCCGGCCCTCTTCGTGTAGCCACTCCTGAAGGCGCGGCCACTCGCGCAGGAGCGCTTCGTGTGCAACCTCGACGGTGTCCTCGCTCGTCGTCAGGAGCCTGGCCTCGGTAAGTCGGGTGATAACCGAGGCGCGCACCGCATCTCGCTCGAGCTCCAACTCGGAGAAGTGGACTCGCCGGCGCACGATCGTTCCTTCCTCGCCTGTCGTCAAAAGCCTCAGCAACAGGCTGTGGGCGGATCGCCTCTGCTCGACGTCCAGCTGTTCGTAGGCTCTCTCCGCCAAGCGCGCGACAGCGCCTCGCACGCCGCCGAGTCGTTCGTGTTCGTCGAGCCGCAGCCACCCAGCCCGTTGCGCCGCCCACAGCTCCACCAGCTCTGTAGATAGGAGCGGCAGCCCGCCAGGCTCATCCGCAACTTCATCGATCAGTCGCTCGACCAGGGCGGATTCGATCCGGATGCCGGCACGACGTGCCGGCAGCTCGATCGCTCGGCTGAGCTCCTCGGCGGTCATTGGCCCGACCAGGACCTGGTTCTCGGCCAACAGCTTGGCCATGCCCGGGTAGACACCGAAGTGTGCGTAGAAATCGCCGCGTACGCCCACAACAACGATGGCTTGATCCGGGTCGGTGGCCAAGGCGACGAGACGGTCAACGAATCCGACCCGTTCGGACTCGTCTTGGCAGGTGGTGAAGACTTCCTCGAACTGGTCGACGACTAGCACCAGCCGCTCGTCCCCATTGCTGCTGAGCTCGACCCGATCAAGATCCGCGAGTGGATGCTCGCCCGGCCGCATGACGAAGGGGCGCCAGCGCGTGCTACCTGGAAGGACGCCCGCGCGCAGTGACGGCAGGAGACCGGCTCCGATCGCAGACGACTTGCCGCTTCCGGACGCGCCGACGACCGCCAGTAAACCCGCCGCGACGGTGCGCGCAGCCAATTCGCCGACGAGCCTTTCGCGACCGAAGAAGAAACGCGCGTCTGCTTCTCCGAACGAGGCCAGTCCTTTGTACGGACAGATCGACCCGTCTGCGTCGCGACTGGAGCTGTCACCGTACAGACGCGCGAGCTTCAGCCCGATGACGTTGTTCGCAAAGTCGAGATCGGCCTTACGGTCCAGACGAGCTTCCGCCAACCATTGAGCAGCTGCAGCGAACCGGCGTGTGGTTTCCTGCTCGGCCCAGTCGCTCATCAGCTCGTGTATGCGTCCAGGAAGGCCGGCGCTTGCGCGTTGGATCGACTCGAGGGGAGCCTCGTCGAGGTCTTCCCCGGCATACAGCCTCGCCAGCTCGCGCATCTCGGCACTGTCCAGAGGGCCGAGGACTCGGTGACCATCACCGAACCTATCGGTCCGCTCGACGGCCGCCGCGAATCCGGGGGCCGCGTCGGGATCACGAACGAGTCCGATGACCAGGACCGGTCTGTCTTCGAATTCGGGCAAATAGCCGTCGAGGCGGCGTGCGACGTCCTCACCTAATGCGTCGAGATCGTCGAGAACGAGCATGCCGGAGGCTAAGCTCGATGCGGCTTCGGCGATGGCCGAGAGTGCGAGCGCCGTCGCAGCGCCCCCCGGACCTACGTAAGAGACGATAGCGCCGTCTCCGAAAGCTACGCCTGCGATTTCAGCGGCAAGGCGCGTCTTTCCGGACCCAGGAGGTCCCGAGACAAAGACGACACGGCCGTGGCCCCGGCGGGCTCGCCTCCAAGTTCCCCGCAACCACGACAGCTCGTGCTTTCTGCCCACGAACGGCGTGTCCGTTTCGAGCTCGATCGGGAGACTCGGACGATCATCGCTCCCGATGTCCCCCCTCACAGGCGGCGCGCGCGGGGACCGCTGCTCGATCACCACTTCGACGACTTCGACCGGCGTGTCGAAGCCTTTGAGTTCCGCGACTCCGAGAGGTTCGTAATGAATGCCGTCCACCTCGCCGGCGCGCCCGGCGAGTCCAGGAGTGACTAGCACCTGGCCTGCGGCGGCGCGCGAGCAGAGGCGCGCCGCCATATTGAGGGCGGGACCCCTGAAGCCTCCCTCGACGGGGACTGCATCCCCGAGGTCCATTCCGACCCCGACGTTCAACGGGAGGTCATGGGTCGTCTCCTCAGCGCACGCTGCGACGAGCTCGATCGCTGCTCGCACCGCCGACGCCGGCGATCCGAAGACGGCCAGCGCCTCGTCTCCACGCAACTCGATGACGCGTCCTCCGCGAGCCTCTACCGCGTCGCGCGCAAATCCGGCGAACGCCTGCGCTAGCCGCCCCGCAGCTGTGACGCCACTCTCGCGGGTGAATCGCGTATACCCGCGGATGTCTGCAATCAGAAAGGTACGCTCGGCAAGGCCTTGTGCGGCGACTTCAGTGGGGCCTTCAGGCTCATTCATTCGACGATAATCGCGCCCGGCCTTGTCAAGTCTCAAGCCTGGTGAGATATCTCCCCTGGCTTCAGACTCCCATCAGAGCGTTGATGACGAGCCCGGGAGAACTACTCGCGCTAGCTTTCGCAGTTCAGAGCCTGGTCCCCGGGGTCCACGTTGCAGGTGTTGTGCCGCCCTGGCCATCGGCGGCGTCTCCGGGCTGACCGTCGACCATATTTATGGTGTCGTTTCTGTCACGTCCGTAGACGGTTTCGTTCCCGGAGGGGCCGTCGTTCACCCTGAAGGAATCGGAGGCATGGCTCCCGAGGAACGTGTCGTCCCCTAGGCCCTCGCGTATGCTGGCATCCGTGATGACGCCCGGCGTGAGCTTGATGGTGTCCTGACCGTATACCCCGTCCACGTAGTCGGCGTTGGTGGTCAGCTTGATGTAATCGTTCCCGGCCCCTCCCTCGAGACTGTAGAGATAAACCGGGTGCCGCCAACGATGGTGTCGGCGTAGTTGGATCCGATCACCCGGTCTATACCCGCTAACGAGTCTGAGATAGCGCGGTTGAGCGCCCCTTCCGAACTGGTGATGGCGCGGAAGCAAAGGCTGGCAAGGCATGGTGCGGTTTGCCCTACCAGACGTCTCTCTTCCGACCCGGCGTGGAATAGTCTCCCGGTCCGGTTCGGAAGAGGGGCGGTGGTGTGGCCAAGCCGGCAATCCTGACGGTCGACGACGATCCCGTTGTCTCACAAGCGATCACCCGCGATCTTCGCAAACAGTACGGGTCGGAGTACCAGATCGTAAGAGCCCTTTCGGGCCACGACGCGCTCACCGTGCTGACTGAGTTCGCTCTTCGCGAGCGGCCGGTAGCTCTAGTCCTGTCGGACCAGCGGATGCCTGCCATGACTGGAGTTGAATTCCTCGAGCAGACCCGAGCCCATGCCCCCGCGGCCAAGCTCGTGCTCTTAACCGCCTACGCCGACACCGACGTGGCGATCAAAGCGATCAACGACATCGACCTCGACTACTACCTGCTCAAGCCTTGGGATCCTCCCGAAGAGCGGTTGTATCCCGTGCTGGACGACCTATTAAGCGATTGGCAGGACGCGCACCTTGACGACAACGATGGGCTTCGGCTTGTCGGTGATCGCTGGTCGGAACGCAGTTACGACATCAAGATGTTCCTCGCCCGCAACCATGTGCCCTACCGGTGGTTCGATCTCGAGCGTGATGACGAGGCTCGCCGGCTTCACGATCTTGCAAAGGCGACGGCTACCGACCTCCCGCTCGTGCTGATCCCCGATGGCGAAACGCTACGTGCGCCCTCGAACTTCGATCTGGCGAATGCCCTGGGTTTGCGGACTAGCGCGCAACAGCCGCTCTACGACCTCTGCATCGTCGGCGGTGGCCCGGCCGGGTTGGCCGCCGCCGTTTACGGCGCGTCCGAGGGGCTCCAAACTGTCATCATCGAGCGCGAAGGACCGGGAGGACAGGCGGGTCAAAGCGCTTCGATCGAGAACTACCTCGGATTTCCGAGGGGGCTCACGGGTGCCGATCTCACTCACCGGGCGGTGGCGCAGGCTCGTCGTTTCGGGGCCGAGATGGTCCTCGCGTGTGATGTCGTCGGCTTCGAGGTCCGCGAGCCTGTTCGTGTGGTGCGCTTCGGCGACGGTGCCGAGATCGAAGCCCGAGCGATGGTCGTGGCGACCGGCGTTTCCTATCGGATGGTCGAAGCACCCGGCCTTGGGGAGCTCACGGGCCGCGGCGTCTACTACGGCATGACCCCGAACGAAGTGCGGTCCTGTGAAGGCGACGTCGTGTACATCGTCGGCGCGGCCAACTCTGCGGGCCAGGCGGCGCTGAACGTCGCTCGCTACGCCCGCCGCGTGGTGATGCTCGTTCGTTCCGGTTCCTTGGAAAGGTCGATGTCGCACTATCTCGTTGACCGCATCGCTGCTACTGAGAACATCGATGTTCGGCTGCAGTCTGAGATCGTCGCTGGGCACGGTGCCAATCATCTCCAATCGATCACGATCGCCGACCGCGCGTCGGGCACCGAAGAGGACGTACCGGCAAACTGGGTCTTCGTTTTCATTGGCGCATCACCGCGCACGGATTGGCTTGGCAAGGATGTAGCACGTGACGAAAAGGGGGCCGTGATCACAGGCCAGGATCTCTTGAGTCGCACCGAGGAGCCCAAGTGGCCACTCGCACGCGCCCCGTATGCGTTGGAGACGAGCGTGCCGGGCGTCTTCGCCGCTGGAGATGTGCGACTCGATTCGATGAAGCGCGTGGCGTCCGCGGTTGGCGAGGGAGCCATGGCGGTTTACCTCGTGCATCGCTACTTGGCAACGATCTGATGCAGATCCAGGAACTGCGTTCTCTGTTCGTTTTCGAAGGCCTCAGTGATGAGCAGTTGATCCAACTTGAGGCCGCGAGTAGCAATGTCTCCTTCGACAACGGCGACATACTCTTTCGCGAGGGCGACCCTGCAGATTTCTGGTGGGTGCTGCTCGACGGCCATGTCGAGCTGCTTCGTCGCTCTGGCCATGAAGAATCGGTGGTCAGCGTTATGGACAGACCGGGGTTGTGGTCGGGTGGGTTCCGAGCGTGGACCGACTCGGCGGGCTACCTCGCAACGGGTCGCGCCTCCGGCTCGGGCCAGATGCTCCAAGTGCCAGCCGTAGCACTCGGCGAGCTCGTCCGGTCCTGGTTCCCGTTTGGGGTCCACCTCATTGCCGGCTTCTTTCAAACGGTTCGGACGATGGAAGCGTTGTCACGACAACGTGAAGCGCTTGTCGCGCTCGGCACCCTTGCGGCCGGCCTCGCGCATGAGTTGAACAACCCGGCGTCGGCAGCAACCCGGGCCGTCGACGCGCTAGAGACCACGTACGACACGCTTTCGGAGTCGCTGTTGCGGCTCGCCGAGCAACGGCTGTCGGCAGAGCAGTTCAGGGCCATCGACTCGTTGCGTCGCGAGCTCGATGCGTCTTCGACCGGTGCGGACCCTCTTTCGGTCACGGATCGTGAAGAGGCCCTTATCGACTGGCTCGATGCACATGAGGTGCCGGACTCTTGGCGCATCGCACCAGCTCTAGGTTCGACCGGCGCTGATGTTGCCTGGTCCGAACGGGTGAAGCAGGTGCTCGATCCCATTCCACTCGGGCCGAGTCTTGAGTGGATGGCAAGCGGGCTCTCGGCGGCGGCGCTTCTGGCGGAGATCAAGGAGTCGACCAGACGCGTTTCAGATCTTGTGTCGACTGTGAAGTCTTACTCGCAGTTGGACCGTGCTTCGCTCCAACTGATCGACGTCACGGAGGGAATCGAAAGCACGCTGGTGATTCTGGGCGAGAAGCTCCGTGAGGGCATCTCGGTCGTCCGCGACTACGCCCGCGATCTGCCCGAGATCGAGGCGATCCCCGGCGAGCTTAACCAGGTGTGGACCAATCTCATCGACAACGCGATCGACGCCATGGACGGCCAGGGCACGCTTCACCTGTGCACACGCGCCGACGGAGACAGCGTCATCATCGAGGTCGCGGATACAGGTGCCGGCATACCGGTGGACGTGCAAGCGCGAGCATTCGAACCTTTCTTCACGACGAAAGAGGTCGGGAAGGGCACCGGCCTTGGTCTGGACATCTCACGCCGGATCGTCGTGGAGCGTCACCACGGCGAGATCGCCATCAGATCACAGCCAGGTGAGACGGTTCTGACGATCAAGCTCCCGACACGTCCCGTCTAGAAGAGACTTACATCTGCGTATCGGCTAGCACCAGCGATCTCAGTAAGAGTCCTGCAGGCCCCGCTATAGTGCGTCGAATGACGATACCGGCGGACGTGACGATTCCGGCGGACGTTGCGTTGCACCATCTCGCCCTAACGGTCACCGATCTCGACACCAGTCTCGCGTGGTACCAGGAGACGTTCGGCCTATCGGTGGTAATGGAGGCCCCGCACCCCGGCGGCACTGGGATAGTGATGGCCAACCAGCAACGCACTCTCATGATCGTTCTTCACCGTCACGACGTCAACGAAGGCGAACGGTTCTCCGAGAGGCGCACGGGCTTGGATCATGCAGGCTTCATGGTGGCAACCCGCGAGGATCTGGAGAAATGGCAGGATCATCTAGAAGCCCGGGGCGTTACGCGTTCAGCTCAGGCAGACGGTCCGCTGACGCAATCGCCCATAACCGATGCACCGTATGGATCCGTTCTTGTGTTCCGTGACCCCGACAACATCCAGCTGGAATTCTTCGCTCCGCCACGCTAACGGTCTTCAGGTCAGGTCGCGCAGGTACTGACTGATCAGCAAGATCGACGCCGCGCCTTCTCCGACCGCTCCGGCGACGCGCTTGATCGAGCCATGACGCACATCGCCCGCAGCGAACACGCCTGGCATGCTTGTCTCGAGCAGGAGCGGGGGCCGGGAAAGCGTCCATCTTCGTGGAGACCTCTCGTCGGCGAGCACGTCGGTTCCGGTAAGCACGAAGCCACGTTCGTCGCGCGCCACGTTTGGCTCTAACCAATCCGTCTGTGGCTCCGCTCCGATCATCACGAAGAGAGCCTCGCATTCGACTTCCTGCGATGAAGTAGATGAGTTGTCGAGGACGGTCACCGACCTCAGGCTGCTCTCTCCCGTCGCACCAGCCACCTGGCTGTCGAGAAAGACTCGCACCCTCTTGTTGCTCTCGATCTCCTGCACCAGGTAAGCGGACATGCTCTTGGACAGAGACTGCCCTCGCACGACAAGGCTGACGCTTGCTCCAACCTCGGCGAGGAAGACGGCTAGCTGACCGGCCGAGTTGCCTCCGCCGACGATGCATGCGTTGACGGCGCCCAGAGCTCGCGCTTCAGATATCCCCGCTCCATAGAAAACACCCTTCCCCACCAGTGCATCTACGCCCGGTGCGTTGAGCTGTCGATACGAAACACCCGCGGCTATCGTGACGGTGCGGCTTCGAACCAGTCGACCATCGCGAAGAACCACACAGTTCTCGCCATCCTCTCTTCGCAAACCCACAACCGGATCGGCAAAAGCCATGTAGACCCCGAACTGCTGCGCTTGACGCGATGCCCTTTCCGCGAGATCACGTCCGCTGATTCCCCATGGGAAGCCCAGGTAATTGCGGATCATCGCACTGGTGCCCGCTTGGCCGCCCACGGCCAGCGCCTCCAAGGCCAGCACCCTGAGGCCCTCGGCTGCTGCATAGACGGCAGCGGCGAGGCCGGCCGGCCCCGCACCGACGATGGTCACGTCATAGACCGAGTCTTCGGTGGGGAGATCGCGAGCTCCCATCGCGCGGGCGATCTTCATGCCTGACAAGTCGCGGAGGACCCGTCCGTCGTAGAGAACCCCTGCCGGAAGATCCTGTAGCCGTAAACCGTGCTGGCGCATCAGTGCCGCACCTTCCGATGAAGTCGAGTCGCAGACGCCGCTTGCAACGTTATTGAGCTCCATAAGACGAGCTACCGTAGTGATGATCTCTGAGCTTGGATCACCGATCAGCCTGATCTTCTCCAGCCGAGGTAGATGCGCGCTTGCCCACACGCGGAGAGCTTCTCCGGTCGTTGGATAGAGCTCCTCTTCAGGCGATGCCCATGGCTTGCCGAAGTAATAATCGAGGTGGTTGAGAGTCAGCGCTTTGACTATGGGTTCTTCGGCGGTCAGATCGCCGACATCGATCATCAAGACTCTCATGGCACCCGGATGGTGCTCGCGGGTCTGACCGAGAAGATCGATGCCCGTCATGCCGGGCATCCACTGGTAAGCGACCACGAGAGCCAGCGTGCGGCCCTCACTTGCCAGATGCCGCTGCACGTCTGCCGCTTCGAGCGGTGAACCAGCGGCAAGGACTTCGTAGTCGAAGCCATACCGCTTCGTCATATCGCGCTGCAAAATTTCCAGCGACTGGGGATCATGATCGACCAACAAGATCGCCGCGTTCATGGCGTCACGGATACCACAGTCGGATTGCATAACGTGGGAAGCGCAGAGTCGCTACATCTGATTGCGCATCGTGATCAGATCGCGTGCAGGCAAGCGCCTCTGAAAGGGCTGCCGGATGCCCTCAAGGGTTTTGTCGGGGATCAGCCGCTCACTACCCCTGCGGGGTACTTACAGAGACAGCTCTTTCTCTACCTCATCCCCCTCATGTTCGTGGTCTACGCGATCGGCCGGTCTGGGGGACGCTCGCTGGCAGCCTTTGAGATGCTGCGATGTTAACGTAAGCGTCAATTTTGGAGCTGACGGGAAGGGGTGGGTCTGACGCCTGAGATGAGGGATCGACAGCTGAGGTCGCAAGATGTTGGCGATCGCTATAAGTGGATGGCACTGTCGAACACGACGCTCGGCATCTTCATGGCCACCCTGGATTCGTCGATAGTCATCATCTCGTTGCCCGCGATCTTCCGCGGTATCAAGCTGGACCCTCTGCTGCCCTCCAATATCAGCTACTTGCTGTGGATGTTGATGGGCTACCTCGTTGTCACCGCCGTGCTCGTGGTGACGTTCGGACGGATCGGGGACATCTTTGGCCGGGTCCGCATGTACAACCTGGGATTCGCGATATTCACAGTGGCCTCGGCCGCGCTCTCCCTCACCCCATGGACCGGCAGCGCAGGTGCTTTGTGGCTCATCATCGGGCGCGTTATCCAAGGTGTCGGAGGCGCGCTACTGATGGCCAACTCCACCGCCATCCTCATCGATGCGTTCCCCGTCGAGGAGCGCGGCATGGCCATGGGAATAAACATGATCGCGGCCATCCTCGGTTCCTTCATCGGTCTTGTGGTGGGCGGCATTCTGGCGGATGTTCAATGGCGGCTGGTGTTCTGGGTCAACGTGCCGTTCGGTGTGTTCGGAACGATCTGGGCTTACACCAAGCTGCGCGAGCTCGGCGTGCGCACCGCCGCTCGGATCGACTGGTGGGGCAATCTCACTTTCGCGGCCGGGCTGATCATGGTGCTTGTTGGGATCACGTATGGCATCCAGCCCTACGGCACCCACACCATGGGGTGGACCAGCCCCTTCGTTCTGACGCTGATAATCGGTGGGCTCGCTCTTCTCATGCTTTTCGGTTGGGTCGAGCGCCACGTCAATGAGCCGATGTTCAATCTGCAGCTCTTCCGTATCCGTGCCTTCACCGCCGGGAACGCCGCCGGCTTGCTGTCATCGATCGCTCGCGGCGGGTTGCAGTTCATGCTGGTGATCTGGCTGCAGGGCATCTGGCTTCCATTGCACGGCTATAGGTTCGAGCGCACTCCTCTGTGGGCGGGGATCTACATGCTGCCGATCACGGCGGGCTTCTTGATCGCCGGCCCGGCATCGGGATGGTTGTCCGACCATTTCGGGGCGCGCCCATTTGCCACCGGCGGGATGGCTCTGGCTGCGGTGACGTTTGGACTTCTACTGTTTCTGCCCGCCGACTTTGTCTATCTGCCCTTCGCGCTGATCTTGTTCCTCAACGGGGTTGGATTCGGATTGTTCGCGGCCCCCAACACCACAGGGATCATGAATGCGGTCCCCGCCCGCGACCGCGGCACTTCATCGGGCATGCGAGCGACCTTTCAGAACAGTGGGATGTTGCTGTCTATCGGGATGTTCTTCTCGTTGATGATCGCGGGGCTTGCCTCCTCATTACCGCACACCATGAGTGCGGGTCTAACCGCGCAAGGAGTCCCTGCCGCCGTTGCGCACAAGCTCGCCGGCTTGCCGCCCGTGGGGAGCTTGTTCGCTGCGTTCCTCGGCTACAACCCGATCCGTACCCTCTTGCCTCCTCAGGTGCTGCACGCGTTGCCCGCAGCCCGAGCGCAATATCTAACCGGAAAAACGTTCTTTCCGCGGCTGATCTCCGGCCCGTTCATCAACGGATTGCGGATCGTCTTCACCGCGTCGCTCGTCATGTCTTTGATCGCAGCGGCGGCCTCCTGGATGCGGGGCGGCAAGTACGTGCACTCCGAGAATCCCGAGCTGCCCGGCACTGATCTGCCGGCGACCCATCGCGCCGAAGAATGGGAGAAGGTAACGGTTGGACCGTTCGGCGCTCCGGAGGGCGAACACCCTGAGGCTGATGAGGGGCCCCCGCCGGAAGAGTGGATGCCCGCGTGAGCAGGGGAGTGGACCGACGTTCGGCGCGCACGGCCGGTGCCGGGGTACGCATCGGCGAGCTGGCGCTGAAGGCTGGGGTCTCGACGAGGACCCTTCGCTATTACGAGGAGCTCGGCCTTCTGGCTCCTGCCGGCCACTCCAGCGGAGGTGCCCGCCGATACTCTGACGCCGACGCCGAGCGGCTCCGCCGGATCAAAGAGCTGCAGGAGCTGATGGGCCTGAACCTGGACGAGATCCGAACCATCTTGGCGGCAGAAGATCGCCTACAAACCCTTCGCGCGGAGTTCCGCGCGAGCGGGATCCCCTCGCAGCGGCGGGAACAGATAGTCCGGGAGGCTATCGAGATCAATGCCAAGCTCCGCCAGAGAGTGAGCGAGCGCGTGGCAAACATGGAGCGTTTTCTTCTGGAGCTCGAGCTCAAGTCACGCCGTTACGCCGAGGTCCTGCATGGGTCTGCTGCGGAGAGTCCCGCCACTCCATAAGAAGCCTTGTCCCTACAGATGACCCATAGTGTGGAGAGCCAGTATCGCGAGAGGGATTCCGATGAGGGCGGTAAGGGAGCCAACTCGGATGTAGGTCGTGACGGCGGGAAGCACGCCAGCATCGCGGGACACTTTGAACCACAGGTAGGCCGACAGCGACCCTGTAACCGCGACGTTGGGACCCAGATCGAGGCCGACCAATAGGGCACCAGGATGTATCGGAGCGCGCGACGTGAGCAGCATGGCCGCAGGCAGGTTGTTGAAGACTAGTGCCGACATGGTGCTGATCGAGGCGGTCTGCCATTCAGAAGCAGAGCTGAGCAGATGCGATGGGCCGCTCCAAGACCGACCTAGCGTTCCCAACCCGACTGCCAGCCCCAGCAGTCCCACGAGCACGGAAAGATCGACGACATCGCGAATCCGAGCGAGCTCGAGGGTGCCTTTCACTATGGCAAGTGTGAGAACAAGGGCGCCTAGGATCAGCACCGGCAGCGCCGGCTGAGAAAGGACGATCACCAGGACCGCAGCGCCGATGGCTCCGCACGCCCCCAGGCCGATAGGTACTGGTGCCCGCTCTGCATTCGGCTCGGCGTGGACCTCTGGTGATGGGAATGCGAGCCACGTGACGACGCCGGTTGCGACCACGGCTGCCACCCAGGCCGGCAGCATGCGAGCCGCGAATTGACCGCCCGTCACCTGTTCCGCTCGAAGCACTATCACGTTGGTCAGATTCGAGCCCGGTAACAGCAACGATGCGGCGTTGGACATGAAGACACATCCGTAGAGGAAACGACGCTCATCGACGCGTCTTCCCTGGGCAGCCGCGATGAGAACCGGTGTTAAGAAAGTGACCGAGGTATCGAGATTGAGCACAACGGTAACGACGCAAACGATAAGCATGAGGACCACGAAGAGAACGGTCGATCCGCCGCCCACCCGAGAGGCGCGGGCTCCGATGGCGGCGAACGATCCTTCGGCGCTCGCCACATAGCCGATCGCGATCAATCCGGCCACCAGTGCAAACGCCGGCCATGCCTGACCGAAGGAGTCCCTCGCAGCGCCCGGCGCGCCGACCAACGCGACGCCGGCCGCGATCGCCCCAGCTATGAGGAGCCATCTGCCGATCCAAAGGTTGCTCTGCTGCACGCCCAGAAGCATGCCTGCTGGTCGACGGGGCTAGCCCCACCCACCGCTTTACGTCGGCCCGCCGGATGTCAGGTATTCGGGAACATTAAGAGGGTCCCTTGCCGTCCAATCAGTAACAATGGAGTTCCTCGGAAGGGGGCAAACGTGAAACGCGTCTCCGCCTTAGTGCCAATCACAGTTGCAGTGCTCGTCCTCTCAGCTTGCGGAGCGAAGAACACCCCGGCAGGTGGCACTGCTGGGGGGGGCGCCCCGCGCCGCTTCAAGAGCGCTGGGGCCTGGATCCAAACGCTCAACAAGGATGGGGTCGCTTGCCGGCCGGCCACGCACCCCGGGCTCGGCGCGGAGAACGCGGGTATCCAGCCGGCAGCTTGCGATCTCGCCAACGGCGACAGATTGACAGTGCTGATCGTCGATAACGCCGCGCAGACGTACCAGAAGCAGTTCGCAAAGGCAAAGACAATGGAACGGGTCCTGTATGGAGCCAACTGGATAGTGATCGCGCCTAAGTCAGCGCCGTCTCAGAGCATCCAAACTATCCGGGAGTCGTTCCATGCCCGCGGCTGAGTCTTTCGCAAGGTCAGACAGGATCCAGATCCCGGACGCCAGGTCGCAAGAAGCCAAGGCCGGCTGCGGAGGCGGCCATGGTGCCGCCTACGACGAGCGCGCCGCCCACTCCCAGTGCTGCGGCGGCTGGCCCGGCCAGGCCCAACCCAAGTGGTTGCAAGCTGAGTGAGACGAACCAGTCGATGGATGCGATCCGCCCGAGCAACCGTTCTGGGATATGTATCTGAAGCAGCGTGACCCAGATCACCTGCGCTGCTTCGTTGAAAAAGCCGACCACGGCAAGAAGCGCGGCGACCATGAGCACGCTGGAGGCAAGCCCAAGCGCGGCGATGCCGAGACCTGAAACTACCCAACCCAGGAACGCAAGCGCGGAAGTGTCCCGGGGAAGGCGAACGCTTCCCGACAAAACCGCAGCACCAACACCACCCACGCCGAACCCCGCATAGACGAGTCCTAGCGCGTCGGCACCCCCGTGCATCGACCGCACGAGGAGTGGAACGAGAACGCTCAGGGGGCCGTATGCAGCGAAGTTCCCGACGGTGCCAACTGCCAGCAGAGTGACCCACAACCAGGGCCGCTTCTTCACATAGGAGAATCCCTCCTTCACGTCCGTTAGGAGAGCGGCCGACGAAGTGACCGCCAGCGCGCGCGGTCGGATCAGGACGAGGGCCGCGATGCTGGCAAGGAAGCTGGCAGCGTCTACCGAGAACGCCACCGTCGTTCCCACTGCGGCAACGAGGACGCCGCCGACTGCCGGACCGATAAGTTGGAACGCGAGCAGCCGGCTGGTGCTGGTCAACGAATTTGCCGACGCGAGGAACTCCTCGGTGACCAGCTGGGGAACCAGCGCGGTGGCAGCGGCGAACAGGATGCCGCTACCGGCACCGGTGATGGCGCCCAGAACGACCAGGTGCCAGATGTGCAACTGTCCGATGCTTATCAGATAGGCGACGGTCCCCACGGCAAGCGCTTGAATCGAATCGCCGATAAGCATCAAGGCTCGCCGGGGCACGCGGTCTGCCATGGCGCCTCCCAGCAACAGGATGAGGATGCGCGCTGCGCTTCGAACCAGAAGCACCAAGCCGAGTGTCGTAGCGCTGCCCGACAACTCGAGTGCTTGCCACGCGAGTGCGATGGTGAAGATGCCATCACCGAACAACGAGATGGTCTGTCCTGCCCAAAGCATGGCGAAGTCTCGTTGCGAGAGCGCCCGGAAGAACGACAGATTCACAGCCGGGAGCCTAGAGGTATCAAGATGCCGCGTGCCTGATGGGCTTAGCGGTACGAGCGGTTACCGGGTTGCTACCAGGGCGCCCCCGTACCGGGTGGGTGGGGTTCGGGTCTGCCCCTTCGGCTTCGCCCAGCGCTTTTCGGTAACGTGTCGGCCGGACGACAATGCGTCCAGAGGCATCCCCAATACGGAGGTTGTTGTGATCAAGTCGCTCGTGACACTCGTATATCTCGTGGTCGGAGTCGTCATCGCCCACAGCCACGGCTATTTTCACCACCTGAACGGCGCCTCAGCCATCATCTCCGCGATCCTCGCGGTCGTCTTGTGGCCGGTAGTGCTGTTTGGTGGCAGCGTTCACCTCAACAAATTGCCGAAAGTCAAGGTCAAGACGAAGCACTGAGGGAGCCGGCTCATGGAGTTTCAAGAGGTTCTTGCCCGCAGGCGGATGGTTCGCAACTACACCGATGAGCCGGTGGAGAAAGAGGCGATCGAGAGGATCGTGCGCGCCGCCAAGCGGGCTCCCAGCGCCGGTTACACCCAAGGTCAGTATTTGGTGGTTGTGACCGAGCTCGGCACGCGGCGGGAGATAGCGGCTCTCTCGGACGAGGCGGAGTACGTAGCGGAGGGCTTCGACCCGTGGATCTCGTCAGCTCCGGTTCACATAGTGGTGTGCATAAACGAGGCGGACTACCATCGCAGGTATCAGGAGCCGGACAAGCTCGATGAGGGCAAGGAGATCGAGTGGCCGGTTCCGTACTGGTGGATCGACGGTGGCGCAGCTCTCATGCTCGTATTACTCGCGGCGGTCGACGAGGGACTCGCTGCAGGCTTCTTCGGGTTTCACCGCATGAGCGGTCTGCATGATCTGTTGGGCATCCCAGCGGAGATCTCTCCGTTGGGTGTGGTCACCATCGGTCACCCCGCCCCCGACCGGCGGTCGAGCTCCCTTAAGAACCGCCGCAAGCCTTTGTCCCGGGTAGCCCACTGGGAGCACTGGGGCGGCTGATCGCCAGAAGCAACCGGGGGCGACGTCGCTTAGTCGCCCTCGCCCGGTAGTGTGCCGGCCATGAAACTCACCCAAGCGGCGCTTGCGGCGGTGGTTGCGGTCCTGATCCTGGCTTCGTGCGGCCAGCCCAATATCAGCGACACGCCGGGTGCGGCCCCCGCCGCCTCCAACACGCCCGCGCCGACCCAAGCGGCGCCGACCCCGACCGCGGCGCCTGCCCCCACCGCGGCGGCCATCACGACCCCGTGCACCAAAGGCAAGACCATCACAACTCCCAATGGAGTCAAGGTCACGGACGCCAAATGCGGAAAGGGCGCAGAGGCGACCCGCGGGTCAACGATAAAGGTGCTGTACGTGGGCAAGCTGAGCTCCGGCAAGGTGTTCGACGCCTCTTCACGGCACGGCAACAAGCCACTGAAGATCCTGATCGGGCAGGGCGCAGTGATCCCCGGCTGGGACGAGGCGGTTCCGGGGATGCGCGTAGGCGGCGTTCGCGACCTGACCATCCCGCCGGCTATGGCGTACGGATCATCAGGTGCAGGAACCGCGATTCCCCCGAATGCAACTATCGAGTTCAGGATCAAGCTCGTGGGGGTCACGCACGGCTAAGGCCCAGGTCTAGATCCAGCACCAACCGGTCGGGGGCAGATTGCTGTTGTCATGGCCCTTGCTCTCGGAGGTGGTGATACTCCCCTTGATCGTCGAGGTGATCGTGCTAGTAGTGACCGGTCCCGGCGGCTTGTCGCAGTGATTGAATACCGAAACGCGATCGTTCCATGCGCTTTGCGGGATCGCCACTGCGGCCAGCAGCGGGTAATAGAAAGCGAATAACCCGATCGCGCCGACGGCGAAAAGAGCGCGGGCTAGTTGCGCCTCCCACGACTTGCCGATACGCACGGCCACGTACCCGAGCGCCAGGTACATGAAGGGCAGGGCGGGCAGAAGATAGAACAGAAAGATCGCCGGACGCCCGAGTTGCGGAAGCAACCACGGGGCGTAAGCGAGTGAGAACCCGGTGAGGATCAAGCCCTCCGGCGCGGCGAAGTCGCGCGACCGCACCCATGCGACCGCCACGTAGATCAACGACGGGATCGCCGCCCACCACACGAAGGGGTCGGCCGAGGCGAAGATCTCGTCGTACTTGCCGCTCGCAGTAGTGGTGAAGTAGTACGAGACGGGTCGCTTCAGCAAGAGCCATGTCCACGCAGGCGATTCGTAAGAGTGCTGCGCGGTGAGGTTGTGGTGGAAGCTCTCCATATATAACTGTCGGTCCCACCAAGCTCGCAGCCACGCTCCCTGGGTCCACGGCCAGGCCAGCAGCGTGCCGTCCAGTCGGCCGATGTAAGTGAGCATGTAGACGGCCACCGGCAGCAGACCAAGACATATGACAATGGAAGCACCCTCCTCGTTGAGCATCCTCAGGAAGGGATGCGGGAGCCCTTCGGCACGCCTCGAGCCGATCTCCCACGCGACGCTGAGGACGACCACCGCAACCAGGATGAAACCACCCGACCATTTGCACGCGGTGGCCGCCCCCGCGAAGGCTCCCGCCGCCACTCGCCATCGCCTGTCGAGCACTTTTCGGCGCCGGCTGGTCGAAGCAGGCTGGAGATCGTCGTCTTGCTCCCCTTGGTCTCGTCGCGAGATCAACCGATCCCGGTCGAGGGCTGCAGCCAAAACTGCCGCGACGCCAAACAACGGTACGAAGATGTCGAGCATGGACGTGCGGGACTGCACGAAGTCCATGAAGTCGATGGCGAAGAGTGCCGTGCAGAAAGCTGCTCCCAGGGTCGAATGGAGGATCTTTCGCGCCAGCACGTACAGAAGAGCGATCGTCACAACTCCGGCGACCACCGACGAGATGCGCCAACCGAAAGAGTTGTAGCCGAAGAACCGGATCCCTACGCTGATCAACCACTTGCCCAGCGGAGGATGCACTGTCGTCTGTTCGCCGCTGACCCCGCAGAGAGAGATCGACGACTTCACATACCAGCACGCGTCCCTGGCGTAGTAGGTCTCATCGAAGACCTTTGTCGAGGGGATCGCAACGCGCCACAAACGAAGAGCGGCCCCCACAGCGGTGATCGAGATCATCGCGATCCAATCCCGGCGGGTCCACGCAACTGTCTCGGATCTCGATCGCCATGGACGCGTTCCCCACCCGGTTCCCTGCGGCTGTGTCGCTGCGCTGGTTTCCACGAGACCGCAGCCTAGCTAGTCTGCTGGAGATGAGAACCCTCATTGCAGGGCTCGCCGCGCTCCGACGAACTCCGTTGGCGGTGGTACCCATGGCGATCGAAGGCGTGGTCGCAGCCGCATTCATTCTCGCCAGGGTGTTCCCCGCGAGCGGTGTGAGCGCGCCTGCAGTAGCCGTGTTCCCGCTGGATATCTATTTCGATCTGAAGCAGTCCTTGGCGCATGCATCCGCATGGGCGTGGTTCCTCGGAGCCCTCGTCGTGAGCGTGCTGATCCGCTCACTCACACTGACCACGACGCTGTGGCTGGCCACCGATGCTCGCATCGAGCCGGTAACGATGTGGAAGCGGGCCGGTCTCCTTGCAGTTCTTGCCGTTCCTTGTTTGCTTCCCGCAGCGTTGTTCCTCTTCGTGGGGGTGGCTGTGCGCTACGCACCGTTCGTCTGGGTGGGAGCCATCCTGGGCGTGGTTCCTGCGCTGTTGCTGCTCAAACGCGTGACCGCACGCGAGGCAGCCGCGGCCGGCCACCCCCGGACGAGGGTTCCCACGGTCTCGGGATACTTCTCTTATGCGTACGCGCTCGCTGCAGTCGCCGCTGGGATGACCTTTCTCGCCCGGATCGGGGTGTGGGCCCCCGCGGCGCTGCTCGTGCTGAGTGCTCCCGTGCATGCGTCCTTCTTGTTGGGTTGGAGGGATCAGGCCCGGACAAACACGGTGCCCGGTGGTCCCCCGTGGGCGACTCTGGCTACCGTTGCGGTGATAGTGCTGATCTTCGGGTCGGCCGTCCTCGACCGATTCGTCAGGGACGGGGGCGCTGCCGCTCCGTCTGTAGCGGGCAGCCTTGTTCTGCTGGGGGGGATCAATTCGACGTCCACGACGGGGGCACTGTCGGATCTCGACCCCCGGCGCCTCGGGTTCTCTCCGTCGCGCACTTCCATGCTCTCCTACCGGCGGGGAGGGACCTACGGAGAGAACGCTACGCACGGCAACCTCATGGCCATCGCGCGAGTGGTCGCCGAGCAGCTGCACGCAACCCCGCGCCCTATCGACCTGGTCGGTCACTCACAGGCCGCTCTCATACTCGACCGGATCTTGAAGATGCATCTCGCTGCTCCGGACAAGGCAGTGCTGCTGGCGGCGCCGCCGCCCTACCCGCCTTCCCTGAACGTGCCACACGCGGGCCGGAACGGCCCAGGGAAGGTAGCCGCAGACATGGCCCGCCCCCTGTCACGCGTTTTCGAGCTGCTGGGGGCGGACGGCTTCAATCTCGATGCTCCTGCCGCCCCCTTTCGTCTTGCGCGCGTTGACGTTCCGAACGCTGCCATCTCTCGCGTGGCGGTATGGGCGCTGGGAGATTCAGTGTGGCTCCAAGGCGACTGGCGGCGACCGGGGGAGACGAACCTTGTTGCCGTCACCGACCACGTCGGCGTCACGAATGATCCGCGAGCGCTGAGTGCCGCGGCGCGATTCTTCGGGGGCCGGACCGTTTCCGATGAGGGATCTTCATGGCGTGGGCTCGCGGTGAACATCGTTCGTTATGCATTCGAACCATGGCGACCGGGCTGAGGATGCTGGCATGCCTGGCCGGTTGATCCTGTGCGGAACGCCGATCGGGAATCTCGGCGATCTCTCCGAACGAGCGCTCCAGACACTGCGAGACGCGGATGTCATCGCGTGTGAGGACACGCGCCGGACCCGGAAGTTACTGACTCATTTCGGTGTCTCACCCAAAGAGCTCGTCGTGTACAACGACGTCAACGAAGGCCGCCAGGGAGAGCGGTTGCTCATTAGGATCGACACCGGAACCGACGTCGTTCTGGTGTCGGACGCGGGGATGCCAGGCCTGTCTGATCCGGGTTTCCGGCTGGTGCGGGCGTGTGTCGAACGAGGCCTTGGCGTCCAGGTCGTGCCGGGGCCGTCGGCCGTCGTCGCTGCGCTGGCAGTATCGGGGCTCCCCCCGGGTCGCTTCGTATTCGAAGGCTTTCTGCCTCGTAAGAAGAGCGATCGGCGGCGCCGGATGGCGGAACTCGCTACCGAGGAACGCACCGTCGTGCTGTTCGAGTCTCCCCACCGCCTTGAAGCGTCGATCGCAGATCTCTTAGAGGTCGTCGGCGATCGCTATGTGGCTATCGCCCGGGAGCTGACCAAGCTCTATGAGGAGGTCCGGCGCGGGCCACTGTCGGAGATCCTCGAGGGTCTCAAGGCCAACCCGGCTCGAGGTGAAGTAGTGATCGTGATGGAGGGGGCCAGGCGGTCGCCAGACGACGTTCCCGCAGCGGAGCTGGCAAGCAGCGCGCGCAGGCTGATGGCTTCCGGTGTTGAACGCAAAACCGCACTCGCCAGTGTGGCAAAGAGCGCAGGAGTCTCGAAAAAGAGAGTCTTCGACGCCCTTATCGACGATAGGTCTTAGCGCTATCCTTCTCGCTCTATCGAGCGTCTATCCGTTCTGAATCCGGTACGCGCACCACAGTGTTCACGCTGGCCATCTCGCGTATGCATGGCTCACACACGCGCCGGCCCTTAAACAGCACGGAAGGCGATTCCGCGCCACAGAAGAGGCAGAGATCCTGTCGCTTTTCGAGAATGACCCTCTCGCCCTCGACACTGATGTCGAGCTCGTCACCTTCGTGGATTGCGAAAACCTTACGGATCTCCGATGGCAGCACGATTCGACCCAGTTCGTCGATCTTTCGCACTACACCGGTAGACTTCAAATTCCCCCCGCCAGGCTGGTAGGTACGGTGGATGCAGGTAAGTACCGTGAATGTAATGGTCTCCGAGAGCCGTAGTCAAATATCCTGAGGCGTCCAACATGAGTGAGAAGGTCTTTTACGTCACCACACCCATCTATTACCCGACCGATGTACCGCATCTCGGGCACGCTTATACGACCGTCGCGGGCGACTTTATCTGCAGATTCCGCCGTATGCAGGGCCGGGAGGTCCGCTATCTCACCGGAACCGACGAGCACGGCCAGAACATGCTCCGCAAGGCCGAGGCCCGGGGAGTCACACCCCAGGAATTCTTGGATGAGATCGTTCCCACCTGGACCGAGCTCTGGAAGGCCCTGGATATCGCCTATGACGATTTCATCAGAACGACCGAAGAACGCCACGAGCGACCCGTCGGAACCTTCGTCCAAGCGCTATACGACAAAGGTGAGATCTATCTAGGCGAGTACGAAGGCTTGTATTGCATCGCGTGCGAGGAGTTCAAGCTGCCCGACGATCTCGTCGACGGCAAGTGCCCCCTGCACGGGATCGAGCCCGAGCTGGTAAAGGAAGAGAACTATTTCTTCCAGCTGTCGAAGTATCGCGAGCGGCTGATCGAGCTCTACGAGATGGACGACACCTTCGTCGCGCCAGAAGCGCGCCGCAACGAGGTGCTTGGGAAGGTGAGACAGGGCCTCGACGACCTCTCGATCTCGCGCGTCAGCTTCGATTGGGGCATCCCCATCCCGTGGGATCCGAGGCACGTGATCTACGTGTGGGTGGATGCGCTGCTGAACTACGTCACTGCGATCGGATACGGGACGGGCGATGGTCGCTTCTCGACCGTCTGGCCGGCAGACATCCATCTGATCGGTAAGGATATCTTGTGGTTCCACTCCGTCATCTGGCCCGCGATGCTGATGGCGCTGGATCTGCCCATCCCCAAGACGGTGTTCGCGCACGGGTACCTGCAAGTGGGCGGCGAGAAGATGTCAAAGACGCGTCTAACCGGCATCTCACCCCACACGCTGCTCGAGACCTTTGGCTCGGATGGGTATCGCTATTACTTCCTTCGCGAGATCTCTTTCGGACAGGATGGCAACTTCTCGTGGGAGAGCATGGTCGCTCGCTATAACTCCGACCTCGCCAACGAGTTCGGCAACCTTGCGTCGCGAGTGCTGACGATGATCACTCGCTATCTCGGAGGCACGATTCCAAGCCCACCCACCGATGATGAGTTGGAAGATTTCGACCGCGCGCTCCGGGAGACGTTTACGGAGTCCTTCGACGCTATGACGACCGCTATCGACGACATCGCGCCCCACGAGGCGCTGAGGGCCGCGTGGCGATTCGTACGCAAAGCGAACGCATACATCGAGGAGGTCATGCCGTGGGTGCTCGCGAAGGATGACGCCAAGCGCAGACGACTGGAGGTGGTCCTCTTCGGGCTGGCAGATGGTTTGCGTTTGATGGCTCTGATGCTGTCGCCGGCGGTGCCGCAAGCATCACAACAACTATGGGAGCGCCTGGGTCTGCGGGGCGAAGTCGCCAAGCGCACTTTCGAAAGAGATGCTCGGTGGGGGCTTCTCCCGGAAGGAGGACACGTCGCCGCAGGGGATGCGTTGTTCCCGCGGCTCGACGCATAACGCGTGTGGTTCGACTCGCATTGTCATCTTTACGACCTGGGGGATGACCAGGCGGTTGCCGGCGCGGTAGCTCGGGCGCGGGCGGGGTTAGTGGAAGACATGCTGGTGCCGGGGGTCGAGTTGAAATCCAGCCTGCGAGCGATCGAGCTCGCCATCGACCATCGCGCGTGGGCAGCCGTCGGCATCCACCCGAGCGAGACAGCCGAGTGGAAAGAGTCATCGATGGCCGCGATCGAGGAGCTGGTGGGGCATCCGCGTGTCGTCGCGATCGGGGAAACGGGGCTCGATTTCTATCGCGATCATGCACCGCGCGATCTGCAACGAGCCAACTTTGCCGCACACATCGAACTCGCAAAGAGACACTCAAAAGCGCTGATCATCCATACGAGAGAGTCGGCCGGCGCCGCATTGGACATGCTCGAGCATCATGAACCACCGGAGCGCCTGGTGTTTCATTGCTGGTCCGGCGCTGCCGATGAGCTGCGGCGCGCTCTCGAGATGGGAGCCTTCGTTTCGTTCGCAGGCAACATCTCGTTCAAGAGTGCAGAGGCCCTTCGTGACGCAGTTCAGGTAGTTCCCCCGGAGCGGCTGATGGTCGAGACCGACTCGCCGTACCTGACCCCGGTTCCCCATCGCGGGACGTCCAACGAACCTGCATACGTGGCTTTCGTGGGGGCCGCAGCGGCGCGGGCGCGACACGAGCCTATAGAGCAGGTAGCGGCCGCCACCTCCGCCAATGCGCGGCGTCTGTACGGCGTCGCCGAAGCGTGACGCAGCAAACGGTTCCCGGCGCGCGCCGGCTGCGCGAGGTGCTTGGTGCACACAGCGTGACTCCGAAGAAGTCTCTCGGGCAGAACTTTGTCATCGACCCGAACACGATAAGAAAGGTCGTCGATGTTTCCGGAGTCTCGGGGGGAGACCGCGTCCTGGAGATCGGCGCTGGCGCAGGGTCGTTAACGCTCGGTCTGGCCGCCGTTGCCGATCACGTGACGGCCGTGGAGCTCGATCCTCGGCTGCTTCCGGTCCTGACCGAGACGCTCGATGGAGTCGAGAATGTCGACGTCGTAGCGGGAGACGCTTTGAAGTTACCTCTGGCCGCCTTCGGCGCGCGCGCACTGGTGGCCAATCTTCCCTATAACGTCGCTACGCCGGTGGTGCTGCGCATCCTGCGAGAGGCTCCCAAGATCCAAAGACTGACGGTCATGACCCAGCGAGAAGCAGGGCAGCGGCTCACGGCGACTCCGGGTTCGAAGCTATACGGGCACGTGAGTGTGATGGTCGCGTACTTCGGCAAGGCGACACTGGTTTCCTCCATCTCACGCCGAGCCTTCTATCCGATCCCCAACGTCGACTCCGTAGTTGTGCGCATCGTTCGAAAGGCGCGGCCCTCTCCGGAGGATCCGGAGTGGCTATTCGCGGTCATCCGGGCAGGCTTTTCGCAGCGACGCAAGACACTTCGCAACGCGCTAGCGTCTTTTGCCGGCCCGGATGCAGCGGCGGCGGCGATAGCAGCCGCCGGGGTGGCTGTTTCGGCTCGAGCCGAAGAGCTCGACCTCGAACGTTTTGTCGCATTGAGTGACGCTCTCGCTCGCGCACGCGATGTCTGACGTCATCCGGCTGCGTGCCAACGCGAAGCTAAATCTGTTCCTGCGTGTGGTTGGTGCGGACACCCAGGGCTGGCACGAACTCGAGACGGTATTCCACAGTGTCGCGTTAACGGATCTCGTAGAGCTTGCGCATGCACCCCGCGGTGGGATCCGGGTCGACATGACTGCCGAGGCAGAAGCGCAGGCGCATATACCCGCCCGCGGGGACAATCTCGCGTCGATCGCCGCAGCCCGGGTGGCGCAATTGGCCCAACAGTCGGGAGGAGCCTCTATCACGGTCACCAAGAACATCCCCATCGGCGGGGGCCTGGCGGGGGGCAGCGCCGACGCCGCGGCAACGATCGTCGGCCTCGACGCGCTCTGGAAGCTCGAGCTGCCGCGGGAGTCTGTCCTCGAGCTCGCCGCTGCAATGGGAAGTGACATCGCCTTCTGCCTGGGCGGAGGAACGGCCCTGGGGACAGGCCGCGGGAACGATCTGGTCCCTCTGCCACAACCTCCGCCGATGTGGTTCGTGCTGGGGATCAGCGATCGTCCCCTGTTGACTGGCGACGTTTACGGAGCCTGGGACCAGCAGGGAAACTCTGGTGCCGTTTCTGCGGAAGGGATGATCCAGGCGCTCGGCAGGGGCGAGGTTGCGGACGTTGCCTTGCACCTCCACAACGATCTTCTAGTTCCGGCGGTGACGCTGCGCCCAGAGATAGAGGATGGCGTGGCGGCGCTGTTGGATGCGGGAGCGTTGGGGGCCGGGATGTCCGGATCGGGGCCCACCGTCTTCGGGATGGCTGCGGGATGGGCTGAGGCCGAGGCTCTGGGTCGGAAAGTGGATGGTCGATTCGCGCGGGTTGAGGTGGTGGCCTCGGCTCCCGCCGGCGTCGAGTGGTTGTGACGGGGGACGGCGAGGCGCGTCGTCTTTAGACTGCTCGCTGTGATGCCCCGTGGGGTAATTGGCAGCCCGCAGGTTTTTGGTACCTGAAGTTCTGGTTCGAGTCCAGGCGGGGCAGCTACCGGAGACAGATCGGGAGGCGCGTGGAGGCCAGCTCACCAACTGCAGCGGTCGTCTTGGCAGCGGGCCAGGGTAAGAGGCTGCATTCCGATGTTCCCAAGGTTCTGCATCTGGCAGCCGGACGTCCTCTGCTGATCCACGTGCTTTTCAGCCTCGGGCCGCTGCCGTTGTCGGATCGGGTCGTGGTGACGGCTCCTCACGTCGAGATCCCTTCCGTTGTGAAGGCTGCAGGTTTCGACGACGTCCGCTTTGCGGTCCAGGATCCAGCTCGAGGCACGGGCGATGCGGTTCGGGTCGCGATGGAAGAGCTCGTGCCCGGGAGCCGAGACGTGCTCGTGGTTTGTGGTGACACCCCGGGCCTGAAGGCCGACACGCTGACCGAGCTGGTCGCCATCCACAAGGACAGGGGGGCCGAAGCAACGCTCCTGACCGCAATGCTCGATCCTCCGTCAGGCGAGGGCCGGATCGTGCGCGGTGTGGATGGGGATGTCGATCGGATCGTAGAAGAACGCGACACAACTGAAGCCGAGCTGAACATCCGCGAGATCAACGCAGGTGTGTACGTGTTCCGTGAAGAGACGTTGCGCCGGCTATTGGGAGCGCTCGAGACGGACAACGCGCAGGCAGAGTTCTATCTCACCGACGTCATCGGCCTGATCCGGTCAGAGGGAGGTCTAGTGGTTGCCATCTCTGCAGACGCGCAGGAGATCGCTGGAGTGAACTCTCGCAGCGAGTTGGCGCGCGTGTCGCGCAGCTTGCGAGAGGAAGCTTGTGAGCGATGGATGGATGCGGGTGTCACGATCATCGACCCGCAGAGCACGTTCATCGACGTAACCGTGGAGCTGGCCAGAGACGTGGTCCTTCTGCCTTTCACCTTTCTCGAAGGCAACACGAAGATCGCGCAAGGAGCCCGGATCGGGCCCCAGACGCGCATAGTCGATTCCGAGATCGCAGCTGGAGCGACAGTCTCTTTCTCCGTAGTGGCCGGATCCAGCGTGGGCCCGGAGGCGTCCGTGGGGCCCTTTGCCTCGCTCCGTCCTGGCAGCAAGCTCGGACGCAGCGTTCACGTCGGCAGCTTCGTCGAGATCAAGGCAACAACCATGGGCGACGGAAGCAAAGCAGGTCACCTTGCTTACCTCGGCGATGCCGAGATCGGCCGCGACGTGAACATCGGGGCGGGGACCATCACGTGCAACTGGGACGGACAGCAGAAGAACCCAACCCTCATCGAAGACGACGTCTATATCGGATCCGACACGATGCTGGTGGCTCCCGTCCAGATCCGAGCCCGAGCAGCAACGGGGGCCGGGGCGGTGGTCAAAGACGAGGTCCCGGAGGATGCCCTAGCGGTGGGGGTGCCCGCCAGGATCATCAGTGGCAAAGGAGACAAAATGCGGCGGGGCGCTTCCGACTCGCCGGCAAAGCCGCGACAATAGGCCCGTGCAGCTACCGACCCACAAGCGGCTGATGATCTTCTCGGGTACTGCCAACCGTCCGCTGGCGGAAGAGGTAGCCGACCATCTCGGCATGAAGCTCGGTGATGTCGAGCTCTCCGAGTTCGCCAACTCCGAGACCTACGTTCGCTTCTCCGAGTCCGTCAGGGGATGCGACGCCTTCGTCATCCAGAGTCATGCGGCGCCCATCGACCACCATGTCATGCAGCAGCTGATCATGATCGACGCCCTCAAGCGGGCTTCGGCCAAGCGGATCACCGCGGTAGCGCCCTTCTATCCGTATGCGAGACAGGACCGGAAGGCACGGGGACGGGAGCCCATCACCGCCAAACTGCTGGCGGACTTCTATCAAGCAGCCGGTGCCGACCGATTGCTGTCCGTCGATCTTCACACCGGACAGATCCAGGGGTTCTTCGACGTGCCTGTGGACCATCTCACCGCTCTCCCGATGCTCGCCGAGTACTTCTCGTCGGTCCTGGAGGACGAACGATTCGCAGTCGTGTCTCCGGACGCCGGCGGCGTGCGCCTCGCCGACAAGTGGCGCGAGCACCTGGCGCAATTCCACCACCTCAATGGCCAAGTCGCCTTCCTCCACAAGCGGCGCATCAGAGAGTCCAGGAACAAGAGCGAATCTGTCGGTCCGGTCGTTGGTGAGGTCCAGGGCAGGGTGTGCGTGATCGTGGACGACATGATCGACACCGCCGGCAGCTTGTGCGACGCGGTCGAGACATTGCTCAAGGCGGGGGCCTCGGAGGTCCACGCCGCCGCGACCCACGCCGTCCTTTCCGACCCGGCGGTCGACCGATTGAAGAACTCGCCCCTCCAAGAGCTGGTGGTGACGAACACCCTTCCGATCCCGAGCGAGAAGCAACTGGACAAGTTGGTCATCTTGTCGATCGCTCCCACGATCGCCCACACGATCAAGGCGGTGTTCGAGGAGGATTCCGTCTCCGAGCTATTCCACGGAGAGAACCAGCCCTAGCGGCGTCCTCGATCTATACCTTCTGTTCCCGAAACGTGTGGTGCCTGTGGTGCTTTTTGCGAAAATGGGGTTGACCCGTTTTAGTGGACGGTATCTGAGAGAGATTGTGATGCATTTTTCCTTTCGTAGTCTAGGGGACTGACATAGCCCAGGTGGGAGTGACGTCGGCGCCTGTTGTAGAAGGCATCGACGAAGTCATCGATGGCCGCCCATGCGTGATCACGATCGGCCAGAGAGGTCTGATCTAGGAGTTCACGCT
>JAXDJR010000042.1:0-10611 GCA_034667545.1 Actinomycetota bacterium
GCTGCGAACGACCTCGGCCACCTTGTAGATATCGCCAGATCGGAGTTTCTCGACATTCGCCTTGAAACGACGCGACCAGTTAGTCGTGTTGGTCGTCGGCTCTTGCTTTCTCAGCACTTTGAACACCTTGGGAACTTCTTTGGCAGGCGTCACTTCGCGCAACCCGACCTCGTCGGTTGAATCCGTCGGCACCATGAGCGTCAACTCGCCGTAAGCGAGCTTCAGGATGAAATAGTCGCGCTTTTCACCGAACAGCTCCTTCTCTTCGAGGGACTCGATGATGGCTGCACCGTGGTGCGGGTACACGACCTTGTCGCCTACACGGAAGCTCAACTCCGATACTCCTCCTGCCAAGATTCCATCCTCTGCGTGTCGAGCAACTGGGAAGGCCCGACGAGGGAGCCTTTGGTTCATCAAGGATAGCATGCGACATTACGCGACGCGGTCCCTGCGCTTCTCACTGCGACTGATGCGATCGACGTGCGCAAACATCTCAGACAGGTCGCTGACAACAACGACTGCCAGCCCCATGGGAGCATCAACAACTCCCCGGGGTACGAGCGCAGTGGTGAAGCCAAGTCGCGCCGCCTCTTGGAGGCGCGACGCCATCGCGGGAACGCGGCGGACCTCGCCCGACAGTCCCACCTCGCCAACCGCCACCGTGGAGGCATCGATCGGTACCGAGTTGATCGCCGAGTACAACGCCAGGCACACGGGGAGATCGACGGCCGGTTCCCGGATACTGAAGCCGCCTGCTGCGGCAACGAAGACATCAAGGGCAGCGAACAACTTGGTGCCGGTTCGCTCCGCCAAAACACCCAACAACAAGGACAAGCGCCGGGCATCCAATCCGATCGGTACCCGCCGGGGTTGGGGAAGACCGCTGGACGTAGTGAGAGCTTGGATCTCGATCAACACGGGCCGCGTCCCTTCGACGCTTGGGAAGACAGTGGAACCGGTGACGCCGACGCGCCGGTCGGCAAGAAACATCGCAGATGGATCGGCGACCGGCTCGAGACCACTTTGCCCCATAAGGAAAACTCCAACTTCGTCGCAAGATCCAAAGCGGTTCTTGGAAGTGCGCAACAACCGCAGAGCTCCGCCGCGCTCGCACTCGAGATTGATGACGGCGTCCACCATATGCTCGAGTGTCTTGGGACCCGCGATCGTTCCTTCCTTGGTCACCTGTCCAACCAGAACGACCACGGTGCCTTCTCGTTTGGCATGACGAACCAACTCAGCAGCGCACTCGCGAACCTGCGCTACCGAACCCGCCGGCTGCTCGAGGTCGGGTCGTTCCAACACCTGTACCGAGTCCACGATCAAGAGGTCGGGCCGGCGTTCTTCGGAAAGCGCCACGATGGCAGGAAGCGAACAAGCAGCCACCGCTTCCAGATCGTCCACGGGTAGGTCCAAGCGCCGAGCTCGTAGCGCGACTTGATCGAGCGATTCCTCGCCCGTTACCAGGAGCGCGCGGCGACCTTGCTGGAGAAGGCCGCCGAGGAGTTGCAGCATGAGGGTCGACTTGCCCACACCAGGTTCGCCGGCGAGAAGGAGGGCTTCGCCGCGGACCAGGCCGCCGCCCAACACCCTGTCGAGCTCGGCAAGCCCGGTGCTGAACCTCTCGAGAGCGCCGGTGGCGTGGGAGAGGCGAACCACCTGGAGCCGCTCCACGCCGCTGGTCGACTGCGTCGCGCTGGTCCACGCGCCGCAGTCGGGACACCGCCCGAACCACTTCGCCGATGAGTAGCCGCAATCGCTGCAATGCATACGGCGAAGGTACTCAGGAGGTACGACAAGTACCGCGAAAAATGCTCTGCTCGGGCGCATCTCCTGGTCGTGAATTGACGGGGGGGCCAAAGAAAGGGGGCGCCGCTATCTCATGGGCGTGGAGTAACCCTTGTGGTAAAACCCCAGCTCGCAAAGAGGTCAGTCGGCTATTCGGAGCGCTACTGCGGGGGCTATCCGGGAGGCTTGTTCGGCGGGCCACACGGTGGCAATCAGCGACGCGACGAAGGCTATCGCGACCAGGACGCCGATCTGGACCCAGGGGATCGTGAACACGATGCCCTTTCCGAACTGACCGGTAGCTACCAGTTGCTTCGATGTGATTATGGCCAGAACCGTCCCCACGAGGATGCCCTCTATAGCGATGAAAGCGGACTCCAACAAGAACGCCATCCGAACCTGGCGTGATTGGAAACCTAGAGATCGCAGGACACCCACCGCATGGCGTCTTTCCCTGACCGCTCGCACCATCACAACGCCGAGCCCCGCGATCCCAACCAGCAACCCGAGTGCCAGATAGCCCTGCATGAGTCGCAAGAACTGCAGGTTGAGCGCCGCGAACTTTTCGACCTGTGAGCGGAAGGTGCTCGCCTGCACACCTTGGCGGAAGAACCTGCCTTGGAGGCGTGCGCCCAGGGCGGAGGGGTCCTGACCGGGGTCGACCGTCAGATAGAAGAGCGACGGAGTAGCTCGCGATACCGCCTGGTGGAGTGACTTCTTGGACATGTAGACGCCGAAATTGGATGCGTCCGTATCCACGACCCCGATGATCGTGCGCTGGGTACGACGTCCGGTGATCGGATCAATGACCGAGAGGGAGTCCCCCGGTTTGACCGAGGCAGCCGCCGGCCCACCTCCCGTCTGCAGGAAGAAGCCGTCGATGACCATGGCCTTGGGATCCTTGAGAAGACGGTCCCAGACCTCTTTGGCGGAGTGCAGTCCGGGAGCGCGCTTCGCCAGAACCGGTGTGCCCACGCGGACGAAACTGCGGTCGATCCCGCTGGCGAACCACGGTGCGGGCTGAGCCAACCCTTTCGGCTGAAACAGCGCCGTGCTCTTGTCGATCACGGTGACCTTGCCCACTCCCTTGACTGCCGCAAGTTGGCCGGCACTGGGAGGATTGCTCGCACTGGCGGTGACGAACATGTCGTAGCCACCGGCCGCTTTCGTCGTCGTCGTGTCTATCTGTCCGCCGAAGACCGTCGCAAGCACGGAGATGAACACCATCGTGAAAAGCACAAGGGAATACATGCCTAGCGTCAAACCCGTACGGAACCTGCGCGCAAGCGGATAAGCCATACCCAGTCGAAGGGAAAGGCCCTTCGCTGCCACTCGGTGCAGGAGGCCGGCGAGGTTCTCTTGGATCTGGCTCAAGAACACGACCGCGGAAAAGGTGAGCAACACGCCCTGAGCCACGAACGTCGAGATGTTTCCGTTCTCGAACATCTTGCTGCCGAGGATCGCGTCGCCGAATATTCCCCACAGCAGCGAGAACCCCGACACAACGAGCACGGCCGGACGCCTCTTGATCGTCCGCGTCAACAGAGGCAGCAGACCGAAGGCTGCCAGTGGAGGTCCCAGGAGCATCCCGGCCCATGCGCTTGCATCGCCGACCGAAGCGCCGAACCACAGCAGAGAAACAGCCGTCAGCAACAGACCGAGGACGAGCGTGCGCGTGCGGACGCGCTCCACCTTCGGTTCTGGAAGATCGCGGATCGCACGGATGATGTTGATGCGGCTGATCCGCACACTCGTGAAGAACACCGCGATCAGACAGATCAGAACGCCGATGCAGAATCCGCCGACAACGCTCGAGATCTGGAACGCGAAACTGAGAGCAAGTGAGAAGTCGCCGAACCCCGCGAAGATGGGGGCCGCGAGCTTTACTATCGCCCATCCCACCCCGATGCCGAGGATCGCGCCGGCCGCACCTGCCACGATCGCGTAAAGGGCTCCTTCCATAGTGAAGCCTCGTATGAGATTCGCACGGCTGGTGCCGACCGCTCGCAGCATCCCCAGCTGTTTCTTTCGCTCCTCGGACAACATCACGAAGATGTTGATGAGAAGAAGGATGCCGGCCAGGACGGCAAACTCGCCGATGCCCACAAAGAGCGTTCGGAAGCTGTCCCCGGAAGCCTTTGCATTGTCGAGCCGCTTCCGTTTGACATCGTCGACGCGTACCGTGGGATCGGCGATGGCTCGTCGCAGGACCTGAGTCACTCCCTGGGTGAGGCTGGCGCCATCTTCTACTCCACCGCGGTTCGACACGACGACGGTGCTGTCGGGGGGTGCCGCTCCCTTCGGGATACCGCCGGATGTCACCCGTGCGATCGTTCCCGGGGCAACAAAGCCGTTGGGTGAAGAGGTTTCGACTCCGAACCACAGGCCGGCAAGACCGATCCTCGGAAGGATGCGATCTACCGTGAGACGCTCTTTCTTGCCATAAAGGAACAGCGTTACATGGTCGCCGCGTTTCGCCGCGAGCGTTTGAGCAAGGTCGGCGCCCAGCACCACATGACCCGGGGCCGGTGTCGGACCGGCGATCCCGGTCGAGGCGGGATCGTTGCCGAACGCGCGGGCAGCCGCAAAGTCTAGCTCGATTGCTTGTGCTCCCGGTTCTGCACGCCGTGCTCCTGAGGCAGAGGACGAGAAGGAGGCAGGCACCGCGCTGAGTGGGAGCACTCCGTCGATGCGAGGGTCGCGTAAAGCCTGCACCTTCTGCGCGATGGTTTGCGCTTGTGCAGGATCGGGAACGGTGACCGTCTCGTCTACAGGACCCAGCTGAGTCTTTGCAGTTACTCGGATGGAAGAGTCGAGCGTGTCGCCCACGATGAAGCTGCCGGTGATGATCGCGGTGCCCAGCAAGCTGCCTACGATCAACAAGACGGTCTCGGTTGGCCGGCGACCTGCATTGCGGATCGCGAACCGGCGCTGGATCGGCCTGTGCACGAATTGCCAGCCCACGGCCAGGAGCGCCACAACCAGGACGGCCACCAGCGGGGGCAGGGAAGAAGGGCTCATCGAGCTGCTCTACGCACCAGAATGCGCGATGTTGCCGTCCCGCATCTGGATCAGTCGTCCTGCCATCTCACCGATCGTCGGGTCATGCGTAACGACGACCAACGTCAACCCGTCCCGGTTGAGCTCGCGGAACAGATCCATGATCGACAGCGCGGTCTCTGAATCGAGGTTCCCAGTGGGCTCGTCAGCCCACACGATGGCAGGCGACCCCGCCAGTGCACGAGCCACGGTGACGCGCTGCTGTTCGCCGCCGGAGAGCTCATTCGGGCGGTGATTCTTTCGATGTCCTAAGCCGACCCTCTCCAGGGTCTCTTCTGCCCGGCGGCGCGCTTCTCCCGCAGAGCGGCCCGCGAGCAGCAGCGGTAACTCGACGTTCTCAACGGCCGAGAACACCGGGATCAGGTTGAAGGACTGAAAGACGAAACCCATCCGCTCGGCCCGGTGCTGCGTACGTTTCGAGTCAGACAGCTTGTGGATCTCGAGGCCCTCGATCAGCACTTTTCCTGCGTCTATGTCGTCGAGACCGGACAGACAGTTGAGCAACGTGGTCTTCCCCGAGCCGGAGGGTCCCATGACCGCCAGGAACTCGCCCGGCCCGATGTCGAGGTCCAGATCCCGCAAGGCTTCGACGCTTTCGGCCCCGGTCCGGTAGACCTTCTTTACGTGCTCCGCGACCAGGATTCGCTCGACTCCCGGGCGCTGCTCATTTTCGGCCACCAAGGCTTGTGTCTTCACGCCGCTCAGGGTAAACGGTCCCCTCATCTTGACTCTCTGGTTTTTCGATGCGCGCGCCGCGCCACGCATGACCATCGTGCGCGGTGGCAACCATGGGAAAGGGCCCGGATCTCTCCGGGCCCTTCTTCAAACTCGATCGCTGCTGTTATTCCGGCAGAGCGTCTCCGTCGCCTTCGCCGACACCCGCTCCTGCGAGCTCGACCGGCGGATGGTCGGGAGTGCGAGCCGCCTTCGTAAAGACGATCGCCTCCTCGCCGTTCTCGCCGGGTCCCACGTCGACGATGATCGTCTCGCCTGCGTCGAACTCCTTCCACAGGATCTTCTCCGAGAGAGGATCTTCGACGAACCGCTGGATCGCACGCCGCAAAGGCCTGGCGCCCAGCGCAGGGTCGTAGCCCTTCGCCACGAGGTAGTCCTTGGCCTTGTCGGTCAGCTCGATCTCGACATCTTGGCTGCGGAGCTGCTCCTCGATCCGGCGGATCATGAGAGCGACGATCTCCTTGACCTCGACCTTCTCGAGCTCGTGGAAGACGATGACCTCGTCGATCCGGTTCAGGAACTCTGGACGGAAGTGGCGCTTGAGCTCGTCCTGCACGCGTTCCTTCATCTTCTCGTAGGTCAGGTCGCTGCTTCCCTGGCCGAAGCCCATCGCCGGCTTGCGCAAGTTATGGGTCCCTAGGTTCGAGGTCATGATGATGACGGTGTTCTTGAAGTCGACGGTTTTGCCTTGTGCGTCCGTCAAGCGTCCGTCTTCGAGGATCTGCAGCAGCGTGTTGAAGACGTCCGGGTGGGCCTTCTCGATCTCGTCGAGCAGCACAACGGCGTAAGGCCGCCTGCGCACTGCTTCAGTCAACTGGCCGCCCTCTTCGTAGCCAACGTATCCCGGTGGCGAACCGACCAGGCGGCTGACGGTGTGCTTCTCCATGTACTCGCTCATGTCGAGCTGGATCAGCGCGTCCTCGTCACCGAAGAGGAACTCGGCGAGAGCCTTTGCAGTCTCGGTCTTTCCGACACCCGAAGGCCCGAGGAAGATAAACGAGCCGGCTGGGCGCTTGGGGTCTTTCAGGCCCGCACGCGTCCTACGGATCGAACGGGACACCGCAGCGATCGCGTCGTGCTGACCGACGATCCGCCGGTGCATCTCATCCTCCATCCTGAGCAGCTTGGCGGTCTCCTCCTCGGTGAGCGAGGTGACGGGGATGCCGGTCCACGAGGACAGCACTTCTGCGATCTCTTCCTCGTTGACCTCGGCCAGCGTCTCGCCTTGGGCGGAGCGCCAGTCGATCTCTTTCTCTGCCTTCTCGGCCATGAGGCGCTTCTCGTCATCGCGGAAGCCTGCCGCGCGCTCGAAGTCCTGAGCCTCGATGGATTCTTCCTTCTGGCGCCTCACTTCCACGATGCGGTCCTCGAGCTCGCGGTAATCGGGTGGCGCACCCATACGACGGATACGCAAGCGCGAACCTGCTTCGTCGATGAGGTCGATCGCCTTGTCTGGAAGGAACCTGTCCGAGATGTAGCGGTCGGCAAGGTTGGCCGCAGCCACCAGGCCCTGATCGGTGATCTGAACCCGATGATGCGCCTCGTACCGGTCGCGCAATCCCTTGAGGATGTCGATGGTGTGCGCCACGGATGGCTCTGGAACCTTGATCGGCTGGAAACGTCGCTCGAGAGCTGCGTCCTTCTCGAGGTGCTTGCGGTACTCATCGAGCGTGGTGGCGCCGATCGTCTGCAACTCACCGCGCGCCAGCATTGGCTTGAGGATGCTCGCAGCGTCGATCGCTCCCTCAGCTGCACCGGCACCGACAAGCGTGTGCAGCTCGTCGATGAACAGGATGATGTCGCCGCGCGTCTTGATCTCCTTGAGCACCTTCTTCAGGCGCTCCTCGAAGTCTCCGCGGTAACGAGAGCCAGCAACGAGCGCACCGAGATCAAGCGTGTAGAGCTGCTTGTCTGTGATCGTTTCGGGAACCTCACCGCGTACGATCCGTTGCGCAAGGCCCTCGACGATCGCGGTCTTGCCGACGCCGGGCTCGCCGATCAGAACAGGGTTGTTCTTGGTGCGCCGTGACAAGACCTGCATCACGCGCTCGATCTCTTTCTCGCGACCGATCACCGGATCGAGCTTGTTTTCTCGCGCCAGCTGCGTCAGGTTGCGCCCGAACTGGTCGAGTACCAGCGACCCTTGAGGGGCTTCGCCCCCGCCTGCTCCGGCAGTCTCCTTCGATCCGCTGTATCCCGACAGCAGTTGGATGACCTGCTGGCGGACGCGGCCGAGGTCGGCCCCGAGCTTGACGAGAACCTGGGCGGCGACGCCCTCGCCCTCGCGGATAAGACCGAGCAGGATGTGCTCGGTACCTATGTAGTTGTGCCCGAGCTGCAGGGCTTCCCGCAGCGAGAGCTCGAGCACCTTCTTCGCCCGAGGGGTGAATGGGATATGCCCCGAGGGGGGCGACTGACCCGCACCGATGATCTCTTCAACCTGCTGGCGCACCCTCTCGAGAGAGATGCCCATCGATTCGAGCGCTTTAGCGGCAACGCCCTCGCCTTCATGTATCAGCCCGAGCAGGATGTGCTCGGTGCCGATGTAGTTGTGGTTGAGGAGCCTCGCCTCTTCTTGGGCGAGGACAACAACTCTGCGGGCCCTATCTGTAAACCGTTCGAACATGGGCCACGTCTCCTTTTCTACAGCCGGTGCACCGCTGCCGGTGACCGGAGTTCCGGATCTTCTCGACGCTCTTCGCCGATGAACCCGGTACCTCGATTATACGGAGGGCAGTCTTTTTCCCCCCGCATCGTTCTAAACCGAGATCAGGGCTGAAAGCTTCCCTTCGAACCCCGTCGCGGCCACGCCTTCGTGTAGGTAATTCGGACGTAGGCGAGAGAAGGATTGTTCCCGGTGCCGGGAAATCGAACCCTGCTCACATCAAGCGTTGCAAACAACGTCGCGCGCTGCGGAGAAAAGCCGAACATTGCCATGGTTTCGGACTATTCCGCCTCGGGTTTCAAGGTCGGGAACAGGATCACCTCCCGCAACGACGGCAGCTCGAGCAACAGGGCCAGCAGCCTGTCTATGCCCAGTCCGAAGCCCCCTGCGGGAGGCATCCCGTAAGAGAGGGCCTCGAGGAAGGACTCGTCGGGCAGGAACGATTCCTCCTCTCCGCCACTCCGGGCCGCAGACTGGTCCTGGAACCGCCTGCGTTGCTCCGCCGGGTCGTTGAGCTCGGAATAGATCGGGGCCATCTCAACCCCGCCTATCACAAGGTCGGCTTGTTCGGTGAACCCCGCCAGGGTGCGGTGATCCTTGGCCAAAGGGGAAACGTCCTTCGGATAGCCAACTACGAAAGTGGGCGCCTGCAGCCCCCGTTCCGCAGTGTGCTCGTAGATGGCGGCCACGATCTTGCCGGGGGGCCAGGAGGGATCGACAGGAACGCTGAGCTCGCGGACATGATCGGGCAGTCTCTCGAAATCGCCGGCTTCCCATAGGGGGCCGAGGTCGCGACCGGTAGCTTCGGCAATCACCTCGAACATGCTCATCCTCCGGAACGGCTCGGCGAGGTCAAGCTGATGGCCACCCACCTTCACTTCGGTGGTGCCGTTGACAGCTCGGGCGATCGCTCGCACCAATTCCTGGACCAGGTTCATGGTGTCCTCGTAATCGACGTAAGCCTCGTAAGCCTCGAGCATCGTGAACTCAGGGTTGTGCTTGGTCGAGATGCCTTCATTGCGGAAGCTGCGGTTGAGCTCGTAGACCTTTTCGATACCCCCGATCAATAACCGCTTCAGGTATAGCTCCGGCGCGATGCGCAGGCTGAGGTCGATGTCCAAAGCGTTGTGGTGCGTGGAAAAGGGTCTGGCTATGGCTCCGCTGGCGATGGGCTGAAGCAGCGGCGTCTCGGCCTCGATGAAACCGCGCTCTGTGAGGAAATCACGGATGGTCGCGTTGGCAACCGCGCGTGCCTCCAGTGCGCGCAGCGCCGCGGGGTTCACGTTGAGGTCGAGATAGCGCTGGCGATAGCGCGATTCGACGTCGGTCATCCCGTGCCACTTCTCGGGCCACGGCCGCAAGCAAGGAGCAAGCACCGTGGTCGAGGCCACCCTTACCGAGAGCTCGCCTCGTCTCGTCATAACTACCTCGCCGGCCACACCAACGATGTCCCCAACGCCGAGCTCCAAGAAAGATGCAAGACCGTCGTCCCCCAGCACCTGATGCTGTGCGAACAACTGCACGTGGCCGCTGGCGTCCTTGAGATCGGCGAACGCAACCTTGCCGTGGGCGCGGACGCTCATGATCCGGCCCGCCACACGAACGTCTTGTCCGCTGGATGCCCCGGGTTCCAGCGTTCCGAAACGGTCTTGGATATCGCCTGCTGTGGCTGTCCGTTCGTACCGGTAGGGATACGAGGAGGATCCATCTCCTCCCGCAGTCATCCGGCCCCGTCCTGCACATTGCGCTCGAAGATGAGCTTCAACCCGAGAAGCGTGAGCACGGGCTCAACCTTCTCGATCGTGCGCGAGTGCTCGAAGACGACGGGGGCCAGGCCCCCCGTCCCGACGACATGGGCGTCGCCACCGAGTTCATCGATCACCCTGTCGACCAGACCATCGATCAGGTCCGCGGTGCCAAAGATCAAACCGGACTGCACTGCGGCGACTGTGCTCTTCCCGATCGCACTCGGCGGCGCAACGAGCTCGACGCGCGTGATCTTTGCGGTGGCCTCGAAGAGAGCCGCGGCAGCGATGTCCAGGCCGGGGGCGATGGCGCCGCCCAGGTACTCGCCACGCGCCGAGACAGCATCAACGGTAATGGCGGTGCCGAGATCGACTACCACAACAGCGTGGCGCCCGTACATGTGATGTGCGGCAACCGCGTTAGCGATGCGGTCTGCCCCAACCTCGCGCGGGTTGTCCGTGAGGATGGCGAGACCCGTCCTCACACCCGGCTCAACTACCACCGCGGGGAAACCGAAGTAGGTGGCGGTCATATCGCGAAGCTGCTGGGTGCTCCGTGGAACCACTGAGCAGATGGCGACCCCACTCACCTGGCTGGAGAAAGAGAGATCCGCCAGC